>NZ_VRSV01000001.1:1834182-2139879 GCF_008017415.1 Microbacterium hatanonis | reverse complement strand
TCGACCCGGCGAACGACTACGTCTACGTGGCCGTTCCCGCGCGCGGCGTGGAGGTCTTCCGGGCCTCGACCGGCGAGTCGCTCGGCGTGATCAACGGTACGAAGGACGCGTACTACGTCGCCGCCGATCCCGAAACGGGCACGATCGTCACCACGAAGTTCCAGGGTGTCGTCGGCACCCCCGACCTGCAGGCGTTCGCCGCGAGCGACGGTTTCCGACTCCTCTGGGAGAAGGAGGTGCGCCCCGGAGCGCGTCAGGTCGACATCGACAGCGAGCGAGGTCTGCTCTACGTCGGGTACACGGGCACGTCGGCCGACAGCGGCGGCTTCTCGGTGCACGCGCTCGAGACGGGCGCGCAGCTCGCCGACAAGGCGGGGCCCGCGTTCGGCAAGGACGGCTACGGCATCGTCGTGGACGAGGAGGACCAGCGG
This sequence comes from Microbacterium hatanonis, assembly GCF_008017415.1. Lineage (NCBI taxonomy): Bacteria > Bacillati > Actinomycetota > Actinomycetes > Micrococcales > Microbacteriaceae > Microbacterium > Microbacterium hatanonis. The sequence continues at coordinate 2,139,448 of NZ_VRSV01000001.1, read as the reverse complement.
GTCTTCGTCGCCAACCGCGACTTCCGCCTCAACCCTCCGGGCGAGGAAGTGGAGCCGAAGGCGGTGACCGTCAGCATCCGTACCGGCGACGGAGAGCCGACCGAGCCCGAAGAGCCGACCGAACCCGAGGAGCCCACGGAGCCCGAGGTGCCCACCGAGGACCCGTGGACGGCGACTGCGCTGACCGCGATCCCGACCGCGACGGCGGAGGGCGCGACCGAGATCCGCCCCGTCGGCTCGGCGGTCGACCCCGCGACCGGCCTGGTCTACCTCGCCGACGAGCAGCGGCCCGCCCGTGTGCACGTCGTCGATCCGAAGACCGACACCATCGTGCGCACCCTGTCGGCACCGACGACCGACCCGGCGCAGGACGGCCTGCGCGACATCGCCTTCGACGCCGCGACAGGGCACCTCACGGTGGCCTTCGGTGACAACTGGGTGGTCATGGACGCGCAGACCGGCGCGAAGGTCGCCGGCCCGTTCGCCTTCTCCTCCGGAGGGGTCCGCGGGATGGACGTCGATTTCGCGGGCGGGCGGGTCTTCGGCGGCCTGCGCGGCAGCGGGTTCGACGTGCGCGATGCCACGACGGGCGCGCTCATCCGTGCGGTCGAGGCACCGGCCGACGGAGGCGCCTGGCGCACCCACGGTGTCGCGTACGACGCGGTGAACGATCTCATCTACGTCAGCAACAGCGACACCGCCGGATCCACGCAGGGGATCCGGGTCTACAGCGGCGCCGACTACTCGCTGGTCGACACGCTCGACATCGCGGGAGCCGACTTCCGTTCGATCGCGGTCGACTCCGCGACCGCCACCGTCGTCGTCGGACACCAGAGCATGACCTTCGACGACTCCGGGGTCTCGATCTACCACGCTGACGGGCTCGGCCTGGTCGAGCGTCTCGAGGAGCACCGTTACGGCAATAAGGTCTACGGGGTCTCGATCGACACGAAGACGCACCGGCTGTACGTCTCGGCGCGCGATCGGTATCCCGCGGGCCTGGTGCGGGTGACGCTTCCTGCGGCACTGCCCGAGCCCGAGGTGCCGGTCGAGCCGTGGATCGCGCGCGGACTCACCGCCATTCCGACCGAGGGCGAGGAGCCGCAGATCCTCCCGGTCGGCACGGCGGTCGACCCCGCGACGGGCGATCTCTTCGTCGCGAACGAGATGCGCCCCGCCCGCATCCACGTCGTCGACCCCGTCGCCGATGTCGTGAAGCGCACCATCACCGTGCCCGAAGGGCTCACCGGGGACGGACTGCGCGACATCGCCTACGACGCCGCGAACGAGGTGCTCTACGTCGCCTACGGCAGCAACTGGGTCGTGCTCGACGCAGACACGGGCGCAGTCGTCCGCGGTCCGTTCGCCTTCTCCGGCGGGGTCCGCGGCATGGACGTCGACCTCCAGCGCGGGCTCGTGTACGGCGGAACGCGCGGTGCCGGCTTCGACGTCGCCGACGCGAAGACGGGCGAGCTGATGCAGACGGTGGCCGGCGTCGCCGACGGGGGAGCCTGGCGCACCCACGGTGTCGCCTACGACGCGGCCGGCGATCTGCTCTACATCAGCAACAGCGACGCGAGCGGGTCGACCGAGGGCATCCGCGTCTACGACGGCGGCGACCTGGTGCTGCAGAAGCGCCGGAGCGTCGCGAACGCCGACTATCGCTCGATCGCGGTGGACGGTGGCCTGGTGGTGGTCGGCAATCAGAGCACCACGTTCGAGCAGTCGGGGGCGACCGTGTTCGCCGCGTCCGACCTGAGCGAGGTCAAGAGGCTCTCGGCGCACACCTACGGCAACAAGGTCTACGGCGTCTCGATCGATGCCGACCGCGACCTGCTCTACGTCTCGGCGCGCGACCGCTACCCCACCGGTCTCATCCAGGTGACGCTGCCGAAGAGCTGATCGTTCGACATCGACCGACCGCCCTCTCCCCTCGTGGGGGAGGGCGGTTCGTCTTTTCGCCGCCGTCTAGAATGGAGCCCATGCCTCGAGCCCCGAAACTCGCATCGTTTCCTGCGATCCGCGGAGCCTTGAAGTTCTACCAGATCTGCTCGGTCATCACCGGTGTCGGCCTGCTGCTGCTCCTGACCGAGATGATCCTCAAGTACACCCCGCTGCACGTCGAGCTCTTCGCCGGCGGGACGCGCGGGTTCCTCTACTTCGCCCAGGCGATACCCGGCCCGGCCTGCGAGTGGTTCTCGCTGTTCCTGCCCGGCGGCAACGGGTGCGAGATCATCTCCACCGGTGACGGCGTCAACATCTCCCTCGCGATCCTCGTCGCGCACGGCTGGTTCTACGTCGTCTACCTGTTCTCGTGCTTCCGCATCTGGAGCCTCATGCGCTGGCCCTTCCCGCGCTTCATCTTCCTCGCGCTCGGCGGCGTCGTGCCGCTCCTCTCCTTCTTCCTCGAGGCCGTCACGGCCCGGAAGGTCACCACCTACCTCGCAGAACGCGAGGCGGCCGAAGCATCCGTTCCCGCCCCGGAAGGCACCCGTTGACCGAACAGACCGAGACCTCTCAACGTCCCGTCCTCGTCGTCGACTTCGGCGCGCAGTACGCGCAGCTGATCGCGCGCCGCGTCCGCGAGGCCGGCGTCTACAGCGAGATCGTCCCTCACACGGCCACGGCCGAAGAGATCGCCGCCAAGAGCCCCGTCGGCATAATCCTCTCCGGCGGCCCCTCGTCGGTGTACGAGCCGGGTGCTCCCTCGCTCGACTCCGGGGTGTTCGACCTCGACGTACCCACGCTCGGCATCTGCTACGGCTTCCAGGTCATGGCGAAGGCGCTCGGCGGCGAGGTCGCGAACACCGGCCTGCGCGAATACGGCGCGACCGATGCGACGATCGTCACCGAGGGCACGCTGCTCGACGGCCAGCCCGCCGAGCAGAACGTCTGGATGAGCCACGGCGACCAGGTCTCACGCGCCCCCGAGGGGTTCGACGTGCTGGCACGCACCGCCGCGACCCCGGTCGCCGCCTTCGCGAACGACGCCCGCCGGATGTACGGCGTGCAGTGGCACCCCGAGGTGAAGCACTCCGACCACGGTCAGCGCGTGATCGAGAACTTCCTCCACAAGGCTGCGGGCCTGGCCGCCGACTGGAACAGCGGCAACGTCATCGCCGAGCAGGTCGACCGGATCCGCGAGCAGATCGGCTCGGCACGCGTGATCTCCGCGCTCTCCGGCGGAGTCGACTCCGCCGTCTCGACCGCGCTCGTGCACAAGGCCGTCGGCGATCAGCTCACCGCGATCTTCGTCGACCACGGGCTGCTGCGAAAGGGTGAGCGCGAGCAGGTCGAGAACGACTACGTCGCCTCGACCGGCGTTCGCCTGATCACCGTCGACGCGCGTGAGCAGTTCCTCGAGGCGCTGGCCGGCGTGAGCGACCCCGAACAGAAGCGCAAGATCATCGGGCGCGAATTCATCCGGTCGTTCGAGGCCGCCGAGCGCGACCTCGTCGCCGAGGCCGCCGCCGACGGCGAGCCGATCCGCTTCCTGGTGCAGGGAACGCTCTACCCCGACGTCGTCGAGTCCGGCGGCGGTACGGGCACCGCGAACATCAAGAGCCATCACAACGTCGGAGGCCTTCCCGAAGACCTCCAGTTCGAGCTCGTCGAGCCGTTGCGCACCCTCTTCAAGGACGAGGTGCGCGCGATCGGACGCGAACTCGGCCTCCCCGAGGCGATCGTCGGTCGCCAGCCGTTTCCGGGGCCCGGCCTCGGCATCCGGATCGTCGGTGAGGTCACCGCTGACCGCCTCGAGATTCTGCGTGACGCCGACGCGATCGCGCGCGCAGAGCTGACCAAGGCCGGCCTCGACAACGAGATCTGGCAGTGCCCCGTCGTGCTGCTCGCCGACGTGCGATCCGTCGGCGTGCAGGGCGACGGTCGCACCTACGGGCATCCGATCGTGCTGCGCCCCGTCTCGAGCGAGGACGCGATGACGGCTGACTGGACGCGTCTGCCCTACGACGTGCTGTCGAAGATCAGCAACCGCATCACCAACGAGGTGCGCGACGTCAACCGTGTCGTGCTCGACGTGACGTCGAAGCCGCCGGGGACGATCGAATGGGAGTGACTCGCGCGGTCGTGCGCGTCTCGCGCTGAGTCGAGTGGGAGGGCGCTGGCTCGTTGCGCCTTCAGCCGCGATCCGTGCGCGGTTCGGCGGTCTCGCCATGATGCTGAATTCTCGTGAACAGAGAAGGATGAGGGGATGAGCGAGAGATTCGTGCGGCCCACGGCGATGGACGAGGGGTTCAACCGCGTCGTGGGGTTCCTCACGCGGATCGGGCTCCCGCTCGCCGGCAGCCGAGTGCTCGCCGTGCGCGGGCGATCGAGCGGCGAGTGGCGCACGACGCCGGTCAACCCGCTCCGGGTCGGTGGTGAACGCTACCTCGTGGCCCCGCGCGGCAACGCGCAGTGGGTGCGCAACCTCCGGGTCTCGGGCGAGGGCGAACTCCGCGCCGGACGCCGAGTCGAGGCGTTCGCCGCCGTCGAGGTGTCCGACGCCGACAAGCCCCCGATCCTGCGCGCCTACCTGAAGGCCTGGGCGTGGGAGGTCGGTCGCTTCTTCGAGGGTGTGGACGCCGGTTCCTCCGATGAGAAGCTCGCCGAGATCGCTCCGGGGTTCCCCGTGTTCCGGATAGGACGAGCGCGCCCGTGACAGGATTCCCCGACGCGTGGTACCTCGTGTTGTCGAGCCGGCTCATTCCCGGACTCGACGGCGGGTACACGGTAGCCACACTCGCGCGGGCCCGGCAGATGAGCGAAGCCGGTGCCGAGACCGTCCTGCTGACGGTCGACCCCGGCACCCCGGAGGCCCACGCCCAGCACCGGTCCGAGTTCGTCCGTCGTGGCATGCTCGACGTCCCCGAGCGGCTGCGCAACCTCTTCGACGAAGCAGCGGACCCGCGGGGCGGGGCCGCGCGGTGGCTGCGCGAGGCCGCTACGCCAGGTGATGTCGACCCCTCGCTCTCCTACCGGGAGGTGGGGGATGCTGCGGGCCGCGCGGTCGTGTCGCTGCCGGTGATCGCGGGCGACCCCGACTGGCACCTGACGGCGGCACCGATCATCGTGCACGACGCGGACGGATCGCCCGTCGGCATCCTCGCCGGTTTCGGAGCGCTCTACCGCTCCTGGCTCGACCGAGTGGTCGAGGATCTGCGCGCGCGGATCGAGCGCCCGGTGGTCGTGATCTGCGAATCCCGTCAGCTCGGCGAGCTGCTCAGCGGGTGGGACGCACCCGCCGTGCGTCTGCTGCACACCGTGCACACGACCCACCTCGAGCCGCCGTTCACCGCCGACGCGCCCCTCAACCCGCTGTGGTCTCGGTGGTTCTCGATCGCCGACCGGTTCGACGCCGTGCTGTGGCCGACCCCATCGCAGCGCGGTGACGTCGTCTCGCGTTTCGGACCTTCGGGCGTGCACGCGGTCGTCCCGCACGCGGTGGTGGCCCCCGCATCCGTTGTTCCGATCGCGGCACGCGAGCCCGGCCGCGTGGTCGTCGTGGGCCGGCTCGCGCCCGGGAAGCGCGTGGATCTCGCGATCCGAGGATTCGTCGACGCGGCCGTGCCGGGGGCGACGCTCGACATCTACGGCGACGGGGCAGAGCGCGGGGCGCTTCAGGCGCTCATCGACGATCTCGGGGCCGGGGAGCGCGTCGTGCTGCGCGGCGCGACGGAGAACGTCGCCGGCGTGCTCGACGCCGCATCCGTCTACCTCTCCACCTCAGCTTTCGAGGGCCAGGGCCTCGCTCTCGCCGAGGCGCTGTCGCACGGCACTCCTGCGGTGGTGTTCGACATCCGCTACGGCCCGCGCGACATGCTGCGCGACGGCGGGGGAGTGCTCGTGCCCGATGGCGACGTCGCCGCACTCTCGGCCGCGCTGGCGGACGTGCTCGGCGATGACGCGCTGCGGGAACGGCTGTCGGCCGAGGCCGTTGTCGCCGCAGCCCGGTTCACCCCCGAACGAACGATGGACGCCTTCGCCGCGGTGGTGGAGCAGGCCGTCCGGCGTCCCGCGCGGCGCGGCTGACCGCGCGCCCGCGGAGGTGGCGCCTGGGCTCCGTGCGCCGGGTCAGCGTTGCGTGGAGGGGCCGTGGGGAGGGTCGTAGTCGGCGAGGAGCGGCTCCTGCGGCGGGCGCTCCGCCTCGGGCACGTGCTGCAGGTTGACGCGCACGCGGTACCAGAGGGAACTCGACCCGCGCATGCCGTCGATCATCACGTCTGCGGGGTGCAGCATCGCTGCCGGCCGCTCGTGCGTCGTCTTCCACGTCTCGAGGGCCTCGAGGGCTTCCGGCTTCGTCTTCGTGCGTGCGACCTCGATCAGGGGCATGGTGGAGGCGCGCCGCCCCGTGCCGTCCGAGGCCGTCGGCGGCTTCTCGGCGGGGCCCAGCTCGTCGGCGAGCCGCAGCAGGCCGTCGAGACGCCCGGCGGCCTCGTCGATACCGCGGTGCGGGTCTCCGATGGCCGCGAAGCGCTCGAGCACGGTCGCGACGGTGAACTCCTCCGGTCGGCGTGCGCGCACTTCGTCCCAGGCGAGCGGGGTCGACACGCGCGCGTCGGGGAGCGGACGGATGCTGTACGCCGACGCCACCGTGCGGTCCTTCGCGTTCTGGTTGAAGTCGACGAAGACGCTCTCGCCGCGCTCCTCCTTCCACCACCGCGCGGTCGCAAGGCCGGGCGCACGGTTCTCGACCTCGCGGGCCAGAGTCTCGGCCGCGAGCCGCACCGCGGCGAAATCCCACTCGGGCGCGATGCGCACGAGGATGTGCAGGCCCCGCGACCCGCTCGTCTTGGGCCAGCCGACGAGACCGTGATCGTCGAGCACCTCGCGGGCGATCATCGCGACATCCACGATCTGCGCCCACTCGACGCCCGGCATGGGGTCGAGATCCACCCGCAGCTCATCGGGATGGTCGAGGTCTTCGGCGCGCACCGGATGCGGGTTGAGGTCGAGGCATCCGAGATTGGCGACCCATGCGAGCCCGGCGGCATCTCTCACCACGGTCTCTTCGGCGGAGGTCCCCCGCGCGTAGTGGAGGGTGGCGGTGTCGATGAAGTCGGGGTGCTTCTCGGGCACCCGCTTCTGGAAGAACGCCTCCTCGTCGATGCCCTTCACGAAGCGCTTGAGCACCATGGGGCGCCCGCCCGCTCCTCGCAGCGCCCCGTCGGCAACGGCGACGTAGTAGCGCACGATGTCGAGCTTCGTCAGCGCAGCCTGCGGGAAGACGACGCGGTCGGGGCTCGTCACGCGCACCTCGTGCCCGGCGATCTCGAGGGTCTCGGCGGGTGTCTTCGACGGGGTCATGGCGCGAGGCTAGTCGGGTCGAGGATGCTGCGACCAGGCCTTGCGCCGCCGCCCCATCGCCCCGGTCGGCGGGTGCCCGCCGACGGGGCGCCGACTGCCACAGCATCCGTCGATCGACCGTACGAATCGGTGTGGTCAGTTGCAGGAATGCGCCACATTCCGGGTAGGGGGAGCGGAACCGGGCGCGGGCGGGAACGACGAAGGGGCCGTCCGGAACGGACGACCCCTTCGTGCGAGCGGTGACTAGTTGCTGCCGCGGATGATCGCGATCATGCGCAGGATCTCGACGTAGAGCCAGATGACCGTGACCATGATGCCGAAAGCAGCCTTCCACGCGAGCTTGCGCGGGGCGCCGTTGCGCACACCCTGCTGGATCTGGTCGAAGTCCAGCACCAGCGAGTAGGCGGCCATGATGACCACGAGCACACCGAGGATGAGGCCGATCGGAATGCCCGCGATGGTCGCGGAGCGCAGACCGAACATCTGGTCGGCGGGCAGTACACCGAAGAGCATGAGGCCGACGTTCAGCAGGCTGAAGACCAGGTAGCCGATCATCGCGATCATGAAGATCTTCGTGGCCCGCTTCGACGCACGGATCTTGCCGCTGGCGAAGAGAGCCAGCGTGACGCCCACGACCGACACGGTCGCGAGGGTCGCCTGGACGACGATGCCCGGCATCATGAACTCGAAGTACGCCGAGATGCCGCCGACGAACAGACCCTGGAAGGCGGCGTACGCCATGATCAGCGGAGCCGAGGGCTGCTTCTTGAAGATGTTGACCATGGCGAGCACGAAGCCGCCGAGGGCGCCGATGAGCCACGGGGCGACGTTGGGCTCGGGGTTGGTCGGCGTGACACTGGACATCGTCCAGATCCATCCGCCGACGGCGACGACGAGCATGACCGCGAAGAGGGCGATCGTCTTGTAGACGGTGTCCTCGTACGTCATCCGGTCGGTCTGCTGGGCACCGGCCGAGGGCGCGGCGAACTTGCCCTCGAGCTCGGCGTTGGTGGCGGCGGGGGGCGGCGCATACTGCGTCTGACCGTTGCCCAGGCGCGCAGCCTGCGAGCCACCGGGGTAGGTCTGAACGGCGCGCGGGTCCTGGAACGCCGGGTTGTTGAAGGCCGGGTTGTTGAGGGCCACTGCTCTCACACTCCAAAATCGGGGTTGATCTACAGCACCGTGCTGTAGATCAACACTAGCCGACGCCCTCCCCGGAGTCGCGGGGTGCTGCTGTGAGGACACCATGAGCGGGTCGGCCACTAACGTGAAGGCGTGATCGCACCCCTCGTCATCGGGCACCGGGGCGCCCCGGGCTACCGCCCCGAGCACACCGCATCGTCGTACGAGCTGGCGATCGCGATGGGGGCCGACGCGGTCGAGCCCGACGTCGTCGTGTCGCGCGACGGCGTGCTCGTGGTGCGGCACGACCGCGAGATCGGGGCCACGACCGACGTATCGCAGCATGCGGCCTTCGCGTCGCGTCGGACGACCAAGGAGATCGACGGGGAGATGCTCACCGGCTGGTTCGCCGAGGACTTCACGTGGGCGGAGCTCGACACCCTCCGGTGCCGCGAGCGGCTGCCGGCGTTGCGCCCCGGGAGCGCGGCCTACGACGACCCCGAGCCGATGCTGCGGCTGAGCGACCTCGTCGACCTCGTGCGTCGCGCCGGCCTGGAGCGGGGGAGACCGGTCGGACTGGTCGTCGAGATCAAGCACGCGACCGCTCTCGGTCGACTCGGGTACCGGCTCGACCGTCTGGTATTCGACGAACTCCACGGCATCGGCGACGACGTTCCGCTCGTGGTCGAGTCGTTCGAGTCGACCGTGCTGACGGCCCTCCGCGACCGGGGTCTCGTCGCGGAGTACATCTATCTGCTGGCCGCCGACGGTCGTCCGTACGACCTCGTCGACGCTCTCGGCGCGGACGCGCCGACGTACGCGCAGACGGCGGCGCCCGCCGGGTTGGACGCGCTCGGGGGCCGGTTCGACGGGATCAGCGTCGACAAGCGCATGATCCTGGCGCCCGATGCAGCAGGCCGCGCGACGGGGCCCAGCCGCGTCGCCGCGGATGCGCACGATCGAGGACTGCGCGTCTTCACGTGGACCTGCCGCCCCGAGAACGCGTTCCTCCTGCCGGAGTTCCGGGCGGAGGGGGGCGACGGCGCGTTCGGGCGATACGAGGCGGAGTGGACGGTGATCCGTGATGCCGAGCCCGACGGTGTCTTCGCCGACCACACCGACCTCGCGGCTACCTTCTTCCGCGGGGGTCAGTCGGGGACGACCAGCTGACTCACGATGAACCGCGCACCCTGCGGGTCTTCGATGACGGCCTCGCGGGTCCAGTCGGTCTGCGCCGACGAGCGGATCACACCGCCGAGCGACTCCGCACGCGCGGCGGCGTCGTCACGATCATCGACGGTGAAGCGGATCCACCACCGCGCGTCGTCCGCGCGCGTGAGGCCTGCGACGACGTCGGCGAAGCCCTCCGGAGCGAACTCCTGGCGTTCGTGGATGCCGGGGTCGACCGTCGCGGCGAGGTGGTCACCGTACCCGGGCACACGGATCATGCCGGCGCCGAGTGTCTCGTCGACGGCCCACCCGAACACCTCGCCATAGAACCGCAGAGCGGCCGTCGGCTCGGGGGTGTGGAGGTCGCTGAAGTTCCACGCTCCCGGCACGTTCACGATCTGCGCGCCGAGTCGCCGTCGGGCCTGCCAGAGCCGGAAGACCGCGCCCTGCGGGTCGGCGCACGTCGCGCTGCGCCCGCCGGGCCCAGCGTCTTCGGGCGCGGAGAGGATGCTGCCGCCCGCCTCCTCGACCGAAGCCGCGGCGGCGTCGGCATCGCCGCAGGCGATGTAGCTCATCCAGCCGTCGGTGCCGTCGCCGGGAGTGAGGGCCGCCGCATCCTTCCCGTCCAGCGTCGCGATGAGGTAGGAGCCGGGGGCGCCCGGCGGCATCGCCTCGGTGAACTCCCAACCGAACAGGCCGCCGTAGAAGGCGCGTGCTGCCGTGGTGTCGGGCTGCGCGAGGTCGACCCAGCAGGGCACTCCCTCGGGGTAGATGCGGTCGTTCGTCATGAGCGCTCCTTCCGATACCCCGCACGGTACGCCAGGCCGCCGACACGGGGAAGGCGTCGATGGGCCGACGCGTGTGTCGGGCGGTGACGTACGGCGCGACGCAGTGCCCCGGGCATCCGTACGGTGGAGCGGTGGCCACCGCTTTCGTCAAGACGCTCCGTGACCTCCTCTCCGACGGGGCGGTGATCGACGACCCGCCGGTCGTGGCGGAGCATGCGTTCGACGCGTCGCGCACGACGGCGCCGGTTGCCGCGGTGCTGGTACGACCGCGCTCGACACGCGAGGTCTCCGCCGTTCTCCGCGCTGCGAACGACGCGGGCGTGCCCGTCGTCCCGCAGGGTGCGCGGTCGGGCCTCGTCGGAGCAGCGGCGGCGATCGACGGTGCCGTGCTCCTCGATCTCGGCGCGCTCGACCGCATCGTGCGGATCGACCCGGTCGACCGCATCGCCGTCGTACAGCCGGGAGTCGTCGTCGCCGACCTGCAGCGCGCGGCAGCGGCGGTGGGGCTCTTCTACCCGCCCGACCCCGCCTCGGCCGAGTGGGCCTCGATCGGCGGCACGATCGCCACCAACGCGGGCGGCATGCGGTGCGTCAAGTACGGGGTGACCCGCGACGCGGTGCGCAGCCTCGAAGCGGTGCTCGCCGACGGAGAGATCGTGCGCACCCGGGCCGAGACCGTCAAGGGCGTCGCCGGTCTCGACCTCACGAGTCTCTTCGTGGGGTCGGAGGGAACGCTCGGCGTGATCACGGAGGCGACCCTCGCGCTGCGCCCCGCGCCGGGCCCGAGCAGGGGCGTGTCGGCGATCTTCCGCGACGCGGCCTCGGCCTTCGCAGCGGCGAACGTCATCGCGTCGGGCTCCCGGTTGCCGTCGACGCTCGAGTTCCTCGACGAGGTGGCGTTGCGCGGCATCCGTCTCGTTCGTCCCGAACTCGGCATCCCCGACAGTGCGCAGGCGTGGCTGCTGGCCGTCACAGACGAAGTGATCGGCAGCGCCGAAGATCTCGACGGCTTCGAAGCCGCGTTCCTCGCGCACGGCGCACAGGCCGCGACGCGCGCCGATGATCCGGAGCAGCTCGATCATCTCTTCGCCGCCCGTCGCGCGCTGAGCCCGGCTCTCGTCGCCGTTCGAGGCGGTGCGACGCACGGCGACCTCGCGGTGCCCCGGTCGCAGCTGCCCGTGCTCGCCGACGCCGTGGTGGAGCTGCGGCTGCGCCTCGGAGTGGAGATCAGCCTCGCCGGGCACGTGGGCGACGGCAATCTGCATCCGACGGTCGTGTTCGACCCGGGCGATGCCGACGAGACCGCGCGGGCGCGCGAGGCCGAGCACGAGCTCCTCGTGTTGGCTCAGCGACTCGGGGGGACGGTCGCCGGCGAGCACGGCATCGGCTCCGTGAAGCTCCATGCGGTGGACGGCGAAGTGCCGCCGCGGATCCGCGAACTGCAACGAGCCGTCAAGAGCGTGTTCGACCCGAGGGGGATCCTCAACCCCGGGCGGAAGCTCTGACCGCGCCGAACGCCGTGAGGCGCTCGACCAACTCGGCCAGCGTCGCGTCATCGTGGACGAGTCCGATGCGGAAGAAGCCGCGTCCGCGCTCGCCGAAGCCGTCGCCGGGCGCGACCGCCACGCGCTGCTCCTCCCGGAGCCTGCGGGCGAAGTCCGCAGCATCCGCCCCACCGGGTACCCGCACCCAGACGAAGAAGGTGCCCTCGGGCTCGAAGACCTCCCACCCGGCGGCGCGCAGTCCCGCGACCACGAGGTCGCGACGCCGTTGGTAGACGCCGACGAGGTCGGCGGCGGCGCTCTGGTCGCCGTCGAGGGCGGCCGTGGCCGCGACCTGCGTGGCGCCGAACATCGTGCTGAACGCGTGCGCCTGGTAGCGCGCCATCGCGTCGATGACGGAGGTGTTGCCCGCGGCGAAGCCGAACCGCCACCCGGCCATGCTGTACGTCTTGGACAGCGTCTGGAGCTCTACGGTGACGTCGAGCCCGCGATCGAACTCCAGGGCCGAGAGCGGACGGCGGCCGGCGAAGCCGAGGGACGAGTAGGCGAAGTCGTGGACGAACGCCGCCCCCGTCCGACGCGCGAACGCGAGTGCCCCCTCCATCGTCTCGGGAGTCGCGAGAGCCCCGGTCGGATTGTTCGGGTAGTTCAACACGAGCACGCTCGCCTCGCGCACGGCGTCGAGTGCCTCGAACCGCGGCTGGAACGACGGCGCGTCGAGGGGCAGCGAGACGACGGACGCCTCGGCGAGGTCGGCGGCGGAGAGATACAGCGGGTAGCCGGGGTCGGGCAGCACGACGTTCGTGCCCGGATCGGCGAGGGCGATGATCGAGGCCATGATGGCCTCGTGCGAGCCGTGGAAGATCGCGACCTGCGCGTCGGGGTCGATCTCGACGCCGTGGTCGTCGCGATACCGTTTCGCGACTGCCCGACGCACCCCGGGCCGCCCGATCGACGACGGGTAGCGGTGGTTCACGGGGTCGGCGACGGCGCGCTGCATGGCGGCCACGATGTGCTCCGGCGTCGGGAGATCGGGGTTGCCCTTCGACACATCGATCACCGGCGGGCCGGGCTCCGACCGCAGGCGCGCGATCTCGCGATCCATGGCGCCCCAGAAGTTCGGGGGCAGTGCGCGCACCCGCTGCGCGGCAGAGAAGTCGACCACCGTCACCGCCGCCGGTACCGACGAGCGATCGCGGAGCCCGTCATCTGAATGCCCTGCACCAGCACGATGAGCGTGACGCACGTGAGCACCATCGCGAACCCGTCGTACCGCTGGTACCCGTACGACAGCGCCAGGTCTCCGATACCGCCGGCTCCGACCGTACCCGCCATCGCCGTGGCGTCGATGAGTCCGACCGTGGCGATCGTGATCGCCAGGATGAGTGAGCTGCGCGCTTCGGGGAGGAGGAAGCGTCGGAAGATCTGCCACGGCGAGGCGCCCATCGAGCGCGCGGCCTCGATGACGCCCTGCGGCACCTCGAGCAACGAGTTCTCGACCAGGCGCCCGATGTAGGGCGCGATCATGACCGTCAGTGGCACGATCGCGGCCCACACCCCGATGCTCGTGCCGACGAGAAGACGGGTGAAGGGGAGGATCGCGACGAGCAGCACGATGAACGGCAGTGAGCGGGCGATGTTCACGAAGACGCCCAGCACGATGTTCACCGGCCGGTTCTGCAGGATGCCGCCGGGTCTCGTGAGCGCGAGGAAAGTACCGATGGCGACACCGAGGATCGAGCCGAAGACGAGGGCGAACCCCAGCATCTGCAGCGTCTCGCCGATCGCCTTCAGGAAGATGTCGGGGGTGATGAGGGTCCAGCGATCGCCGTTCATGCCACGACCTCCTCGAGGCTGACGACTCGGGACGTGAGGTAGGCGCGCGCGGACTGCACCCGATCGGGTGGGCCGTCGACCTTCACGATCATCTGACCGATCGTGTGCGTGCCCACCTCGGTCATATCGGCGTGGAGCATGTTCACCGTGACGCCGAGGTCGGTGATCATGTGCGACACGAGCGGTTCGGCGACCTGCTCGTCGAGCAGCAGCAGACGCCAGAGGTTGTCGCCGCCCACGTGGGCGACGACGCGGTCGGGAAGGCCCTGCGGCACGACGGTCGTGACGAAGTCGCGGGTGATCGACGCGCGAGGATGCACGAACACGTCGAGCACCGACCCGTGCTCGACGACCGCGCCGTCCGCCATGACGGCGACCTCGTCGGCGAGGTCCTTGATCACGTCCATCTCGTGGGTGACGACGAGGATCGTCGTGCCGTACTCGCGGTTGATACTGCGCAGCAGCTCGATGATCTGCACGGTCGTGGTGGGGTCGAGCGCGCTCGTCGCCTCGTCGGAGAGGAGGATGCGGGGGTTGCGCACGAGGGCGCGCGCGATGCCGACCCGCTGCTTCTGACCGCCGGAGAGCTCTGAGGCGAAGCTCCCCGCCTTCGCGCCGAGGCCGACGAAGTCGAGCACCTCCTCGGCGCGGGCGCGGGCGGCCGCGGGCGCGACCCCGTCGAGCCGCAGGGGGAGGGCGACGTTGTCTCGCACGCGCACGGTCTCGAGCAGGTTGAACTGCTGGAAGATCATGCCCGTGCGGCGCTGGGCGGTGCGCAGGGCGCGCCCGCGCAGCGCGCCCATGTCGACGCCCTCGACCATCACGCGCCCGCTCGTGGGCTGCTCGAGGCCGTTCACCGTTCGGATCAGCGTGGATTTTCCGGCACCGCTGTACCCGATGACTCCGAAGATCGATCCGGGCGACACCTCGAGCGACACGTCGCGCAGGGCGGCGGTCGCCGCATCCTTCGCTCCGAACGTCTTCGTGACGTTCTCGAAGACGATGCGCCCTTCGTCGGGAGAACTCACTCGAACCAGGACGGCAGCTGGTAGCCGTCGTACTGCGGGTCGGACGTGATGTAGTCGATGAACTCGGGCGACTCGTAGGCCGCCTTGATCGCCTGCGCCCAGTCGGAGTCGACGTCGTCTTCGCGCACGGCGACCACGTTCGAGAAGAAGACGGGCTGATCCTCCACGGCGAGGGCCTCGCCGTAGTCGAGGCCGCCCGAGACGATGAAGTTGCCCTGGATCGTCGCGTAGTCGACGTCCTGCAGCGCCGGAACCTGCTGCGCGTTCTCGATGGGCGTGATGTTCAGGTTGTAGGGGTTCGACGTGATGATCGACAGGTCGGCCGTGTTGGGATCGTCGACGTCGTCGAAGTCGATCCAGCCCGCGTCACGCAGGATGAGGAGCCCGCGGTACATGTTCGACGGCGAGTTCGGCACGGTCACGGTCGAACCGTCGGCCACGTCGTCGAGCGACGACTTCTTTCCACCGAACAGACCCATCCGCGGGGTGGGCACCTGCACGAGCGGGGCGTTCGTGATGCCCTCCTGGGCGTTCACGAAGTCGAGGTAGACCGGATGCTGCATGATGTTCGCGTCGATCTCGCCCTGCGAGACGGCCACGTTCACCACGATGCCGTCGGTGAAGTCGACGGTCTCGACCGAGTAGCCCTCGGACTCGAGGATCGGGAGGATGCCGCCCTGGAACATGTCGAGGTACGGGCCGGGGTTGAAGCCGATCTTGATGCTGGTCTTCTCGGCGCCGTCGGCGGCATCGCCCGACGTCGCGGTCGAACCGCCGCTGCACGCCGCAGTGGAGACGAGGACGACGGCGGTGAGTGCGCTGACGAGCGCGGGACGGAAAAGCTTCATGGGGGCCTCTTTTGCTGAGAACGTCGCAGGGGTCCGGATGTGGAACTCTCCAGGTGCTTCGGGTCACGCTAGCCAGCACTCGCGTCACGGCGGGATTCGGTGCGTCACAGTCGGCAACAGTCGCGGCGGGTGGGAGTCGAAACTAGTTCGGAAATCTAACTACTAGCAAAGCTGTATATTAACTACATGCATTCCGCGGACGCTCAGCGATCCGCTTTCGCGTCGCTCCTCCGGGAGTTGCACGACGCGACAGTGCAGGCCGGTTTCGCCACCGCCCGACGGATGGAACTCTCGACCACCGATGCCGCGGCGATCGAGCACATCGTGCTCGCGGCCGCTCCGATCGGGCCGGCCGAGCTCAGCGTTCGCCTCGGGGTGACCCGATCCTCCGCGACCGAGATCATCGATCGACTGGTCCGATCCGGACGGATGGAGCGGCGCCGCGACGAGGTCGACGGGCGCCGTTTTCGTTTGGTCCCCACGGACGCCGCCCGCGAGCTCGTCTCGACGGAGTTGTCGCCCCTCGAGCGCCGTGTCGAGGAGGTCGGTGCTTCGTTCACGCCGCAGCAACAGGGCGTGATCGCGGAGTTCCTCGAGGCGGTCGCGACCGCGCATCGCGAATTCGCAGTCGGGGAGACCCCTGCGGGGTGACCGGCAGCCCAGGGTTCTCACTCGGGCGGCGAAACGCTGGGGCAGACCGCCCGGCCCGGTCGCGGACGTAGGAGATGGCGCCGACGTAGGACGATTCGCGCCGAGGCGTCCTACGCTCCCGCCATGTCCTACGCCGGGAACGGATGCTGCGCCGAGAGCAGGAGTGGACGCGACGGCGGGAGTCGAACCCGCCACGCAATCGGGTATGAACCGATGCCCGGGACCGCCCGGATCGCCGCGATGACGGTTCCACGTTAGAACGCCGCTCGCACCCGGGTCGAGGTCTGTGACCGATGATTTCCCCCTGAGTCGTCACATGTGCGGGCGTCGCTCCCCGGGAGCGCGCGGGAGCCGGCAATAGGGTGTGCGGATGGTTCCACCGCACGAGTCCCTGGGCGACGTGGCCCGTTCGATGATCCACGGAGCGGCGGGTGCCGTCCTCGACGCCGAGGCGGCGGCTCTCGCCGATGAACCCGACGGCGTGCACGCCCTCCGCACACGGGTGCGGCGGCTGCGCAGCATCCTGTCGCTGCTCCGCGACCACCTCGACGACCCGCGTTCGGCACGTCTGCGTGTGCAGCTGCGCGAGTGGGGAAGCCAGCTCGGCACCGTCCGCGACGCGGAGGTTCTGGCCGCCGAAGCCGCCACGGCTCTGGCCGACGCCGACATCGACGACGACGCCATGAGACGCCGGCTCGTCGACGAGCCGCTGGCCGACTACGCCCGGCTCCACGCCCGCCTGGTGGTGCTGAGCGAGCAGCCGCGTGCGAAGGGGCGGATGCGGGAGCTGCACGCGTTCGCGGCCGATCCGCCGCTCGTCGGGGCCGGCGCCGAGGCGACCCAGGCTCTCACGGCGGTGCTGCGACGCGAAGTGCGACGCGTGCGGAAGGCCGCGAAGCGACGGGACGGGTCGATGGACCGCCTGCACGACGTGCGCAAGGAGGGGCGGCGCCTGCGCTACGCCGCCGAGGCCATCGGTGAGGCCGGACCCGTGGCGCTCGCCGACGCGGCGGCGTCGATGGCCAAAGCCGGCTCGCGCCTGCACGACGTGCTGGGCGATCACCGCGACGCGGTCGCGCTGGCCGCACGCTTCGAGCGTGCGAGGGTGCGCGCCGGGAGGGCGGGGGAGGCGACGGAGGGTTACGACCGGCTGATCGCCTCGGCGATCGAGCGTGCGGACACGCGGCGGGGGCAACTCGACCGCGCGCTCCGCAGGGTGCGGACGGCGTCGCAGCTGCTCGACTGACGAGGCGGGTGTCGGAGCCCGCGCCTACACTTGACGGGACATGACCGACGCATCCACGCCCCTCATCGTCGGCAGCGTCACCGGGCGCTTCGACAAGGCCGATCACGCCTCGCGCTCCGACGACGACCTGCTCGCCGGACTCAACCCGCCACAGCTCGAGGCCGTCACGTATCGCGGCCCCGCGCTGCTGATCGTGGCCGGTGCGGGTTCGGGCAAGACGAGCGTCCTGACCCGCCGCATCGCGTCGCTGCTGCGCAGCCGTGAGGCCTGGCCGAGCCAGATCCTCGCCATCACGTTCACCAACAAGGCCGCGGGCGAGATGCGCGAGCGGGTGCGCTCGCTGATCGGCGACCGCGCCGAGGGCATGTGGATCTCCACGTTCCACTCCGCGTGCGTGCGCATCCTCCGCCGCGAGGCCCAGCAGTTCGGGTTCACGAAGTCGTTCACGATCTACGACTCCGGCGACTCCCGCGCGCTCATCAAGCGGCTCGTCAAAGAGCACGAGGGCGACGCGTTCGGCCTGACGCCGGCGGGCACGCAGAGCCGCATCTCGAAGCTCAAGAACGAGCTCGCCGACGCAGAGTCGTACGCGCGCCAGGCGAACATGAGCGACCCCGTCGAGCGGGTCTTCGTCGAGATCTTCGGCGCGTACCAGCGTGAGCTGCAGAAGGCCAACGCCTTCGACTTCGACGATCTCATCGGGCAGACGGTCTACCTCTTCCGTGCGTTCCCGCACGTGGCCGACCAGTACCGTCGGCGTTTCCGGCACATCCTCGTCGACGAGTACCAAGACACCAACCACGCGCAGTACGCACTCATCCACGAACTGACCCGGCCGATCGGGTCGGATGCTGCGCCGGTCGCCTCGAGCGGCGGCATGATGATCTTCGAGCCGGAGCCCGTCGGCGAAGATGCCGCGTCGCTCACGGTGGTCGGTGACTCCGATCAGTCGATCTACGCGTTCCGCGGCGCCGACATCCGCAACATCACCGAGTTCGAACGCGACTATCCCGGTGCGAAGGTCGTGCTCCTCGAGCAGAACTACCGCTCGACGCAGAACATCCTGTCGGCGGCGAACGCCGTCATCAGCAACAACTTCGACCGCAAAGAGAAGCGCCTCTGGACCGACGTGGGCGCCGGTGAACCGATCATCGGCTTCACCGGGTACTCGCAGCACGACGAAGCCCAGTTCGTCGCCGACGAGATCGAGTCGCTGCACAAGACGGGTGTCGACTACTCGCAGATGGCCGTGTTCTACCGCACGAACTCGCAGTCCCGTGCGCTGGAGGAGATCTTCATCCGCTCGGCGGTGCCCTACAAGATCATGGGCGGCACGAAGTTCTACGAGCGCGCCGAGATCAAGGACGCCCTCGCCTACCTGGTCGCGGTGGCGAACCCCGCCGACGAGATGGCGCTCCGCCGCATCCTGAATCGTCCGCGGCGCGGCATCGGCGACGTGACGGAGACGTCGATCGCGCGGTACGCGGCCGACCAGCAGATCACCTTCCGCGACGCTCTCGCGAACTCCTCCGCTCTGGGCGTCGGACCCAAGCTGCAGGCGGCTATCGCGCAGCTCGACGCCATCCTCGCGGAGGCGACGGCGATCATGCTGCCCTCCACGGGCGAGCTCGCGCCCCCCACGGCCGTCGCCGAGGGGCTGACCCTGCTGCTCAACAAGTCGGGCTACTTCGACGCACTGCGGCGCAGTCGCGACCCGCAAGACGAAGCCCGCCTCGAGAACCTCGACGAGCTCGTCGCCGTGACACGCGAATTCGCGCGCAACAACCCCGAGGGAACGGTCATCGACTTCCTCAGCGAGGTGGCGCTGGTCGCCGACGCCGACGACCTCGACGATGCATCGGGGTCGGTGTCGCTCATGACCCTCCACACGGCGAAGGGCCTCGAGTTCGACGCGGTCTTCCTCACCGGCGTAGAAGAAGACCTCATCCCGCACCGCATCTCGGCGAACGAGCCCGGGGGGCCGGCGGAAGAACGTCGGCTGTTCTACGTCGGCATCACGCGTGCCCGCAAGCGCCTCTACCTCTCACTGGCGATGACCCGCGCACAGTTCGGCGAGGTCACGGTGGCCATGCCCAGCCGGTTCCTGCAGGAGGTTCCGTCGGAGCTCATCGACTGGCGCCAATCGCCCGGTGATGTGAACTCGCGCGGCGGCTCTCGCTCCCGCGCTCTCAACGCCCGTCCATCGGGCGGCTCCGACTCCGGCAGCTGGGGCTCGAAGCGCTACGGCGACGATCTGGCGCCGAAGTCGACGGCGATCGACAAGTTCCCCAATCGCATCCCCGCGAAGGTTCGCGACAACGGCGACCTCGTGCTCGCATCGGGTGACCGCATCCGGCACGACGACTTCGGCGAGGGCCGCGTCGACGCCGTGACGGGCGAGGGCGCGAAGCGCGTCGCGCACGTGAGGTTCGACACGGTCGGCGCCAAGAAGCTCCTCATCAAGATCGCCCCGATCGCGAAGATCTAGCGCTCGCCGTCCCCGGTGGGAATGCCGAGTTCGTCCGCCACGGCGGGATCGGCCAGCACGGCATCCAGAAGGTCGTGGACGCTCTCCGCGGTGATGTGCACCCGGATGTCGCGACCGTCCTCGATCACCAGCCAGGTGCGGGTGTCGCTGCGCCGGCGGAGGAGGCCGACCTCGACCTCCGCGGTCGATATCGCGGCGCCGTCGCGTTCGTCGCGCAGTGTCAGGGTGAGCGAGCGCCCGCCGCTGCGGTGGTCTTCGTCGGCCTCGTGCGTCGTCTGGCCGTGTCGCGTCGTGCACCAGTCGAAGGGGCAGGACGAGCCGCGGCTCTCGGGTCTGCGCCGAACCTCGTCGTCGCTCATCGGGGCTCCCCTCTCGCCATTCGACGTCCGTCATCGCTGGGTGAGGTGGGCACGACCTCTCCGCCCAGTAAAGCGTGGGGTTCCGACATCGCGTGCTCGCCGACCGGGGCTCGCATACGCATGTGTACATGCTACCGCCGGTCGCGTCGTCGCGAGGAAGCGAGGCCGTCACGGGCGCAACCGTGCGGCCCGCACCGTGCGTCGACGGAGCCTCGGGTTAGGCTGAAACGGATGGCTCTCTTCTCGCGTCGAAAGAACTCCGACCGTCCGGCCGCCCCCGAGGTCCCCGACGAAGGGGGCGTCGCCGACGCCGTGGCCCCGCCGGTCGAGCCGGCGAGCGATCCCGCGGCATCGGTCGGCATCTCGCTGTCCACGTTCCAGGGTGTGGGCGCATCCCAGCCGCCCGCTCCTGCCCCCGACCCGCGACCCCAGGCCCGCACGGTGCCCGCCGAGGCCCCCGCGCCGAACGAGTCGCTCCCGGGCGTGTACGACAACGTGCTCCTGCGCGATGCTCTGGCCGCGCTGCCCGACCCGCCCACGCCGACCACGCTCATGAACGTCGCGCGGCAGCTGCTCCAGGGGCACCTCTATCTGCGGGTCAAGGGCGACGCGAGGGTGCTGCTCGCAGAGGGCCGCGGTCTTCCGCTCGCGGTGACCCGGCGCGGTGAGAAGCAGCACGTCCTCGTCTACAGCTCCGGAACCGCTCTCCAGGCAAGCGTCACGGCCGACGGCGACACCGACACCTCCGCGATGGCGCAACCGGTTCTCACGGTGCTGCGCCACGTGCTCGACGGACCCTACGAGGGCATCGTCATCGATCCGTCTTCGGGTTCCGCCCGCGCCGTGCTTCCGAAGCCTCTCCTTCAGCGGGCAGTCGACGAGGCGCACGCCGCGCTGACGATCAAGACCCTCCTCGCCAGCCCTCGCACCGACGAGACGGCGCCCGCGATCGCCGCCGCGCTGACCGAAGCGCCCCTGTGGATCGCCGTCCGGCGCACCGAGGAGGGCGGGCCCGTCGGCATCGCCGAATCGCGCACGGCCGACGGCGACCGCTACCTCGAGGTGTTCTCCCACCCGCTCGAAGTGCTCAGCCTCGGTCGCGGCGACCAGGCCCTGCCGGTGACGGCCGATCAGCTCGGCAAAGCCCTCGCCGCCGATACCGGACTCACCGGCGTGATCGTCGACCCGGGCGGTCCGTGGATCCGCGTGCCCCGCGCAGAGCTGACCGCCCTCCTCGCCGACGCCTCCTCGTAGCCGACTCGTCCGACGCCCGCAGGGGTGACGGATGCTGCGCCCCGCCCTAGTGTCGGAGGATGGCGTCTGCGCGCATCACCCTCACCGTTCCAGGCCCCGATGGCGACCGGGAGGTGGGGCTGTCCAGCCCCGACCGCGTGCTCTGGCCGGAGGCGGGGATCACCAAGCGCGAGCTCGCGGAGTACTTCGTCGCCGTGGCGGAGCCGTTCCTCGCGGCGAACGGCAACCGGCCGGTGTCGTTGGAGAGGTTCCCCGACGGCGTCGAGGGCGAGAGCTTCTTCTCGAAGAACCCGCCGAAGGGCGCGCCCGACTACGTCGAAGCGGTGACCGTCACCTACAACAGCGGACGCACGCATCCGCAACTCGTCCTCACCGAGATCGCCTCGGCGGTGTGGGCCGCGCAGATGAACACGGTCGTCTTCCATCCGTGGGCGTCGCTCGCCGACGACACCGACAGACCGGTCGAACTGCGCATCGACCTCGACCCCCAGCCCGGCACCGGGTTCGCCGAGGCCGTCGTGGCTGCCCATGGACTGCGCGAGGTGCTCCATGACGCCGGGCTCGAACCGTGGATCAAGACCAGCGGCAACCGCGGACTGCACGTGTTCTGCCCGATCGAACCGACCCACGAGTTCCTCGACGTGCGGCACGCGGTGATCGCGGCGGCGCGCGAGCTCGAGCGGCGAATGCCCGATCGGGTGACGACCAACTGGTGGAAGGAGGAGCGCGGAGAGCGGATCTTCGTCGACTTCAACCAGGCGAACCGCGATCGCACCATGGCCGGCGCCTACTCTCCGCGCGCGCTCCCGACGGCCACGGTCTCCACGCCGGTGACGTGGGACGAGCTCGACGACGTGGATCCGCACGCCTTCACCGTGCGGACCGTCCCGCAGCGATTGGCCGACGTCGGCGACCCCTGGCGGGGGATCCTCGATCGGCGTGGCCGGATCGGGGTGCTGCTGGAGTGGTGGGAGCGCGATCTGGCCGCCGGCCTCGGCGAGCTGCCGTTTCCGCCCGAGTTCCCCAAGATGCCGGGGGAGCCGCCCCGCGTGCAGCCCTCCCGCGCCCGCAAGCCCGATGCGTCCTGAGCAATCCCGGTGCGCGCCCGGCGTGGGACCGGCGACGCCGCGATGGGTGGATCCGATGTCGCATGTCGCGGGTCGATCACGATATCGTGGGGAGAGGCGACAAAACGCCGACAGCGTCGAACGGCCAAGGGCGGCCGGGAATCGGAGAATCAGGGTGCGAACGTCGAACGGACGCAGAACGGTCGGCATCGTCGCGGGAGCAGTGGTCGCGGGCGCTCTCCTGCTGCCGGCGGGCGCGGCTTTCGCCCAGCCCGCCGACGGTGACTCGATGACCCTCGTCGTCGAGATCCCCGAGCGCACCGCGACCCCGACCCCGTCGCCCACGGCGACGATCGATCCGACCCCGTGGCCGCAGCCGTCGTCGAGCTCGACGACCGGGCCGGGCAACGGCTCGTCGGGCAACGGCGCGTCGGGTCAGCTGCCCGCGACCGGCGGCGAGGGAGTGTTCTGGCTCCTGGTCGCCGGCGGCGCGGTCACCGCGGTCGGCCTCACGATCCGAGGCGCGGCGCGTTCGCGTCAGTCGAGCACGTCGCCCAGGTCGTAAGCCGAGACCGTCTCGAGCTGCTCGTAGGTGCACGACCGTGCTTCGCGGTCGTCGCGCCACCGTTCGAACTGCACCGTGTGACGGAAGCGGTATCCCTCGAGCTGGTCGTACCTGACCTCCAGCACCCGTTCGGGCCGTAGCCTCACGAACGACACGTCCTTCGACGCCGAGAAGCGCGACCGGTCGGTCTCTCCGGTGACAGCGTCTCCCGCGTCGTCGCGCTCGACGTACGGGGCGAGCTCGTCGATGAGTGAGAGCCGTCGCTCGTTGCTCCACGCGGCCACACCGCCCACCCCCATGAGAGTGCCCTCGGCGGTGTAGAGCCCGACGAGGAGCGACCCGACGCCCTGGCCGGACTTGTGGATGCGGTACCCGAGAGCGACGACGTCCGCGGTGCGCGCGTGCTTGATCTTGAACATCGTGCGCTTGTTCGGGGCGTAGGGCTGCGCGAGCGGCTTCGCGACGACGCCGTCGAGCCCCGCGCCCTCGAATTCCGCGAGCCAGCGTCGCGCGACATCGGGGTCGTCCGACGTGCGTGTCACGTGCACCGGGTGGGGGAGCCCGACGAGCAGATCGACGAGCTCGGCGCGACGCACCGAGAACGGCTCGTTCCGCAGGTCGCGCGCGCCGCGCGCGAGCAGATCGAACGCGATGAACATCGCCGGCGTCTCCTCGGCGAGCATCGCCACGCGGGACGCGGCGGGGTGGATGCGCTGCGACAGCGACTCCCAATCGAGGCGCTGCGCACCCGGTTCGCCCCGTGCCACGACGATCTCGCCGTCGATGAGGCAGGGCTCCGGAAGAAGACGGGTGAAGGCCTCCACCAGCTCTGGGAAGTACCGGGTGAGGGGCTTCGCGCCGCGGCTGCCGATCTCTACGTCGGCGCCGTCCCACGACACCAGGGCGCGGAACCCGTCCCACTTGGGCTCGTAGCTCAGACCGCCGTCGACCTTGGCCTGTTCGGGCACCTGGGGCACGGACTTCGCCAGCATGGGCGCCGGGATGTCGTACGGCACGACCTCACCCCTCGCCGCCTGAGAGCGGGACGGGAGACCGGCGCTTCTTGCGCCGTGCCCACTCGGCCGGTTCGTCCTCGCCGTTCCAGACCGACACGATGCCCCAGGCGACCGCGGTCAGCGGTACGGCGAGCAGAGTTCCGAGGATTCCGCCGATCGCGGTACCGCCGGCGAGCACGACGAGCACGACGAACGAGTGCAGCTTCATCGAGCGGCCCATCAGCACCGGCTGGAGGAAGTTCCCCTCGAGCTGGTTGACGAGTACCACAACCCCGACGACGAAGAGCGCGTTGACCGGCCCGTTCGCCACGAGAGCGACGAGCGCTGCCAGCACGCCGGCGGAGACCGCGCCCACGATCGGGATGAAGGCGAGGAGGAACACCAGCACCGCGAGGGGGAGCGCCAGCGGCACCTGGAGGATGAGGAGGCCGATGAAGATGCCGATGGCGTCGACCGCCGCGACAGAGGCGGTGCCGCGCACGTAGGAGCCGAGGACCGTGACCGTCTTGTCGCCGACGCGGCGTGCACGGTCGTAGTGGGCGCCGCGGAAGGGGCGCAGCACGAACTCCCACATCCGGGGTCCGTCCTTGAGGAAGAAGAAGAGGATCACGATCAGCAGCACGAAACCGGTGACGAAGGAGGCGATCGCGCTGACGCCCGCCAGTGCCCCCGTGCCGAACTGCGCGCTCGTGACGAAGTCGGTGATCGCCGACATCGCGCTGTCGATCTGCTCGGGAGAGATGGCGAACGGCAGCGTGTGGTACCAGTCGAGCGCCTGCGAGAAGCCGTCCTGCGCCTGCGAGTAGAGGTCGTCCCACTGGTCGATGACGGCGCGGACGACCAGCCAGCCCAGCCCCGTCAGCACCGCGACGACGGCGAGCAGGGTGAGCAGGGTCGCGATCAGCGACGGCACGCCCTTGCGCCGCATCCACATCGTGAACGGACCGAACGCCGAGGCGAAGATCAGCGCGAGGATGAGCGGGATCACGACCAGCGTCACCTGCTGGATGCCCCAGATGAGACCGGCGACGACGATGACGAGCACGATGATCTGCACCCCGCGCAGGGCGAGTCGTCCGAAGCCATCGGCCCACAGCGAACGGGGCGGGGTGTCTTCTGTGTGCTCGATGGCGGATGCCACGGCATCCTTGTGCACGGACGCGCGACGGAACAGGCTCATGCTCCGAAGGTAGCCGGTCGCTCCCGTGCGCACCCGGGGTTGCGATGGTGCGCTATACGAACGCGCTCATTCCCGTGATGTCGCGACCGAGCAGCAGCGCCTGCACGCTCTCCGTGCCCTCGTAGGTGTGGATCGCCTCGATGTCGGCCATGTGCTGCATCACGCCGTTCTCGAGCAGGATGCCATTGCCGCCGAGCAGGTCGCGCGCCGTCGACGCGACCCGACGGGCGGCGCGGGTGTTGTGGTACTTCGCCAGGGACGCCTGCGTGGGACGAAGTCCCCCGGATGCTTCGAGGTCGGCCAGCCGTCGACAGAACAGCTGCATGCCGGTGAGGTCGTCGAGCATCTGCGTCAGACGTTCCTGGATGAGCTGGAACTTCGCCAGGGGCTTGCCGAACTGCACGCGCTGGGTCGCGTACGACAGGGCGGCCTCGTAGCAGGCGGTCGCGTGACCGAGCGCCGACCAGGCGACTCCCGAACGAGTGGCGAAGAGCACGGTTGAGGCATCCTTGAAGCTCTTCGTGCCGGGCAGTACCGCGCTCAGTGGCAGCCGCACGTCGTCGAGAGCGATGTGCGCCTGGTGGATCGCTCGCAGCGACGCCTTGCCGGGGATGACGGTGCCGGTGTACCCGGGGAGCGACTGCTCGACGAGGAAGCATCGCACCGAGCCGTGCTCGGCGGCGTCGGGGTCGTCGACGCGCGCCCACACGAAGGTGACGCCGCCCGAGGCTCCGTTGCCGATCCACTTCTTCGTGCCGCGCAGCACCCATTCGTCGCCGTCGCGGCGTGCGACCGTCTCGAGCGAGACGGAGTCCGACCCGTGGTCGGGTTCGGTGAGCGCGAAGGCCCCGAGCACGTCTCCGCGGAAGAGCGGCTGCAGCCATCGCTCGCGCTGCTCCGGCGAGCCGTAGAGCGCGAGGGTGCGCAGGGCGAGTCCGCCCTGCACGGCCACGATCGTGCCGAGCGAGCCGTCGCCGCGCGAGACCTCCATGTTCACCAGGCCCGCCGCGAGGGGCGACGACGCGGGCAGATCGGGGTCGTCGATGCCGTCGGCGAACAACCCGAGCTCGCCCATGCGGGGGAGGAGGTCGATGGGGAACTCCGCGGCATCCCAGGCCCCCTGCATGCGCGCCCCGACCTCGTCGATGAGCGTCTGCGCGTTCTTCCACGCGTCGAGGTCGGCATCGGCCACGTCGGCGAAGACCGCGTAGTAGTCGGTGCCGCGTCGACCGGTGAGGTCGTAGCGCGAGACGGCCTCGCCGGGGAGGTGTGAAGTAGCAGCGTCGCTCATGCGAACCACGCTAGACGGTCGAGCGCCCGATGCGGGCGGGTTGTCACCACCTCGTCGAGGTGTCGTGTCAAGCCGCCTGCGCCCGGTCACCGCCGGGCGTTGACTGACGCCCATGACCTCTCTGTGGAAGCACGGGCTGGAGCCCGCCACCGGCACGACGTTCGACGCCGGCGCCTCGCACGACGTCGTCGTGGTGGGGGCGGGGATCACGGGGCTGTCGACGGCTCTCATGCTCGTGCGGTCGGGATTCGACGTCGCCGTCGTCGAGAGGGGCGACGTCGCCGAACTCGCCACGGGGTCGAATACCGGCAAGGTCTCGCTCCTCCAGGGAACGACCCTCTCCGAACTGCGGCGGCATCATCCCGCTCGACTCGTGCGCGCCTATGCGGAGGCCAACCGCCGCGGCGCGGAATGGGTGGCCGATACGGCGAGCGAGCTCGGCGTCCCCTCGACGCGGCGCACGGCCTACACCTATGCGCAGGATGCGGGCGGGGTGAGCGCGGTCGAGGATGAGCACGCGGCCGCCACCGAGGCCGGAGTCGAGACGCGCGTCGTGGGCGTCGACGAGATGGCGCAGGTGCCGTTCCCGATCGCGCGGGCGATCGCGCTCGACGATCAGCTCGCTCTGGACCCCGCACGCTTCGCCCGCGCGCTCGCCGCGGCTTTCGTCGCGGAGGGCGGTCGCCTCCATACGCGCACCCCGGTGCGAAGGGTGAGTGTGGTCGGCACACCGACGGTGCACACCGATGCGGGGGACCTCTCGGCGCATCGCGTGGTGCTCGCGACGGCGACGCCGATCATGGACCGCGGGCTCTACTTCGCCAAGACGAGCGGGCTGCGATCGTCGTGCGTCTCGTTCGCCCTCGACGGGGATGCCTTCGACGGCATGTACCTCTCCACCGACGATCCGACCCGCTCGATCCGCGTCGTGCGGCAGGGGGACGGACCCGTCGATGCTCCGCAGCTGATCGTCGGCGGAGCGGGGCACCCCGTCGGCCGCGAGGACTCGGCGCTCGCCCTCGTCGAGGAGCTCGTCGCCTGGGCCCGGCGGCACCTCCCGGTCGCGGAGGAGACCCACCGGTGGTCGGCGCAGGACTACCGCTCGCACAACCTCGTGCCGTTCGTCGGCACCCTTCCGCGCTCGCTCGGGCGCGTGAGCTTCGCGACGGGGTACGCGAAGTGGGGGCTGACGAACGGACCGGCGGCGGCGATGCGCCTCGTGTCGGAGCTCCGCGGCGAGAAGCTCCGCGATCGCCCGCACTGGATGACGGTGATCGGCACGCGGATGACGGTGCCGGCCGATCTCGCTCAGGGCGCGGTCGAGAACGCGTCGGTGGCCCGGGAGGCCGTCCGAGGCTGGGTCGATGCCGAATCGACCGCGGTGCCCGTGCCGCGTCCGGGGGACGGCGAGGGGATCGTCGCCCAGCGCTCCGGTAAGCCCGTCGGGATCGCGACGACCGGTGGAGTCACCCGAGCCGTCGACGCCGTCTGCCCCCATCTCGGCGGTGTGCTCTCGTGGAACGATCTCGAATGCACGTGGGACTGCCCGCTGCACGCCTCCCGGTTCGCCCCGGATGGCACGCGCATCGAGGGGCCCGCCGTCGCCGACCTGCGTCGCCTGGACGACGGGGCGCGGCCCACGTCGGTCTGACGCGTCGGGCGGGGCGCAGCATCCGATCCTCAACACCGCCGCAAGGTTCGCGCAACGTCACGCCAAGGCAGTCGTCGTGCTCTGGGCAGGGCGGCCGCGGTCTGGAATCCTGACGGGTGGAGTACCGCTCCGTCCGTCCCGCGACGCAGCCCGAACTGCGTCGCGGGACCGGAGGCGCCTGCGCCGCCCGCGCTCGGGCGGACCCGCGGATTCGGGCCTCCAAGGTCGGGATAGTAGGGTGGGGGACTGGTCGATATATCTCGACATCAAGATGTTTCCGGCTCCCCCGTCCCATCGTCCAGCGAAGGATTCTCCGTGGATCTGTACGAGTACCAGGCACGCGATCTGTTCGAAAAGTACGAGGTGCCGGTGCTTGCCGGCATCATCGCCGATACCCCCGAAGAAGTGAGAGCCGCGGCTGAGAAGCTGGGCGGCGTCGTCGTCGTCAAGGCGCAGGTCAAGACCGGCGGCCGCGGAAAGGCCGGCGGCGTCAAGGTCGCCAAGACCCCCGACGAGGCTTTCGAGGCGGCGCAGGCCATCCTCGGTCTCGACATCAAGGGCCACGTCGTCAAGCGCGTGATGGTCGCCGCCGGCGCCCGTATCGCCCAGGAGTTCTACTTCTCGGTGCTGCTCGACCGCGCGAACCGCTCGTACCTGAGCCTCGCCAGCGTCGAAGGCGGCATGGAGATCGAGCAGCTCGCGGTCGAGAAGCCCGAGGCGCTCGCGCGCATCGAGGTCGACCCGATCGAGGGGATCACCCCCGAGAAGGCGCTCGAGATCGCCAAGGCCGGCGGTTTCGACGATGAGCTCGCCCCGAAGGTCGCCGACGTCTTCGTCAAGCTCTACGCCGTCTACACCGGAGAAGACGCCACGCTGGTCGAGGTGAACCCGCTGATCCTCTCGGAGGAGGGCGACGTCATCGCCCTCGACGGCAAGGTCTCGCTCGACGAGAACGCCGGCTTCCGCCACCCCGAGCACGAAGAGCTCGAGGACAAGGACGCCGCCGACCCGCTCGAGGCCAAGGCCAAGGCCCACGACCTGAACTACGTCAAGCTCGACGGCCAGGTCGGCATCATCGGCAACGGCGCGGGGCTGGTCATGTCCACCCTCGACGTCGTGGCGTACGCCGGTGAGAAGCACGGCGGCGTCAAGCCCGCGAACTTCCTCGACATCGGCGGCGGAGCCTCGGCGACGATCATGGCCGCCGGGCTCGACGTCATCCTCGGCGACGAGCAGGTCAAGAGCGTGTTCGTCAACGTCTTCGGCGGCATCACCTCGTGCGTCGCGGTCGCAGACGGCATCGTGAAGGCGCTCGAGATCCTCGGCGACACCGCCTCCAAGCCGCTCGTCGTGCGCCTCGACGGCAACCAGGTCGAAGAGGGTCGCGCGATCCTCGCCGCCGCCAACCACCCGCTCGTGACCCTCGCCGCCGGTATGGACGAGGGCGCCGACAAGGCCGCCGAGCTGGCGAACGCCTGACCCGACGCTTCGACAAGCTCAGCGACCGATTCGAAGGACATAAAGAATGTCGATCTACCTCAACAAGGATTCCAAGGTCATCGTCCAGGGCATCACGGGCGGCGAGGGCACCAAGCACACCGCCCTCATGCTGAAGGCCGGCACCCAGGTCGTCGGCGGCGTCAACGCCCGCAAGGCGGGCACCGTCGTCACGCACCAGGACAAGGACGGCAACGACGTCGAGCTCCCCGTGTTCGCCTCGGTCGCGGAGGCGATCGCGGCCACGGGCGCCGACGTGTCGATCGCGTTCGTGCCGCCGGCGTTCACGAAGGACGCCATGATCGAGGCCATCGATGCCGAGATCCCGCTGCTCGTCGTCATCACCGAGGGCGTCCCCGTCGGCGACAGCGCCGAGGCATGGGCCTACGCCAAGTCGAAGGGCGAGACCACGCGCATCATCGGTCCGAACTGCCCGGGCATCATCACGCCCGGTGAGGCGCTCGTCGGGATCACCCCCGCCAACATCACGGGCAAGGGCCCGATCGGCCTCGTCTCGAAGTCGGGCACGCTGACCTACCAGATGATGTTCGAGCTGCGCGACCTCGGCTTCTCGACCGCCATCGGCATCGGCGGCGACCCGATCATCGGCACGACGCACATCGACGCGCTCGCCGCGTTCGAGGCCGACCCCGAGACCAAGGCCATCGTCATGATCGGCGAGATCGGCGGCGACGCCGAAGAGCGCGCAGCCGACTTCATCAAGGCCAACGTCACCAAGCCGGTCGTCGGCTACGTCGCCGGTTTCACCGCGCCCGAGGGCAAGACCATGGGTCACGCCGGCGCCATCGTCTCGGGCTCGGCGGGCACCGCGCAGGCCAAGAAGGAGGCCCTCGAGGCCGCCGGGGTCAAGGTCGGCAAGACGCCCAGCGAGACCGCGACGCTCATGCGCGAGATCATCGCCGCACTGTAAGGCCGCACCAGAGGGGGCGGATGCTTCGACACCGGCGCGCAGGCGCCGTGGTCGCAGCATCCGCCCTTTCTGCGTCGCGGCATAGGGTGGGGAGCATGCCGCTTTCCGGGGAGTATCTGCCCAGCACGTCCGAGTGGGCCCGCAACCAGGCCGAGACCTTCGAAGCCACCGGGGGTGCCGAAGCCGCCGAGCTGCGCGGTGTGCCGATCATCGTGCTGACGACCGTGGGCGCGAAGTCGGGAGCGCTGCGCAAGACCGCCCTCATGCGCGTCGAGCACGACGGCCGCTACGCGGTCGTCGCCTCGCAGGGAGGTGCTCCGAAGGCTCCCGCCTGGTACTGGAACCTCGTCAAGAACGCGCACGTCGAGCTCCAGGACGGCGCCGTGACCCGCGACTACCTCGCGCACGAGGCCGAGGGCGACGAGTACGCCGAGTGGTGGGCACGGGCCACCGCGGTGTGGCCCGACTACGACGCGTACCAGGCGAAGACCGATCGCCGGATCGCGCTGTTCGTGCTCGAGCCCGTCACCGACTGATCCGCCGGTCTCGCGGGTGACGCGCAGACGGGCGTCGCTGCACCGATCGGAGATCGGCGAACCCTAGAATTTCCCTGCTCCACGGGTTGGAGCGGCGGATCGGGGGACTCGGCATGACCGCACAGCGGGCGCGACGTGCACGGTCGGTGGCGGTCGGCATCGGTGCGGGTCTCCTCGTCGTCGCCGCCGCGCTGTCGCTCGGGGCATACCTGGCCCCCCGCGTTCTTCCCAACCTCTTCACCGAGGTGTTCGACGAGGCGCACCCGCAGACGGTCATCGACGCGGGCGCACGCGCGACGGTCGTCGTGCCCGCCGGCTGGGCGTCGCAGCGGGCATGGGGAAGCGAGAGCGAGCTCGTCCTGCGCTCGCCCGACGGCGGGCTGGCCGTGACCTTCACCATCTCGCCCGACGCCGCGCAGCCGACGGTCGCCTCCGACGACGCGTCGGGTGGGGACGACGCGGTCGTCGAGCGGCTCGCCTCGGGCCTCGACGCCGCCCACGCGCAGACCGACGACGCGCTCGTTCTCGCGGTGGGACGGGGCGCGGCCGAACCGAGCATGAGGATCGTCGCCACGGGAACGCGGGAAGAGCTCGCTCCCTACCGGCCGGTCATCGCCGACCTGATCGAGAGTGTGCGGGTGGGATCGTGAGGCGATGCCGTTCGGTCGCGCTCGTCACGGTGAGCGCGCTCCTGCTGAGCGGGTGCGCCGTCGCGAGCGATCCGCAATGGACCCCACCCGGATGGGAGGAGCACGACATCCGCATTTCGACAGCCCCCGAACCCATCGACCCCGCGACCGTCGGCGCACTCAGCGGCGAACGCCTCCGCAACGACACCGTCGGTCTCCAGGCCCGGTTCTCGCTGCTTCCCGGCTCCGGGGCGTTCGACGATCGGGTCGTCGGCATGGTCCGCGACGCCGTCCAGGGTCGTGCCGCCGCGGTCGGGAGAGCCTATGCTCCCGAAGTGTTCCCCCTCGGCGCCGGACTCGGCGAACGCGGGTGCGTGCGCGGAGCGACCCTGAAGGCCGGCGCCGAGATCCTGGCCGATCCCGCCCTCGGACCGGTGGGCGGCACCGGGGTCGCCGTCGCGTGCGACATCGTCGCCGCGACCGGACCGATCCTCGGCGAGCGGGTGAGGGTCGTCGCCGGTGACGCGAGCGGCGTGGCATCGGACGAGACGACCATCGTCTACGCCGACGTCACCACCGGCACGGTCGGCTCCGCCGCGGAACTCTGGAATCCGGAAGCATCCGCCCGCCTCCACGGCGAGATCGTGGAGCTGTTGCGTCGCGAGGCAGGCGCGCTCAGCCTGGCCACGGTCGCGCCCGCCGACGAGTCGAGTCTGGCGAGGTTCGCCCCTTCGCTCGAGACGACCGTCCCCGGTGCGGGCGGGTCGCTCGTCATCACGATCGCGCCCGGTTTCACCGCTCCCGAGCTCGTGGCACTCGATGTGCCGCCGACCGGGTCGCCCCTCGTGATCGAGGTGCCCGCGCAGACCGCGGCGACCCTGGTCACACCGCTGGGTGCGACGCTCGTCGCGGCCGGGCAGGCGGGCGCCGCTTTCGAGAATCCCGCCGCGCCGCCCGCCGGGCGCACCCCGGTCGACTGCGACCTCTTTCCGTGCGTGGCGCTCACCTACGACGACGGACCCAGCGACTTCACTCCTGGCATCCTCGACGAGCTCGCCTCGCGCCGTGCGGCCGCGACGTTCTTCACGATGGGCGACAAGGCCTCGCGCTACGGCGACGTGCTGCGTCGAATGGTCGCGGAGGGTCATCTCGCCGAGAACCACACGTGGAACCACCCGCACCTTCCCGACATCCCGCTCGACGCGGCGCTTCGCCAGATCCGCGACGCCACCGGGGCGATCGAGAAGCAGACGGGGGAGCGGATCACGATGTTCCGTCCGCCCTACGGCGAGTACACCTCCGAGATCGTTGCGGCGGCGGGTCTTCCCGCGATCCTCTGGGATGTCGACACGTTGGACTGGCAGGGAATCTCCGACGACGTGCTGATCGATCGCGCCGTCGAGCAGCCCCGGCCGGGATCGATCGTGCTGCAGCACGACATCCAGCCGAACACCGCCCGCACCGCCGGAGCGATCTACGACGGGCTGCGCGACCGGGGCTTCAGCCTCGTGACCGTCGCGCAGCTGTTCGGCGGACAGGCGCCTGCGTCGGGCGCCTGGCGCAGCGGCCGCTGAGCCTGCGCGTGTCCCGTCGCGGGACGCGCCGCACCCGCGGGTAGGGTCGTTCGCGCATGCATCGCCTCCTCGTCGTTCTCCTCGCCGCCCTCGACGCCGTCATCGCGGCAGCGGGCGGCGTCGCCGTCGTGCTCGCACCGCTGACCCTCCTGTGGGTCGTCGGTTTCGGTTCCGGCGCCGATTGGGCGACGCTCTGGCCCGCGAGCGGGGCGATCTGGCAGCTCGGGCACCTCGTGCCGCTCGATCTCACTCTGCCGGCGGAGTACCTGAACATCGCCGGTATCGACCCGACGGCGGCGTCGTTCACCCTCTCGCTCGCGCCGCTCGCCCTCGCCGTCTTCACGGCGCTGTTCGCCGCCCGATCCGGTCGCCGCGCGGCTCAGGCCGGTGCCCCCGCGACCGGGGCGGTGACGGGGGTCGTGGTCTTCACGGCCATCGCCGCCGTCGTCGCGCTGACGACCGCCAACGCTCTCGCCACCGTCGAACTGTGGCAGGCGGTGCTCTTCCCGGCCCTCGTCTTCGGGCTCCCGGCCGTGCTCGGCGCATTCGTCGAGTCGTGGCGCCTCGACGAGCACGGATCGATCGCACGGCTGCGGTCTCGGATCGAGCACGGCACCTGGGGAGCGCTGCCGGGTCTCCTCGTGCGAGGCACCGCCATCTCCGTCACGGGGCTGATCGGCGTCGCGGCGGCGATCGCGGGCGCCGCCGTACTGCTGCGCGGCGGCGAGATCGTCGCCCTGTTCGAGGCCGCGCACGTCGACGCCGCCGGAGTGATCGTGCTCGCCCTCGCGCAACTCGCGTACCTGCCGACGCTGATCGTGTGGGCGCTCTCGTTCGTCGCGGGCCCCGGCTTCGCGCTCGGCGAAGGCACCGCCGTCTCGCCCGCGGGCACTCAGCTGGGGGTGCTGCCCGGCATCCCGGTGCTCGGGGTCGTCCCCGAGTCGTCGACGACGTGGCTGCTGCTCCTCGCCCTGCTCCCGGTGTCCGTCGGGGTGCTGACCGGATGGATGCTGCGCTCCCGCCTCGCCGCGATGCCCCACGCGGCGCGCGACCACGACGGCGGTCTGCTGTTCCGCCTCGTGCTCGCGGTCTCGGTGGCGGTCGTCACGGGTGCCCTCGCCGCGCTCCTGGCCGTCCTCGGGTCGGGATCGATCGGGCCCGGGCGACTCGCGCGGATCGGACCCGACGCCGGTGCTCTCGCGTTCACCGTCGGAGTCGAGGTGCTCGTGGGCGCCGCGATCCTTCTGCTCCTGCCGCGGCGTGCGAGCGACGACGAGCGCCGCGAGGTCGCCGCATCCGTCGTGCCCGCTCGTCCTGCGCTGCCCGACCCCGGTCTCGACACCTGGCGCCGTCTGGCAGCAGAGCGACCGTTCTCCCACCCCGAGCGTCCCGTCCCGACGACCGACACGTGGCAGGCACCGCCGACCGAATCGGCGGAGCCGACGATCGTGGGCGACCGCGCAGACCCCCGTCCCGTGTCCGTCGACTCCGACGCCACCGAGCCGATCCCCGGCTTCGAGCGCGGGGGCGCGTCGGACGGCGACGAGCGGCCGCGGCGCCCGTCGGTAGACTGACCGGGTGTTCACGGTCGCGGTCCTCATCTCGGGCACCGGGTCGAACCTCCGGGCCCTGCTCGAGGCCGCCGCATCCGCTGATTTCCCGGCGCGGGTCATCGTCGTCGGGGCCGACCGCGAGGCCGAGGGATTCGCGCACGCCGAGGCCTTCGGCATCCCCACGTTCCTCGTCGCGTACGAGCAGTTCGACTCGCGCGCCGAATGGGGGAGCGAGCTCACCGAACAGCTCGCCGTCTGGAACCCCGACCTCGTCGTGCTCAGCGGCCTGATGCGCGTGCTGCCGCCGGCGGTCGTCGACGCCTGGTCGCCGCGGCTCATCAACACCCACCCGGCCTACCTGCCCGAGTTCCCCGGCGCGCACGGCGTGCGCGACGCCCTCGCCGCCGGCGCCACGGAGACCGGTGCGACCGTGCACATCGTGGACAGCGGCGTCGACACCGGACCGATCCTCGCCCAGGAGCGCGTCGCCGTGCTGGCCGGAGACGACGAGCATCGTCTCCACGACCGCATCAAGCCCGTCGAGCGCCGGCTCCTCATCGACGTCGTCCGCCGCATCGCGACCGGCGATCTCGACCTCTCCTCGACCGTCCCGTCGCCGATCGCTGCTCGGCGAGACGAAGCATCCGCCCTCGACACACCCTAGGAGTCCCCATGGCCGGACCTCGGCACGACCCCTCCCTCTACCGCGACCGCGACGTCGTGGCAGTCCGCCGCGCGCTCGTCTCGGTCAGCGATAAGACCGACCTGCTGCGCCTCGCGGAGGCCCTCGCCGCCGCCGGCGTCGAGATCGTCTCGACGGGCTCGACCGCGGCGACCATCCGCGAGGCCGGCCACGCCGTCACCGACGTATCGGCGGTGACCGGCTTCCCCGAGTCGCTCGACGGTCGCGTGAAGACACTGCACCCGGGCGTCCACGCGGGGCTGCTCGCCGATCTCCGCCTGGAGAGCCATGAGCGCCAGCTCGACGAGCTGGGCATCTCGCCGTTCGAGCTCGTCGTGGTGAACCTCTACCCGTTCGTCGAGACGGTCGCCTCGGGAGCCGAGGGCGACGACGTCGTCGAGCAGATCGACATCGGGGGTCCGGCGATGGTGCGCGCGGCGGCGAAGAACCACGCCAACGTCGCCATCGTCGTCTCGCCCGAGTCGTACCCCACGATCATCGATGCGCTCGGCGCCGGCGGCACGACCCTCGCGCAGCGTCGGGAGCTGGCCGCGCGCGCCTTCGCGCACACGGCCGCGTACGACACCGCCGTCTCGACGTGGTTCGCCGACGACACGCTCTCCTCCGCCGACGAGCTGCCGGCGCACCTGACGATCGCGGCCGAGCGTCTCGAGACCCTCCGCTACGGGGAGAACTCGCACCAGCGTGCGGCGATCTACTCCCGAGCCGGCGGTCACGGCATCGCCCAGGCGCGACAGCTGCAGGGCAAGAGCATGTCGTACAACAACTACGTCGACGCGGATGCAGCGCTGCGCGCCGCGTTCGACATGGTCAAGCCCGCCGTCGCGATCATCAAGCACGCGAACCCCTGCGGCATCGCCGTGGCCGCGCCCAACGCGCTCGACGAGATCGCCAGCGCCCACCTGCGTGCCCACGAATGCGACCCCGTGTCGGCCTTCGGCGGCGTCATCGCGGCGAACCGCACCGTGACGCTGAAGATGGCCGAGAACCTGCGCGACATCTTCACCGAGGTGATCATCGCGCCCGACTTCGAGCCCGAGGCTCTCGAGGTCTTCAAGCTCAAGCAGAACCTGCGCGTGCTGTGCCTGCCGACCGACTGGGAGCAGGAGCGCCTCGACGTGCGCCTGGTCTCGGGCGGACTCCTGCTGCAGGACGCCGACCGCTTCCCCGACGACATCGAGTCGGTCGCGAAGGACTGGCAGCTCGTGTCGGGTGAGCAGCCCGGCGAGGCCGAGATGCAGAACCTGATCTTCGCGTGGAAGTCGTGCCGCGCGGTGAAGTCCAACGC
This sequence comes from Microbacterium hatanonis, assembly GCF_008017415.1. Lineage (NCBI taxonomy): Bacteria > Bacillati > Actinomycetota > Actinomycetes > Micrococcales > Microbacteriaceae > Microbacterium > Microbacterium hatanonis. Next base: position 2,102,370 of record NZ_VRSV01000001.1, on the reverse strand, counting down.
CATCGTGCTCGCCAAGGGATCGGCCACGGTCGGGATCGGCATGGGTCAGGTCAACCGCGTCGACTCGTGCCGTCTGGCCGTCGAGCGCGCCGGTGACCGCGCCGCGGGCTCGGTCGCAGCATCCGACGCCTTCTTCCCCTTCGCCGACGGCCCCCAGGTGCTGCTCGACGCCGGGGTGTCGGCGATCGTGCAGCCGGGGGGTTCGGTGCGCGACGAGGAGGTCATCGACGCGGCCCGCGCCGCCGGCGTGACGATGTTCTTCACGGGCGAGCGCCACTTCTTCCACTGACGCGCGGCCGCGCCTCGCGCAGACCGCGAGACTTCATCCTGGGCACGAGACGTCAACCGTCGGTCGACGTCTCGTAGCCGGGATGAAGTCTCGCGGTCGTTCGGGGGGCGGAGAGCGGGTGTCAGGGGCGGCCGTAGGTCTCGAGCAGGCGCAGCCAGACCTCGCTGACGGTCGGGTACGACGGCACGGCGTGCCAGAGGCGCGTGAGCGGCACCTCGCCGACGATCGCGATGGTCGCCGAGTGCACGAGCTCGGCGACGTCGGGGCCGACGAAGGTCGCACCGATGATCGTGCCGCGGTCCTCGTCGACGATCGCGCGAGCCTGCCCCTTGTACGAGTCCGACTGCTCGCTGGCCCCGGCGATCCACGACAGGTCGTAGTCGAGAACGCGGATGCGGCGGCCCGCCTTCTCGGCGGAGGCCGCGGTGAATCCGACCGAGGCGACCTCGGGGTCGGTGAAGGTCACCTGCGGTACGGCGTCGTGATCAGCCGTTGCGACGTGGGTGCCCCAGGGGGCGTCGTCGACCGGCGTGCCTTGGGCGCGCGCGGCGATGACGTCGCCGGCGGCGCGTGCCTGGTACTTGCCCTGGTGGGTGAGGAGCGCCCGGTGGTTCACGTCGCCCACCGCGTAGAGCCAATCCGTCCCGCGCACGAGCAGCGTGTCGTCGACCTCGAGCCAGGAGTCGGGCTCGAGTCCGACCGTCTCGAGACCGAGTCCACCGGTGCGGGGGACCCGCCCGGTCGCGACCAGCACCTCTTCGGCTTCGACGGTGGTGCCGTTCGACAGCTCGACGGCGACGAGGCCCGCGTCGGTGCGACGGGCGGAGACGGCGTCCAGTCCCGTCTTCACCGTGACACCGAGGTCGGTGAGGGATGCGGCGACGAGCTCTCCGGCGAACGGTTCGTTGTTCGCGAGCAGCCCTGAGCGCGCCACGAGAGTGACCGCACTGCCCAGGCTCGCATAAGCGGTCGCCATCTCGGCGCCGACCACGCCACCGCCGAGGATCGCCAGCGACGCGGGGATCTTCTGGGCGCTCGTGGCCTCCCGGCTGGTCCACGGCGCGACGTCGGCGAGCCCCGGGATATCGGGGAGGAGGGCGGCGGATCCGGTGCACACGGCGACAGCGTGCCGGGCGACGAGGTCTGTCGTGGAGCCGTCGTCGGCGGTGACCCGCACGGTCTTCTCGCCGGTCAGAGCTCCGTACCCGCGAACCAGATCGATGCCCGCACCCTGCAGCCATTCGACCTGGCTCGAGTCGTTCCAGTCATGGGTCATCGAGTCGCGTCGGCGCAGGACGGCGGCGACATCGAGGTCGCCCGTGACGGCCTGCTTCGCGCCGTCGACGGCCTGCGCCGCTCGCAGAGCCGCGCCGCTGCGCAGCAGGGCCTTCGACGGCATGCACGCCCAGTAGGAGCACTCGCCGCCCACGAGCTCGGACTCGACGATGACGGCCGAGAGGCCCCTCTGCACGGCCCGATCGGCGACGTTCTCTCCGACAGGACCAGCTCCGATGACGATGACGTCGTATTCGCGCGCGCTCATGGCGACACGCTACCGCCGCAGGAGCGGGGGAGGGCGGGGCTTGCGCGACGCGTTCGACAGGGGGGTTACGAAAATGACCTGAACCGGTTTAGATAGGAGCATTCGACGACGAACGAGACGTTTCGGCGTCGCGCCACACGAGGGAGTGCAGCGTATGAGCCAGGCGGACCGCCCGACCATCGCCGACGTCGCCAAGCGGGCCGGCGTCAGCAAGGGGCTCGTCTCGTTCGCCCTCAACGACCGGCCCGGCGTCTCTCCGGACACGCGCGAGCGCATCCTCGCCGTCGCCTCCGAGATGGGGTGGACCCCCAGCATCCGCGCCCGTTCCCTGAGCGTGGGCCGCGCCTTCGCGTGCGGGCTGGTCATCGGCCGCAGCCCCGACGTCATCGCGGCCGATCCGTTCTTCCCCTCGCTCATCGCGGGGCTCGAAGACGTCTTCTCGGTCTCCGGACAGGTGCTCGTGATGGCGGTCGCCACCCCCGGCCGGCAGGAGGCCGAGACCTACCGCGGGCTCGCGCTCGACCGTCGCGTCGACGGAGTCATCCTCACCGACCTCCGCGCGGACGACCCGCGCGTCGAGCTCGTCCACAGCCTCGGACTCGTCGCGGTCACCCTGGGCTTCCCCGACGCACCGAGCCCCTTCTCCTCGGTATCCGTCGACGACGGCGCGGGCATCCGCCTCGCCGTCGAGCACCTCGTCGCTCTCGGGCACCGCGAGATCGCGCACGTCGCCGGACCCGAGACGATGCTGCACGGAACCCGTCGTCGCGCAGCCTTCGACGACGCCACCGCGCGCGCCGGACTGCGCGGGAGGGTCGTCGTGACCGACTTCAGCGCGGCGGAGGGCGCCCGCGCGACGCAGGAGCTGCTGGATGCTGCGACGGCCCCGACCGCGATCGTCTACTCCAACGACCCCATGGCCGTCGCCGGCCTCGGAGTGGCTCAGCGACGCGGACTCAGCGTGCCCCGCGACCTGTCGATCACCGGGTTCGACGACACCGAGATCGGCCGCCACGTGCATCCCGCTCTCACGACGGTCACCACCGATGCCCGCGGGTGGGGGGCGTTCGCCGCCCGCACCCTCCTGGGGGCGATCGACGGCGAACCGCCCCGACACCTCTCGCTTCCCGATCCGACCCTCACGATCCGCTCATCGACGAGCACCCCACCGGCGGCTGCGGTCGCCACCCACGAAGGAGAATGACATGCAACGACGCATCCTCAGCACGGTCGCTGCGGCGACCGGAATCCTGGCCCTCACTGCCTGCAGCGGCGGAGGCGGGGGCGGCGGCGACACCGACGCTCGCGGCCCCATCACGATCTGGTACTCCAACAACGCCGCCGAGATCTCCTGGGGCGAGCAGATGGTCGACGCCTGGAACGCCGACCACCCCGACGAGCAGGTCACCGCGCAGGAGATCCCCGCCGGGTCGTCGAGCGAAGAGGTCATCAGCGCCGCGATCACCGCGGGGAACGCGCCGTGCCTGATCTTCAACACCTCCCCGGCCGCCGTCCCCGGGTTCGAACGCCAGGGCGGCCTCGTCAACCTGTCGGACTTCCCCGACGGCGACGACTACATCACGGCACGCAGCGGAGAGCTCGCCGAGCAGTACCGCTCGGACGACGGGGGCTTCTACCAGCTGCCGTGGAAGTCGAACCCGGTGATGATCTTCTACAACAAGGACCTGTTCGCCGCGGCCGGGCTCGACCCCGAGAACCCGCAGCTGTCCACCTACGACGACTTCCTCGCGACGGCCCGCACCATCAAGGAATCCGGCGTCGCGCCGTTCGCCATCAACCCCGCCCCGACGAGCGAGTTCTTCCAGTCGTGGTTCGACTTCTACCCGCTCTATGCGGCGCAGACCGGCGGCACGCAGCTCGTCGAAGACGGCCAGTCGACCTTCGACGACGACAGCGGACAGGCCGTCGCCGACTTCTGGGCGACGATCTACTCCGAGCAGCTGGCGGGCAACGAGCAGTATCAGGGCGACGCCTTCGCCGACGCCTACGCCGCGATGGCGATCGTGGGCCCGTGGGCCGTTCAGGTCTACGGCGACGACGTGAACTGGGGAGCCGTGCCCGTGCCGACCGAGAACGGCACGGATGCCGCCGACACCTGGACGTTCAGCGACGCCAAGAACGTCGGTCTGTTCACGGCCTGCGACAACAAGGGCACCGCGTGGGACGTGCTGAAGTTCGCCACCAGTGAGGAGCAGGACGGCGCATGGCTCGAGGCGACCGGTCAGATGCCGCTGCGCCAGGACCTCACCGACACCTATGCCGACTACTTCGCCGCGAACCCCGCCTACCAGCTCTTCGGCGACCAGGCCGCGCGTACCGTCGAGGTGCCGAACGTGTCGAACTCCGTGGAGGTCTGGCAGACCTTCCGCGACGGGTACTCGAAGTCGGTCATCTTCGGTGAGGAGGGCGTCGACGCCTTCCTCTCGGACGCGGCCGAGCAGATCAACGGTCTCGTGGCGGGCAACTGACATGACCGCCATCGTTCCCGGCCGGGCCGGCCGCCCGGAACCGGACCCCTCGACAGGCTCGGGGACCGGTTCCGGGCGGCGCGGCCGGGCCGGCGCGCCCGGCGCCGTCGACGCGGAGTCGCCGGCGAGGAGGAAGCGGGGGCGCCTCCTCGGCAAGCAGCCCCTGGGGATCCTGTTCTCGGCGCCGTACATCATCTTCATCGCGGTCGTCTTCGCCTACCCGGTGATCTTCGCGATCTGGATGTCGTTCCAGGACTACTTCTTCGCCGCACCCGGCGCGCAGGTCGATCGGCCGTTCGTCGGGTTCGCGAACTACGTCACCGCCCTGAGCGACCCCGCGGTGTGGCAGTCGTTCGGCAACGTCGGGATCTTCCTCCTCATCAACGTGCCCCTCACGCTCGTGCTGTCGCTGCTCCTCGCCACGGCGCTGGATCGCGTCGTGCACGCACGCACGTTCTTCCGCGTGGCCTTCTACGTGCCGTACGTCAGCGCGTCGGTCGCCGTGGTCGCGGTGTGGCTGTTCCTCTTCTCCAACCAGGGACTCGTCAACGCCGTGCTCGGTCCGCTGGCGCCGTCGCCGTCGTGGCTGGTGAACTCGGCGCTGGCGATGCCGACGATCGCGATCTTCGTCACCTGGAAGGGCCTGGGGTTCTACATCCTGCTGTTCCTCGCGGCGCTCCAGAATGTTCCGAAGGAGCTCTACGAATCGGTCTCCGTCGACGGCGGCGGACGTCTGCGCCAGTTCTTCACCGTCACCGTTCCGGGGGTGCGGCCGGCGACGGTGCTCGTGCTGCTCCTGGCGACCATCACCGGGGCGAACCTGTTCACCGAGCCCTACCTGCTCACCGGCGGGGGCGGGCCGAACGGCGCATCCGCCTCACCCGTGCTCCTCATGTACCAGAAGGGCATCGAGCAGCAGAACCCCGACGTCGCCGCGGCCATCGGCGTGATCCTCATCATCTTCGTGCTGATCATCGCGGCGCTCCAACGGCGCTTCGTCGGAAGGGAGGAGTCATGAAACGCGCACTGGGCAGCAAAGTCGCCCTGTACCTCGTCCTGTCGATCGGGGCGCTGGCGTTCCTCTTCCCGTTCTATTACATGATCGTCGCGTCGCTGCAGGCCGACTCCGACCCCTCGCTCGCGGGAGCCTTCCCCAACCCGGCGAACCTCACCGGCGAGAACTACGTGGCGATCAACGACCGGATCAACCTCGGCGTCGGCCTGATCAACTCGGGCATCTTCACCGGCGGTGTCATCCTCGGCACGCTCGTGTTCGGCGTGCTCGCCGGCTACGCGCTCGCCGTCCTGCGCTGGCGCGGGAGGGGGTTCACCTTCGCCCTCGCGCTCCTCGTGCAGGTCGTGCCGTTCCAGCTGCTGATGATCCCGCTCTACGTGCTGATCGCGCGCGACTACGGTCTCGCCGACACGCACCTGGGCATGATCCTGCCGTTCTTCATCAACTCGGCCGCCGTCATCATCTTCCGCCAGTACTTCCTGCAGGTGCCCAAGGAGATGTTCGACGCGGCACGCATCGACGGCGCGGGGGAGTTCCGCGTGCTGTGGAGCGTCGCCCTCCCGCTGGTGCGGCCCGCGCTCCTGACGGCGGCGCTGCTCACCTTCATCGGACCGTGGAACGAGTTCCTGTGGCCCTTCCTCATCACGAAGGATGCGGCGCTCCAGCCTCTCGCGGTGTCGTTGGCGAACTTCATCTCCAACGTCGCAGCATCCACCAGCAACCCCTTCGGTGCGATGACGGCCGGCGCCGTCGTGCTCGCCGTCCCCGCGGTGACCCTGTTCATCGTGTTCCAGCGCTACTTCACATCGAACGACATCGGATCCGGAGTGAAAGGATGACCATGCCCACGGATACCCCCACCACCCAGCGCCTCGAGGTGCCCTACCGGTTGACGAGGGCGGGCGTCGTGATGACGCCCGCGCCGGGCGACCCGCTCGAGGCCGAGGGGGTGCTCAATCCCGCATCCGGCCGTGGTCCCGACGGCGAGCTCTACCTGCTGCCGAGGCTCGTCGCGGAGGGCAACGTCTCGCGGGTCGGCATCGCCCGCGTCGTGATCGAGGACGGCGTGCCCGTCGGCGTCGAGCGCGAGGGGATCGTGCTCGAGCCCGACCGCGGCTGGGAGCGCGGGGTCGGCAACGCCGGCACCGAAGACCCTCGCACGACCTGGATCGAGGTGCTCGGCGTGCACGTCATGACGTACGTCGCCTACGGCCCGCTCGGTCCCCGGACGGCCGTCGCCGTCTCGAGCGACCTGCGCACCTGGCGGCGGCTCGGACCCGCGCTCTTCCGGTACCAGGAAGACCTCGACATGGACCTGAACCTCTTCCACAACAAGGACACGGTGTTCTTCCCCGAACCCGTCACGGCGCCCGACGGCACCGAGTCGATCGCGGTGCTGCACCGCCCCATGTGGGATCTGGGGGAGACCAAGCCGGGGCAGGGCGTGCGGCTCCCCGCGGGGGTCGACGATCCGCGACAGTCGATCTGGATCAGCTACGTGCCGCTCGCGGCCGTGCGGGAAGACCTGGGCAACCTCACCCTGTGGGAGCAGCATCGCTTCGTCGCGGGCCCGGAGTTCGCGTTCGAGGAGCTCAAGATCGGCGGCGGTCCGCCGCCGCTGCGCATCCCCGAGGGCTGGCTCGTCATCCACCACGGCGTCACCGGAGTGCTGGCCGGCGCCTTCGCCCAGCAGCAGAAGGTGAACTACGCGGCCGGCGCGCTGATCCTCGACGCGGACGACCCGAGCCGGGTCATCGCCCGCACGTCCGAGCCCCTCCTCGCGCCCGAGACCGACGACGAGCGCAGCGGCATCGTGCCCAACGTCGTGTTCCCCACCGCGATCGAGCAGATCGACGGCCGCCACTTCGTCTTCTACGGCATGGCCGACTCGAAGATCGGGGTGGCCCTCCTGGAGCGCACCGACTGACCGGAACCCCCACTCCCTCGCCCCACCTCCCGTCCGCCGTCTTCCCGCACCCTCACGCCGTAACTCAGGATGCATGCGGGGGGGCGCGGTGCGGTCACCGCGGAAATCCGCGGGACACCCGCATCCGTCCCCCGCTCATCCTGAGCTGCGGCGGAAGGGGGCCCGTCATATCCCCCCGGAAAGGAAACACCCCCATGGTTTCGCTCGCACAACGACGTGCGCGGAGAACGGCCCTCACGGCCGTGGTCGCGTTCGCCCTCACCATCCCCTTCGCGGCTCCGGCCACGGCGTCCGTCGTGGCGCCGGGCGCAGCATCCACCCCACCGGCGGCGGCGGCCGCAGAGCCGCTGACGAACCTCGCGCACCTCGACTTCCTCCTCGACGAGGCGACGCCGCCCGCCGAGGTCGCCGGTCACACGACCTACCGGCTCGCGGAGGAGCCCGATCTGGTGCTCCCGTGGACCTACGCCGACGCCCGTGACGGCGGCACGTTCGAGCGGGTGGGCGGGGGTCCGCTCGATCCCGCCACCGGCTACTGGGGGCAGGGCGCCTACAACGCCGACGACATCGCCCGCGCCGCCGTCGTCTACATCCGTCACTGGACCCAGACGGGCGACGCCGCGAGCCGCGAGAAGGCGTACCAGCTGCTCCGCTCCGTCGCCTACCTGCAGACCACCGACGGTCCGTCGGCCGGCAACGTCGTGCTCTGGATGCAGCCGGACGGCACGCTCAACCCCTCGGCCGAGCCGGTCGAGCTGCCCGACCCGTCCGACTCCGGACCAAGCTACTGGACCGCGCGCACGGTGTGGGCCCTCGGCGAGGGCTACGCCGCGTTCGCCGATGCCGATCCGGCCTTCGCGAGCTTCCTCGAGGAGCGTCTGAACCTCTCGCTCGGCGCAGTCGAGCGGGACTCGCTGTCGCGGTACGGACAGTGGAACCAGTCCGACGGCGTGCGCGTTCCCGCGTGGCTCATCGTGGACGGGGCGGATGCGTCGGCCGAGGCGGCACTCGGACTCGCAGCCCGCGTCGAGGCGCGACCCGACGACACCCGGGCCGCTACTGCGCTGCGCCAGCTCGCCGAGGGGATCGGCGCGATGGCGTCCGGCACCACGCAGAGCTGGCCCTACCGTGCGATTCTGCCCTGGGCGGAGTCTCCGGCGATGTGGCACGCGTGGGGGTCGCAGATGCCGGCGGCGCTCGCCGCAGCATCCGTCGCCCTCGGCGACCCGTCGATCGCGGCCCCCGCCGTCGCGGACGCGGCGGTGTTCACCCCGACGCTGCTCACGGCCGGCGGTCCCGACAACGGCTGGTACCCGACGCCTACCGATCGCGTGCAGATCGCGTACGGCGCCGACTCGCGCGTGCAGTCGCTCCTGGCGGTGGCGGATGCGACGGGCTCGGCAGGGTTCGCCTCGCTCGCCGCGATCCAGGCGGCCTGGTTCTTCGGGGGCAATCACGCCGGCGCCCAGATGTACGACCCCGCGACCGGTGTGACCTACGACGGACTGCAGCCCGACGGCACCGTCAACCGCAACAGCGGTGCCGAGTCGGCCATCCACGGGCTCCTCACCGCGCTCGCGCTCGACGCGCACCCCGAGGTCGCCGCCCGCGCAACGTCGGTGACCTCGATCACCGCCCGTGACGGGCTGGAGGTCGTCGAGGCCGAGGATGCGTCGTCGACGACGGGCACGATCACGACCCCCGAGTCGTGGACGGGAGAGTCGAGCTGGTCGGGCGGCGCCCTCACCCTGACGAGGGGGCAGCAGGCGACCTTCGACATCGGCGCTGCGTCCGAGACCGGTGCGGCCACGTCGCGGCGTTGGGTCGAGCCGGTGCTGTTCGCCCAGCCCGGCGCATCAAGTGCGTCGCTCTGGCGTGCGGGGGGACTGCTCGGACTGCTGCGCGACACGGGCCCGGCACAGGGCATCTCTCCCACCCCGGGTGCTCTGCTGCCGCACTCGCTGCCGCTGTCGGCCCTCGGGAAGCGCACCGAGGTGAGCGTCGACGTGCAATCGGGATCGCTGACCCTCGATGCGCTGCTCGTCCGGCCGGTCATCTCCCGTATGACGCTCGACGGCGCGGGCGGTCGCACGGAGCTCGTGCACTCCGCGGCGCAGGTGCCGCAGTCGGCGAAGATCGGCGGCGACGGGGCGACCACCGTGCGCGTATACAACGATCGCGGTGAGCTCATGCGCGAGCGCTCGGTGTCGAAGCAGACCTCGATCGTCCTGCCCCCGGGCGGCTTCGCGATCGCGGAGCGCTGACCCGCTCCCACTCGAGAGTCCAAGACACCCGGACGCGCCGCCCAGGCCGTCCGGGTGTCTTGGACTGTCAGTGCTCCGGCCGCCACGGCCGTGTCCGAAAACCGCCAGCCGGTGTCGGCGGGCGATGGCAGGCTGGGGGCATGAGCACCACGGGCATGAGCTTCGCCGAGCGGTATCGCGTGATCCAGTCGCGTGACACGCGCTTCGATGGGCAGTTCGTGACGGCGGTCAGCTCCACCGGCATCTACTGCCGGCCGAGCTGCCCGGCGCGCACCCCGAAGGAGCAGAACGTCTCGTTCTACGCCACCTCGGCGGCCGCCCACGAGGCGGGCTACCGGGCGTGCAAGCGGTGTCTGCCGGAGGCCGCGCCCGGCTCGCCCGAATGGAACCTCCGCGGCGACGTGACGGCTCGGGCGATGCGCCTCATCGCCGACGGGGTCGTCGACCGCGAGGGCGTGCCGGGGCTCGCCCGCCGCCTCGGATACTCCCCGCGCCACCTGACCCGCCTGCTCGCGGCCGAGCTCGGCGCCGGTCCTCTCGCGCTGAGTCGCGCGCACCGCGCGCACACGGCGCGCATGCTGCTCGTCGGCACCGACCTGCCCGCCGCCGACGTCGCATTCTCGGCGGGGTTCTCGAGCGTGCGACAGTTCAACGAGACCGTCGGCGAGGTCTTCGGCATGCCGCCCACGCAGCTCCGCGCTCGCCGCCGTTCGCACGAGACCACTCCGGGGCAGATCGACCTCGTGCTGCCGCATCGCGGCCCGCTCGACTCCGCCGGCCTGTTCGGCTGGATGGCCGCTCACGCCATCGGGGGAGTGGAGGATGCTTCGGCCACCTCGTTCGCGAGAACCCTCCTGCTCGACGGTGGCCCCGCCTGGTTCTCGGTCGCGCTCGATGTCGAGGGGCGGGTGCGGATGCGGGCGCGTCTGTCGCAACTGTCCGACCTCGCGACCCTCATCACCCGCGTCCGGCGCCTGTTCGACCTCGACGCCGATCCGATCGCCGTCGACTCGGCGCTGTCGCAGCATCCTCTTGTCGCGCCCCTCGTCGCGCGCATCCCGGGCGTGCGCGTGCCCGGATGCGTCGACGCTCACGAGATGCTGATCCGCGCGATGATCGGCCAGCAGATCAGCGTCGCCGCCGCCCGCACCGCCATGACCCGGCTCGCCGACGCCCTCGGCGAGCGAGTGGAGGGCGACGAGGGTGCGACCGTGCTGTTCCCGACCATGACGGCGATCGCCGAGCGGGGTCACGACGTGCTGCGGGGTCCTGCGGCACGTATCCGCGCCATCGTCGAGACGGCCGCGGCCCTGGCCGACGGCTCGCTGGATCTCGGCGCCGGCGACGACGCCGCCGAGCAGCGCGAACGGCTGCTGGCGCTGCGGGGCATCGGTCCGTGGACCGCCGACTACGTGCGCATGCGGGTGCTCGGCGATCCCGACGTGCTGCTCCCCGGCGACATCGCCGCGCGGGCGGGTGCGGCCGCCGCTGGGATCCCCGCCGACGCCGCCGGACTCACCGCATGGGCCGTGCGCGCCGCACCGTGGCGCAGCTATCTGATGGCGCACCTCTGGTACGCCGCACCCGTCACCCAGTCCTGGCGCGCCGCGCCCCTTCCTCCGGAGGAGAAGTCATGACCACCGCCACGATCGAGACGATCGAGACCCCCGACGGCCCCTTCACGATCCTCGCCGACGCCGAGGGGCGCGTGCTCTCGTCGGGCTGGACGACCGATGTCGAGACCGTCCTCGGGCGCCTGGCCCCGTCGGCACGCCCGTCCGGCGTCAGCGAGGGGCGGACGGATGCTGCGGACGCCGCGCGGGCGTACTACGACGGCGATGTCGCCGCCATCGACGATGTCGCCGTCGCGCAGACCGGCACCGCTCTGCAGCTCGCCGGCTGGGCGGCGCTGCGGCGGATCGCTCCGGGCGAGCCGCTCACCTACACCGGATTCGCCGCGGCGCTCGGACAGCCCCGCGCCGTGCGTGCCGCAGCATCCATCTGCGCCCGCAACGCCCCGGCACTGTTCGTCCCGTGCCACCGGGTGCTCCGCACCGACGGCTCGCTCGGCGGATTCGCCTGGGGGCTCGAGGTGAAGCGGCGTCTGCTCGACCGCGAGACGGCGCCGCGCGCCCGGGGTTGAGGCGGCGCTGCGAACGTCTGTATCCTGGAGGGCTGCCCGCGAGTCGGGCATAACTCCTCCCGCTCGAGCGTTGCGGCTGTGAGTCCCCTGAAATCCTGCCGTTCGTCGACGGCGCCGCTCCACCGAGGATCATGACCCCCGTTACACCTGCCTCCGAACTGTCCACCGCGCGATCGCTCGCGCGGCTGCTGCCGTTCGTGCGTCCCGTCAAGGGCCGCCTCATCCTCGGCGGTGTCAGCGCCCTCGTCGCGAGCCTCCTCGCGCTCGGCATTCCGCTCGTGCTCGAGGCGGTCGTCGGCGGTCCCATCGCCTCGGGCGACCCCGGCCTCATCGCCTGGGGCGCCGCCGCGGTGCTCGCGCTCGGCCTGCTCGAAGCGCTCATGACGTGGGCTCGCCGCTGGTTCGTGCTGGCGCCCTCGACCCAGGTCGAGTACGTGATCCGCACCGAGTTCTACAAGCGTCTGCAGCGCCTGCCGGTCGCCTTCCACGACCGCTGGCAGTCGGGACAGCTGCTGAGCCGCATGATGCAGGACATCAGCCTCGTGCGCCGCTGGTTCGCCTTCGGCCTCGTGCTGCTCGTGGTGAACATGCTCACGATCCTCGCGGGGTCGGTGCTGCTGTTCAGCTGGCACTGGGTGCTCGGCACCGTCTACGTCGTCTGCTCGGCGCCGCTGTGGATCGCGGGCTACCTCTTCGAGAAGCAGTACGGCATGCTGACCCGCCAGAGCCAGGACCAGGCCGGCGACCTCGCGACCGCCGTCGAGGAGAGCGTCCACGGCATCCGGGTGCTCAAGGCGTTCGGGCGCGGCGGGCACCTGCTCGGCAAGTTCACCCGCCAGGCGGAGAGCCTCCGGGTCACCGAGCTGCGCAAGGCGAAGTCGGTCGGGCTCATCATGTTCTGGCTCGTGCTGCTTCCCGACATCGCGCTCGCGCTCTGCCTGGGCGCGGGCATCGTGCTCACCTCGATGGGACAGCTCGACGTCGCGCAGCTCTTCGCGTTCTTCGCGATGGCGGCGATCCTGCGCTGGCCCACCGAGTCGATCGGCTTCCTCTTCTCGTTCCTTCTCGACGCGCGCACGGCGACCGACCGCATCTTCGAGGTCTTCGACGAGGAGAACACGATCGTCGACCCCGAGAACCCGGTCGCGCTGAACGAGGTGCGCGGAGCACTCGTGTTCGAAGGCGCCCGGTTCCGGTATCAGGATGCTGCCGAGAGCGAGCGCGATCTGCTCGACGGCATCGACCTCGCCCTGCGCCCCGGAGAGACGATGGCGCTGGTGGGGCTGACCGGGTCGGGAAAGACGACGTTGACCACCCTCCCGGCCCGCCTCTACGACGTGACCGGAGGGCGGGTGACGCTCGACGGCATCGACGTGCGAGACCTCACCCTCAGCGACCTGCGACGCCACATCGGCATGGCCTTCGAGGATGCCACGCTCTTCTCGGCCACCGTGCGCGAGAACGTGCTGCTCGGTCGCGAAGACCTCGAGCCCGGGTCGCCGGAGGCGGAGGCGGCGATCACCGAGGCGCTCGCCGTCGCGCAGGCCGGCTTCGTGCACGAACTGCCGAACGGACTCGACACCGTCATCGGCGAGGAGGGGCTCAGCCTGTCGGGCGGCCAGCGTCAGCGCCTCGCGCTGGCTCGCGCGGTGGCGGCCAAGCCCGCCGTCCTCGTGCTCGACGACCCCCTCTCCGCCCTCGACGTCGACACCGAGGCGCTGGTCGAGGAGGCACTGCGCGCGGTCCTCGCCGACACGACGGCGCTCGTGGTCGCGCACCGCCCGTCGACCGTGCTGCTGGCCGACCGCGTCGCGCTGCTCGAACAGGGCCGTGTCACCGCCATCGGCACGCACACCGAGCTGCTGCGCGGCAACGAGCACTACCGCCACGTGATCTCGAGCCTCGAGGTCGAGGCGGCCGTCCGCGATACGAACACCCGGGAGATCGAGGTGATCCGATGAGCGCCACGACCGTCTCAGGAACCGCGGGCGAAGACCGCTCCGACTACACGAAGGCGGAGAGCCGCAGCATCCGCCGCCGTTCCCTCCGTCTTCTGGGTTCGCTCGTGCGCCCGGTGCGCTGGCAGGTGCTGCTGGCCGCCGTCGTGCTCGTGATCTCGACGGCGCTGCGCGTCGCCGGCCCCGCGCTCATCGCGTGGGGGATCGACAACGCCCTGCCCGCGGCCCTCGAGCAGGCCGACTGGATGCCCACCATCGGCGTGGTCTCGGTGTACCTCGTCGCGGGCTTCGGCGGTGCCGCCCTCATCGGCTGGTACTCGATCGTCGCGGCGCGCTTGACCCAGGCCGTCATGCTCGACCTGCGCAAGCGCATCTTCCTGCACACGCAACGGCTGAGCCTCGAGTTCCACGAGTCGTACACCTCCGGCCGCATCATCTCGCGGCAGACGAGCGACCTCGACACGATCCGCGAACTGCTGGACGGCGGCCTGAACGAGCTCGTCTCGGGCGTGCTGTACGGCGGGTTCACGCTCATCGCGCTGCTGCTGCTCGACTGGCAGTCGGGCATCGTCGTGGTGGTCATGGGCATGCCGCTGTACTTCCTGATGCGCTGGTTCTACCTGCGCTCGCAGGGCGTGTACCGCGAGTCGCGCGTGATCAGCGCCCAGGTGATCGTGAAGTTCGTCGAGACGATGACCGGCATCCGCGCGGTGAAGGCGTTCCGCAAGGAGCCCCGCAACGACGAGGGCTTCGGCGACCTGTCCGACCAGTACCGCGACGTGAACATGCGCTCGATCCGCCTCTTCGGCATCCTGGAGCCCGGTCTCATGGCCGTGGCCGCCGTCTCGGTCGCCCTGGTGCTGCTGTGGGGCGGCCTGCGCGTCGTCGACGGCACCTTCGCGGTCGGAACGCTGCTGGGTGCGGTGCTGTACGTCCGCAACTTCTTCTCGCCGCTGAGCGAGGTGGCGTTCTTCGTCAACTCCTACCAGTCGGCGACGGCGGCGCTCGAGAAGGTATCGGGAGTCCTCGAGGAGGAGCTCACCGTCCCCGACCCCACCGACCCCGTCGACCTCCGGAAGGCCCGCGGCCACATCCGCTTCGACGGCGTCGAATTCGGGTACTCCGACGACCGCGTCATCCTGCCCGACTTCACGCTCGATCTCCCCGCCGGGCAGACGATCGCTCTCGTCGGTACGACGGGTGCCGGGAAGTCGACGCTCGCGAAGCTCGTGTCGCGGTTCTACGACCCGACGTCGGGTGCGATCACCCTCGACGGCGTCGACCTCCGTCAGCTGCATCCGAAAGACCTCCGCCGCGCGATCGTCATGGTCACGCAGGAGGCCTATCTGTTCAGCGGCACCGTTGCCGACAACATCGCGCTCGGCAAGCCCGACGCGACGCTCGACGAGATCCGGTCGGCGGCGCGAGCGGTGGGAGCGGACGAGTTCATCCGCGCTCTCCCCGACGGGTACGACACCGACGTGAACAAGCGCGGCGGGCGCGTGTCGGCCGGTCAGCGCCAGCTGATCTCGTTCGCTCGAGCGTTCCTCGCCGACCCGGCGGTGCTGATCCTCGACGAGGCGACGGCGTCGCTCGACATGCCGAGCGAGCGCCTCATCCAGGACGCCCTGCAGACGCTGCTCGCCGACCGCACCGCCATCATCATCGCCCACCGCCTCTCGACGGTCGCGATCGCGGATCGGGTTCTCGTGATGGAGTACGGCCGCATCATCGAGGACGACACCCCGGAGGCGCTGATCGCGGGTACGGGCAAGTTCGCCCAGCTGCACGCGTCGTGGCGAGAGTCTCTCGTCTGACGTCCGGCTACGCGCGCGCCGTCATGGCGCGCGCGTGCCGGGCGTTGCCGATCGCCCAGACGGCCACGGCCAGCACGAAGAAGCCGACGACGAGCCCGACGCACCAGAGGGCCACTCCGCCGTACCCGCCCGAGACGGCCGGGTTGTAGAAGGGGTACGGGTAGAAGCCCGAGATCGCGCCGCGCACCAGCGAGAAGATCGAGTACACGACCGGCCACACCATCCACCACAGGGTCACCCGGAAGGGGAGCCTGCGGCGCGGTGACCAGATGATCCAGTCGACGAGACCGGCGACCGGCACGATCATGTGCACGACCACGTTCACCCAGGGGAAGATCGCGCCGATGTCTCCGGCGGCGAGGATCGTGTTGAACACGATGCCGACGAAGACGATGTACACGACGGCGCCCCCGCGGATCGATACGAGCGTCTCCGACGGGTCGGCGCGTCGTCGGATCAGCCGCACCGCGCTCGCGATGAACACGATCGAGATGAGGATGTTCGAAAGGTTGGTGAAGTAGCAGAAGAAGTTCAGGATGCTGTGGCCGCTCGCGACGGTCCCCGCGAAGAACTGCCAGGCCACCGCCGAGAGCGAGAGCACGGCGAAGGAGAGCCGGAACAGGATCGCTGCCACCCGCGAGTTCATGTGCACACGATAGCGGCCGCCGTTCGGGTGCGGGTCATTCCGCCCTGCTATGGTGCGCAGCATCCTCTTCCCTCTCCCGACCTGCGAAGACCACCCGTGACACCGAACGACGAGATCCCGGCGCGTGGGTCTGGCTTCACGTGGTTCGCGCTGATCACCGGCGTCGTGCTCCTGGTCGTCGCCGGGGGTTGGCTTGCCACCGTGAACGCCGGGTCGACGCGTGCCGACGCCCCGCGCGTCGACTCGCCGGCCCCCGCGGTCGAGGTGTCGGGTCAGGTCGGCGACCAGGCGTCGTTCGCCGACCAGCCGCAGACGAATGCCCCCGCGGTGAGGGTGGATGCGGCGTGGAGCGCCCGCGTCGCGGCCGCCGTCGGCATCCCGCGGCGGGCGCTGGAGGCGTACGCCCTCGCCGATCTCGTCGTCGACGCCGAGCAACCGGGATGCGGCATCGGGTGGAACACTCTCGCGGGCATCGGCGCGATCGAGACCGATCACGGCCGTCACGGCGGAGCGGCACTGGGAGACGACGGCTACCCGTCGCCGGCCATCCGCGGCCCGCAGCTCGACGGCAACGGCAACGCCGCCATCCGTGACACCGACGGCGGGGCGTGGGACGGCGACGCCGTCTGGGACCGCGCCGTCGGTCCGATGCAGTTCATCCCCGACACCTGGGCGCGCTGGGGCGCCGACGCGAACGGCGACGGCGCGGCCGATCCGAATCAGATCGACGACGCGGCGCTGGCCGCGGCGCGCTACCTCTGCCATTCCGGCTCGATGACGACCACCGAGGGATGGCGGGCGGCCGTGTTCAGCTACAACCACCTCGACGTCTACGTCGATGACGTGGCCGCGGTCGCCAACCGCTACGCGCTCGACGCCGGCTGACCCGGCGTCATCCGCTTCGCGGCGGCGTCGGAGAATCGCACCCGGGTCGGATGCTGCGCCTCGAATGCTCCGACGGAGGTGCGACCCTCCGACGGCGGTGCTGCGGGAATGTGGGTCAGAGGCGGACTTCGGCGATGATCTCGCCGTACTCGGTCTCGCCGACGGGGGTGAAGCCGACGCGCTGGAAGAACGCCTCCGGGCCCTCTTCGCCCGATTCGTAGATCACGTCGACGTGCTCCAGGCCGCGCGAGCGGGCCTCGTCGAGCAGGCGTTCGACGGCGAAGCGGCCGATACCGCGGCCCTGATCGTCGGCGTCGACGTTGATCCGCCAGAGCACGGAACGGAAGTGCTCCACGGATGCTTCGGGGTCGAAGTTCGCGCTGACGAAACCCACGACTTCGTCGCCGTCGAGCACGACGCGCTGCCACGAGGTCTGCGGGTTCACCACGGTGGCGGCGATTCCGTAGCTGAGCGGAGCGAGGAACTGCTCCTGCCCGGGCTTGAGAGACAGCGTGTTGACGGCCACGATCGTGGCGGCCGACAGTTCGACGAGTCGCAGGTCTGCCATGACGACAGGCTAGCCGGGAAGAGCGCGCCACGGGAAACGAGTTGACGCCCCGCGTCAACTATCTCGACATCAAGATATTTTCGCGGTTGCGTTAGGCTGATTCGCGACCCCGACGCTGGATATCGACGGGTGACATCGACGCCTGACGGAGAGACGACACGTGCCTGACTCCACCATCATCTACACCCACACCGACGAGGCCCCGGCGCTCGCGACCGCATCGTTCCTGCCGATCGTGCAGGCGATCGCGCGGCACGCCGACGTCGACGTCGAGACCCGCGACATCTCGCTCTCCGGACGCGTGCTCGCGGCGTTCCCCGAGCGGTTGAGCCCCGAGCAGCAGGTCGGCGACGCCCTGGCCGAGCTCGGCGGTCTCGCGACGCTGCCCGAGGCGAACATCATCAAGCTCCCGAACATCTCCGCCTCGATCCCGCAGCTCAAGGCCACCATCGCCGAACTGCAGTCGCAGGGCTTCGACGTGCCCGACTACCCCGACGAGCCCACGACGACGGAGCAGAAGGACGCCCGCGCCCGTTACGACCGCATCAAGGGCTCCGCGGTGAACCCGGTGCTCCGCGAGGGCAACAGCGACCGCCGTGCACCGCTGTCGGTGAAGAACTACGCCCGCAAGCACCCGCACCGCAACAAGCCGTTCGCCGAGGGGTCGAAGACCCGTGTCGCCACCCTCGGGCACGACGACTTCCGCTCGAACGAGAAGTCGGTCGTCATTCCCGGCGACGACGTGCTCGACATCCGCCACGTCGCCTCGGACGGCACCGTCACGACGCTCCGAGACGGGCTGAAGGTGCTGCCCGGCGAGATCGTCGACGCGACGTTCCTCTCGGCCACGGCGCTCGATGCGTTCCTCGCCGAGACCCTCGCGACGGCCAAGGCCGACGACGTGCTCTACTCCGTGCACCTCAAGGCGACGATGATGAAGGTCAGCGACCCCATCATCTTCGGCCACGTCGTGAAGGCCTACTTCGCCGACGTGTTCGACCGCTACGGCGACGCCATCGCCGCCGCCGGGCTCACCGCGAACGACGGCCTCGGTGCGATCCTCTCGGGCCTGCCGTCGATCGAGGGGGGCGACGAGATCGCCGCGGCGATCACCGCCGACCTCGCATCGGGACCCCGCCTGTCGTACGTGAACTCCGACAAGGGCATCACGAACCTGCACGTGCCCTCCGATGTCATCGTCGACGCGTCGATGCCGGCGCTCGTCCGAAACGGCGGCAAGCTCTGGGGCGTCGACGGCGGCGAAGACGACACGCTCGCCGTCATCCCCGACTCCTCGTACGCGGGCGTCTACCAGGCGACCATCGACGACGTCATCGCGAACGGCCCGCTCGATCCGGCGACGATCGGCACCGTGCCCAACGTCGGCCTCATGGCGCAGGCGGCCGAGGAGTACGGCAGCCACGACAAGACGTTCGAGATCGCCGCTCCCGGCGTCGTGCAGATCACCAACTCGGCCGGCGATGTGCTCATCGAGCACGCGGTCGAGCAGGGCGACATCTGGCGCGCGACGCAGACTAAGGACATCCCGATCCGCGACTGGGTCAAGCTCGCCGTCAGCCGCGCGCGGGCCAGTGACACCCCCGCGGTGTTCTGGCTCGACGAGACCCGTGCGCACGACGCGAAGCTCATCGAGAAGGTGCGCACCTACCTCGCCGACCACGACACCGAGGGCCTCACGATCGAGATCCTCGCGCCCGAAGCGGCGACGACCTACTCGCTGGAGCGCATCCGACGCGGTGAAGACACCATCTCGGTGACCGGCAACGTTCTGCGCGATTACCTCACCGACCTGTTCCCGATCCTCGAGGTCGGCACGAGCGCCAAGATGCTCTCGATCGTGCCCCTCCTCGCGGGCGGCGGTCTGTTCGAGACCGGCGCCGGAGGCTCGGCGCCGAAGCACGTGCAGCAGCTCGTCGCGGAGGGTTTCCTGCGGTGGGACTCGCTGGGCGAGTTCTTCGCCCTCGCGGCGTCGCTCGAGCACCTCGCCGACCGTGCGGGCAACGCGCGCGCGAAGATCCTCGCCGATACGCTCGACGCGGCGACCGGCACGTTCCTCGAGAACGACAGGTCGCCCGGACGCAGCATCGGTGCGATCGACAACCGCGGCAGCCACTTCTACCTCGCGCTCTACTGGGCGCAGGAGCTCGCGGCGCAGACCACGGACGCCGAGCTGGCCGCGGTCTTCGCCCCGGTCGCCGAGGCCCTCGCTGCAAACGAGAAGACCATCGTCGACGAGCTCGCGGCGGTGCAGGGCACGCCCGCCGAGATCGGCGGCTACTACCGACCCGACCCCGCACGGGTCGAGGCCGTCATGCGCCCGTCGACGACGCTGAACGGCATCATCGACCGCGTCTGAGGCCTCTCCTGCGAAGGGCGGATGCTGCGAAGCATCCGCCCTTCGTCGTACCCGCGCCGTCGCTTGCGACCGGAGACCGCGCGTTGGAGCCCGGCTATACGAAAAGGGGCGGATGCTTCGCAGCATCCGCCCCTTTTCGTCGAACTCAGTAGTGGACCCAGACCTCGGTGCCTTTGGGCGCCCAGTCGTAGAGGAACTTCGCCGAGGCGACCGGCAGGTTCACGCAGCCGTGGCTCATGACGTTGCCGAAGTTGTTGTGCCAGTAGGCGCCGTGGAAGGCCTCATCGCCGTTGAAGTAGGCCACCCACGGCACGTTCTCGGTGCAGTACGTCGCGCCGGGGAAGCAGCCCATGTCTTGCAGGGGGGTCTTCCACCCGATGCGGAACGAGCCCGGTGTCGTCGGGCTGCTCGGGAGTCCGGTCGACGATGCCCAGGCGTAGAGCACCTGGTCGTTCTCGTAGAGGTAGGTCATCTGCGTGCTCAGGTTGACCTCGAGGCGGCGCTCGGTGGCGGTCGTCG
This sequence comes from Microbacterium hatanonis, assembly GCF_008017415.1. Lineage (NCBI taxonomy): Bacteria > Bacillati > Actinomycetota > Actinomycetes > Micrococcales > Microbacteriaceae > Microbacterium > Microbacterium hatanonis. The sequence goes on along the minus strand of NZ_VRSV01000001.1, from coordinate 2,081,930 downwards.
CGAACGGCGTCTCGGCCACCGTCAGCGGGAACACGCCGTTGCCCTCGGCGAGCTGGCTCGCGAACGCGGAGGCGATGCCGTCGGTCGACTCGAGGGCGCGACCGGTGACGCCGGCGACCTGCTCGAGCAGCACGCCGCCGGAGGAGTCGGTGATGACGTTCGCGTTGACGGCGTCGCGGTTCACGGCTGCGGGGAGTGCGTCGACGCTCGCCTGGATCAGCGCGGGGTCTGCGGTGTAGGTGAAATCGCCGCCGTCGGACGACACCGTGAGCCACGACGCGGCGACGGTGCGATCGACGGGCACGGTGCGCTCCTGGCCGACGTAGAAGCCGACCGTCTCGAGCACGCTGTTGAGCGCGGCGACGGCGGCATCGGCCTCGTCGGTCGTGGCGAGCGCCTCGACGGCGACGGGGGCGGCATCGACGGTGGTGGAGGTCTGCCCGCTGTCGAAGGCCGTCTGCAGGGCGGCCTGAACGGTAGCCAGGTCGACGCCCTCGCCGGCGACCGCGGGAATGGTCACGTAGCTGGCCGATGCGGCGTCGAAGGTCACGGCGGCGTCGACGGGGGCGACGTAGAGGTCGGGGGCGGCGCTCTGGAGCGCGGCCGTGGCGGTCGCCTGGTCGATCGTGACCGCGGCATCGCTGCTGCCCGGGTACCACGTCGACGGGTTCCACATCGGGTTCTCGGCGAACGCGGCGTCGGCGAGCGCCTTCGCATCGACGCTCGCGCCGAGGTCGGCGCCCGTGATCTCGAAGGTGCCGTCGGGGCTGTCGAGCACGACCGTGGTCTCGGCCAGGCGGGCCGAGATCGCGTCGGCCGCACCTCCGGCCGTGAGCCCGCCGACCGGCACGCCCGCGACGGAGGCGCCGGGGGCGATGAGAACGAGGGAGGCGGCGATGAGCGCGGTGAGCGTCGCGCCGACCGGCAGGCCGATCCACAGCGCGGTGCGCTTCTTCTTCGGGCGGCCGGGCTCGGCGGGAGCCCACGCGACCGTGGGGGCGGAACCGTCGCTGCCGCCGTCGACGGTCGCGCCGTCGCGGTCGTCTGCGTCGGCATCCGGTCTCGTGACGAGATCGGTCATGTCGGTCACCCCCCGTTTGATCACTCCATGGTAATCCGGTGGGTCACACCTCCGGGGGTGTTCCATATCACGGTGGCACAACGAAGTGCATCGGATTCACCCGCGGGACGCGCCCCAGACGAGGGGGAGGAGCACGTGGCTGAGCGGAGCGAGCGGCAGAACGGATGCCTCGGCCTCGCCGAACCAGCGCAGCTCCTCGATCTCGGCGCCGATCGTCACGTCCGACGCCGCGACCGGTTCGCGCACCCGGAACGCATGCGCCACGACGGTGAATCCGGGCTCGTTCGCCGCATCCGCCCGGAACTGCCCGAGCGGTTCGAGCGAGGCCGCGTCGACGCTCAACCCGACCTCCTCGAAGAGTTCGCGCGCGAGCGTCTCGGCGGGGGTCTCGTCGGGCTCGGGCTTGCCTCCGGGCTGCATGAACGTGTGCGTGCCGCGTTTGCGGACCAGCAGCGCGCGTCCTTCGTGATCGAGCACGACGGCGGCGCTCACGTGCACTTCGGCGCTCATCGTGCGGCCGTCTCGAAGACCTTGCCGGGGTTGAGGATCCCGGCGGGATCGAAGGCGCGCGCGACCTGTCGCTGGAGCTCCCACTGGTCGGCGCCCAGCTCGTCGGCGAGCCATCGGCGCTTGAGAACCCCGATGCCGTGCTCGCCGGTGAGCGTTCCGCCGAGGTCGAGGGCGGCGTGGAACAGGGCGTCGGCCGCGGCCCAGATGTGGTCGGGCACCTCGGGTCCGTCGAAGACGAAGTTCGGGTGCAGGTTGCCGTCGCCGGCGTGGGCGACGGTGGGGATGACGATGCCGAACTCGCGCTCGATGCGGGCGATCTCGTCGAACATCGCCGGGAGGGCGCTGCGCGGCACCGAGACGTCTTCGATCAGGGCGGTTCCCAGCGTCTCCATCGCGGGATGCATCGAGCGACGGATCGTCAGCAGCCGTTCGCCCTCTTCGCGGTCGGCGGCGACGCGCACGGTGCCACCGGCGGCCCCCAGCACCTCGCTGATCCTCGACGCCTCCATGGCGGCGGCGGGGCCGTCGGTCTGGAGGGTCAGCTGCGCCACACCGGGCGCGGGCGCGTCGAGACCGAGGAGCGCGTGCACGGCGGCGAGGCACGCCGCATCCATCAGCTCCATGATCGCGGGCTGCGCGCCCGAGGCGGTGACGGCGGCGGATGCTGCGGCCGCGGTGCGGACGTCGGGGAAGGTGGCCGCGATCGTGACGACCTCGCCCTCCACCAGGCGACGGAGCTTCAGAGTGGCCGCGACCACGACCCCGAGGATTCCCTCGGACCCGATCACGAGCGAGGTGAGATCGAGGCCCGTCACACCCTTGACGCTGCGGTGTCCGAGCGTCAGGAGGCGCCCGTCGGCGAGCACGATGTCGAGCCCGAGTACGGCGTCGCGGACCACGCCGTACTTCGCGCACAGGAGCCCGCCGGCGCCGGTGGCGATATTGCCGCCGACGGTGGAGATGGCCCGGCTCGCGGGATCGGGGGCCCACCACAGACCCTGGAGGGCGAGGGCGTCGTTGAGCTCGGCGTTGAGGATGCCGGGCTCGACCACGGCGAGCAGATCGTCGGGGCGCACCTCGAGGATGCGGTTCATGCGTCGCACCGACAGGGCGATCTCGCCGCCGCCGGCATTGGCGCCGCCGGCGAGACCGGTGCCCGCGCCGCGGGTGACCACGGGGGTCGAGGTCGCGGAGGCGATCCGCAGCACGCGCTGCACGTCGGCGACCGACTCGGCGTGCACTACCGCGAGCGGCCGCTCGGGGGCGGCGTGGCCCGACTTGTCGGCGCGCGCGGCGTCGAGCGCCTCGGCCGAGGTGTCGACGCGGTCACCGAGGGCGTCGCGGAGCAGCCCGACGACGTCGGCGCTCATGCGAGTCGTCGACGGCCGGCGAACAGGCCGCAGGTGATGGCGACGATCGCGAAGACGATGCCGACCCACACCTGGCCCATGTTCCACCAGGCGACGGTCGCTGCCGCGTACACGAGCAGCTCGACGATCGCCCGCACGAACGGGTGCACGGCCAACACCGCGCGCGGGGAGACGAACAGGGCCCACACGAGGATGGCCGCGACCGGCGCGGCGATGCCGAAGACGATGTTCCAGGGGAGCGGCCATGCCAGGAAGCCCCAGAGTGCGAGGGTCGCGAACGCGAACAAGCCGCAGAGGAAGGCGCCGATCTCGGCGACCGAGGGCCGCGGTCGCATCCCCGGCTGGAGGGGCGCTTCGGCGCGGACGTTCGGGGTTTCGGGCATGCGACCAGTCTACGATCCGTCTCGCCGCGGGGCGGAGGGCGAGCTGCGCGGAGGATCGAGAAGCGGGCACGCCGGCCTGCTCGGGGAGGTCTCCGCGCGCGGGGCACGGGCGGCAGCATCCGGTATGATCTGACCTGTCGCGACTGGCGTTCAAGGTGGAGGACCACCGGGGAGCGACACTGTTTTCGCCTTCTGCACGATGGCATTCGACCGCTCGCCTGGGCCGATGTGGATGTTCGTCGGCGCGCTCCGCGGGCCGACTGCAACCGCAGTATCCACCCGACGATCGAGGAGTCCGCCCGTGTCCGACCCGTCATTCAACGCCCCCCTCTCCGAGGTCGATCCCGAGATCGCCCAGGTGCTCGAGCGCGAGCTCGAGCGTCAGCGCGGCTACCTCGAGATGATCGCGTCCGAGAACTTCGTGCCCGTCTCGGTGCTGCAGTCGCAGGGCTCGGTGCTCACCAACAAGTACGCCGAGGGCTACCCCGGTCGCCGCTACTACGGCGGCTGCGAGGAGGTCGACGTCGCCGAAGAACTCGCGATCGAGCGGGCGAAAAGCCTGTTCGGTGCGCAGTTCGCGAACGTCCAGCCGCACTCGGGCGCTACCGCCAACGCCGCCGTGCTGCACGCCATCGCCCGCCCCGGCGACACGCTGCTCGGTCTCTCCCTCGACCAGGGCGGCCACCTCACGCACGGCATGAAGATCAACTTCTCGGGTCGGCTCTACAACATCGTCGCCTACGGCGTAGATCCCGACAGCTCGCTCATCGACATGGACGAGGTGCGCCGACTGGCGATCGAGCACAAGCCGAAGGTCATCATCGCCGGCTGGTCGGCCTACCCCCGTCAGCTCGACTTCGCCCGGTTCCGCGAGATCGCCGACGAGGTCGGTGCCCTCTTGTGGGTCGACATGGCGCACTTCGCCGGTCTCGTCGCGGCGGGCCTGCACCCCAGCCCCGTGCCGCACGCCGACGTCGTGTCTTCCACCGTGCACAAGACGATCGGCGGCCCGCGTTCGGGCTTCATCCTCACGAACGACGCCGCGCTGGCGAAGAAGATCGACACCGCCGTGTTCCCCGGCCAGCAGGGCGGCCCCCTGATGCACGTGATCGCGGCCAAGGCCACGGCGTTCAAGCTCGCCGCCTCCCCGGCGTTCCGCGAGCGCCAGGAGCGCACGGTGCGCGGCGCGGCCATCGTCGCCGAGCGCCTCACGCGTGACGACGTCGCCGCCGCCGGTATCGCGGTGCGATCGGGCGGCACCGACGTGCACCTCGTGCTCGTCGACCTGCGCGAGGCCGCGATCGACGGCAAGCAGGCCGAAGACCTGCTGCACGAGATCCACATCACGGTCAACCGCAACGCCGTGCCGAACGACCCCCGCCCGCCGATGGTGACATCGGGTCTGCGCATCGGCACCCCGGCCCTCGCGACGCGCGGCTTCGGCGACGCGGAGTTCACCGAGGTCGCCGACATCATCGCCCTCGCGCTGCTGCCGAACGCCGATGTCGAGGCGCTGCGCGCCCGCGTCGCCGCCCTCACCGCAGCCTTCCCGCTGTACCCGGGTCTGACTCAGTAAAGACCGAGAGGTTCGGAAGCCCGGTTGCCGTGGACCTATACCTACGGGCATAGTGATCTGCGGGAGCCGGGCTCTCGACCGTCGACGACGACACGAGGAGAACACATGACCGCGCAGAAGCTCGATGGCAAGGCGGCGGCAGCCGAGATCAAGGCGGAGCTGCGCGAGCGCGTGGACGCCCTTCGCGCGAAGGGCATCACGCCGGGCATCGCCACGGTGCTGGTCGGAGCCGATCCGGCCTCGCAGCTGTACGTGGGCATGAAGCACCGGGAGTCCGAGGCGATCGGCATGAACTCCATCCAGGTCGAGCTGCCCGCCGAGGCGACCCAGGCCGAGGTCGAGGCGACGATCGACGAGCTCAACGCCGATCCGACGTGCCACGGCTACATCGTGCAGCTGCCCCTCCCGAAGCACATCGACACCGATGCGATCCTCGAGCGGATCGATCCCGCGAAGGACGCCGACGGCCTGCACCCGACAAACCTCGGACGGCTCGTGCTCAACGTCAACGCGCCGATCACCACGCCGCTGCCCTGCACACCCCGCGGTGTCCTCGAACTTCTGGTGCGCAACGGATACGACCTCACGGGCAAGGAGGTCGTCGTCGTGGGTCGCGGTGTCACGATCGGCCGCTCGATCGGGCTGCTGCTGACCCGCCGCGAATACAACGCGACCGTGACGCTCACCCACACTGGCACGACCGACCTCGGTCATCACCTGCGGCAGGCCGACGTGATCGTCGCCGCCGCCGGGGTGAAGCACATCGTGCTCCCCGAGCACGTGAAGCCCGGAGCGGCCGTTCTCGACGTCGGCGTCACCCGCGAGACCGACCCCGAGACGGGCAAGAACCGCGTCTACGGCGACGTGCACCCCGGTGTCGCCGGCGTGGCCGGTTACCTCTCGCCCAACCCCGGCGGGGTCGGCCCCATGACGGTGGCACTCCTCATGACGAACGTCGTCGAGGCCGCGGAGCGCGCGACCGCGTGACCCGGCGGCGACGCACGTCGGAGAATCGCACCGGCGTCGGAGGACGCGGGCAGAATCCTCCGACCGCGGTGCGATCCTCCGACGGTGGTGACGCGAACCGCGTCAGGCGAGCTGCACCAGCTCGGTGATGTCGTCGAGGGGGAGCGACTCCGCCGTCGCGGTGACCTCCATCTCGACGAGGTTCGCGAAGCCCGACACGATCGTGAGGAACGCGGTGTCGGCGGCATCGCGCCCGGTCGCGATGCGCACGAGCGTCTGACGCGGCGCCAGGGTCGTCGCGTCCACGATCCGCCACGCGCCGTCGACCCACGCCTCGGCCACCGCGTGGAAGTCCATCGGGTGCAGCCCGGGGGCGTACACGGCCGCGAGACGAGCGGGTACGTTCAGCGCGCGCAGCAGCGCGACGCACAGGTGGGCGTAGTCGCGGCAGACACCGCGGCGGTCCAGCAGGGTGCGCACGGCCCCATCGGTCGGCAGGCTCGACCCGGGCACATAGGCGAGCTCGGTACCCACCCACGACGACACGGCGGCGAGCAGGTCGACCGGGTCGGTGATGCCCGCGAACTCGGCCACCGCCGTCGGCAGCAACCGGTCGGACTCGGCGTAGCGGCTCGGGCGGGTGTAGACGAGCAGGTCGGTCTCGGTCGCGGTGGCGACCTCTCCCTCGTCGACGGTCGCGCGATAGCGCACCTCCAGGCGGCCGGGAGGGGCGCTCAGTCGGTGCAGGCGCGTGCCGTGCGCGTCGTCGACGACGGACGGGTCGAGCCGGCGTCCGTCGATCGAGGCGGTGAACTCCTCCGTCGTGGGGGCGTAGTGCGACGAGACCGCCACGGCGAACACCAGGTCGGCCTGTCCGGTCACATCGAGCACGATCTTGCTGGTCACGTCACGTCTCATGCGCACAGCGTGCCACACCCGCGTCGGCTCGGGCCGCAGCATCCGATCCGAGCCGGGCGGGCGGCGTGCGCGAGGATGTCACCGTGAACCGCGCCTCGCTCCTCGACCGCCGGCTGCGCTCGCATCGGCTGGTCTCGCCCGCCGCGACCCTGACCGCGGCCGCGGCCCACATGCTCGCCGTCCAGGCGCAGGACTTCGGCGCCGGACGATGGGCGCTGGCGCTGCGCACCCGGGGCACGCCGCCGATCTCGTCCGTCGACGCGGCGTTCGCGCGGGGTGCCCTCATCCGGGCGTGGACGATGCGCGGCACCCTGCACATCGCCCCGGCCGCCGACCTCTCCTGGCTCCTCGCCCTCACCTCCGAGCGCCAGCTCGCGCTCGCCGCCGGCCGCCACCGCCAGCTCGGTCTGGACGACGGGGACTTCGCGCGATCGGAGGCGCTCGTCCGCGCGGCCCTGGCCGGGGGCGACCGGCTCACCCGCGCGGAGTTCACGTCGGTGCTCGCCACCGGCGGCGTCGATCCCGAGGGCCAGCGGGGCATCCACGTGCTGCAGACGCTCGCGCTGCGGGGCGTGCTCGTGCTCGGCCCCGTCGCCCCGCGGCAGGGAGGTCCCGGGCGTGAGCAGTACATCGTGCTCGCCGAGGACTGGATCGCGGATGCTGCGCCGCCGCGCGACCCGGCCGCGGAGATGTTCGTGCGCTACATCGCCTCGCACGGCCCCGCGGGCGTCCGCGATTTCGCCTGGTGGAGCGGACTCCCGCTCGGCCTCGCGCGTGGCGCGGCCGACGCCGCATCCGATCGTCTCTCGGTCGTCGCCGACGACCCCGAGCCGCAGTACGTCGCCGCCGGGCCTGCGCCCCGGCGCTCGCCCGCGGCTCCCGACGTGCTCGCGCTGCCGCCGTTCGACGAGTTCTACCTCTCGTACGCCGACCGCACGGCGACCTGCGCACCGGAGATCGCCACCCTCGTGGGTCCGGCCAAGAACGGCATGGTGCGCGCGACCCTCGTCGCCGGCGGGGAGGTGGTCGGCGTGTGGACGCACTCCCTCGCGGTCGGCCGTCACAGCGACGAGCCGATTCCGGAGCTCCTCGTGGCGGGAGCGGCGGACGACTCCGAGGTCGGGGCCGCGCTCGCGCGCTACGCCGCGTTCGTCACGGGCTGAGCGAGCTCAGCGCGCGCTTCCGTAGCGCTCGCCGACGGGGATCTCGACGTCGACCGTGTTGCCGACCTGCGCCAGGGGGCAGGCCCACATCGGGTCGTAGGCGCACGACGGGTTGTAGGCGAAGTTGAAGTCGAGCACGAGCGAGTCGGGTGAACCGCCGAGGTCGGCGCCCTTGATCGTGTCGATGAGGTACCGCCCGCCGCCGTAGGTGCCGCCGGGTACGCGGCTGAGGGCGTCCTTGACGGGCACGAACACGCCGCCCCCGTACGACGCGAGGCGCCACACGTCGAGCCCGCCCACGCCGGGGACGTCGACGCGCCCGATGCGATCGAACGGCACGGTGCCGTCGGTGCCGGTCTCGACCTCCATGCGATGCGGGTCGATGGGCTCGATCCGGCAGGTGAACCGCCACTCGGGGTCGTAGGGCAACACGCGCAGGCCGGTGAAGGCGTCGCGGTCGTCGTCGAGCAGGGGCGAAGCCGGATGCTGCGCGAACAGCTCGTCGCGACCGCGCCGCCACAGGTCGTGGGCTGCGGCGAGGTCGGGGTGATCGCGCACTTCGGTGTAGAGGGCGAAGACGCGGCGGCGCCAGTCGACGATCTCGAGGGCTTGCATACCTCGACCCTAGGCCGCGCGGCGGTGGGGCGGCTCAGGCGTGGCGATCGAGGAAGGCGAAGACCTCGGTGTCGTCGACGCCGGGGAAGTCGCCGCGGGGGAGCGGAGAGAACATGTGGCGGTGAACGCGGGCGCTCGGCCAGGCCTTGCCCGTCCAGCGGCTCGCCGACTCGGCCGGCGGCCTGCGGCAGCACGACTCGTCGGGGCACCGCGACACCGCGCGCGTCTGCGTCTCACGACCGCGGAACCACCGCGCGTCGTCGAAGGGAACGCCGACCGTGATCGAGAAGTCGCCGTCGGAGGTCGTGCCCGTCTGCGTGGAGCACCAGAACGTGCCGGCGGGGGTATCGGTGTACTGGTAGTGCTCGGTGGTGCGGTTCTTCTCGGCGAATGCCGTGCGCGCCGACCAGCGACGGCACACGCGCTGGCCTTCGACGGCACCGGTGACGTCGGCGGGGAGGGGGAGGCCGTCGTTCTCGTAGACGCGCGAGATCGCCCCCGAGCCGTCGGCCCGCAGGAAGTGCAGCTTGATCCCGAGGTGGCGGGTCAGCAGGTTCGTCATCCGCATGCCGGCGGCTTCGTGAGTGACCCCGAAGGCGTCGCGGAAGTCTTCCACCGCGAGGTCGCGATCCTTCTTCGCCTGGTGCAGGAAGGCCACCGAGTTGCCCTCGGGCATGAGGCAGCACGCCGCGTAGTAATTGATCTCCAACCGCTGCTGCAGGAAGTCGGCGTAGTCGGTGGGCGGCCGGTGGCCGAGCAGCCGGTGCGCCATCGCCTGCAGGGCCATCGACCGCAGGCCGTGCCCGCCCGGGATGGATGCCGGAGGAAGGTAGATGCGCCCGTTCTCGAGGTCGGTGACCGAACGCGCCGAGTAGGGCAGGTCGTCGACGTAGAGCAGTTCGAACCCGAGCTGCTCGGCCATGATGCTGACCGTGCGGTGGGTGAGAGCGCCGGAGACGTGCCCGGCGCTCTTGAGCTGCTTCTCGGCGAGCTTCTCGACGTCGGGCAGGTAGTTGTCGACGTCGCGCATCCGCAGGCGCAGTTCGGTGTTCGCGCGGCGCGCCTCCTCGGGGGTGGCGATGGCCTCGCGTTCGCGGCGCTGCAGTTCGTGGTGGAGTCCGAGCACGGTCTCGATCGTGTCGTCCGACATCCCCTTCGTGACCTTCACCGGGGGCAGGCCGAGCTGCCGGAACACCGGACTGGCCTGTGCGCGGTCGAGCTCGATCTCCAGCGCCGCCCGTCGGTTCGGGGGCTCGGCGGAGAGCAGCTCGGAGATGGGCGTCGAGGTCGCGCGGGCGATCTCCTGGAGGAGCGAGAGCTTGGGCTCGCGCTTGCCGTTCTCGATGAGGCTCAGCTGGCTGCCCGCCACCCCGACCTGGGCGCCGAGCTCGTCGAGGGTGAGCCCGCGCGCGAGGCGGTGGTGACGGATGCGGTGCCCGAGGGTCGTCAGCTCGAAGGCGGGAGACGTCATTGTTTGATCCTAGCGAAAGAACGGTGATTCTTATCGAGACTTTTCATCGAAAGACGCGGACAGGCCGGTCAATCTGAGGAGGAACCCCGTTCTGTTCGAAGGAGCTCGCATGGCCATCGCCGACACCCTCACCTTCCGCCCGTCGACGGCGCCCGCGGCCGTGCCCGCCGGCGGGTCGCCGCCCCCGTCGACGTCGCCGGGTCTCATCGCGCTGCGCCTCTGGGTCGACGAGGTCGTCGCGCTCACGAAGCCCGATCGCGTGCACTGGGTCGACGGCAGCGCTGCCGAGCACGACGCCCTGATGCGCGAGCTCGTCGCCGAGGGCAAGCTCATCAAGCTCAATCCGGAATGGCGGCCGGGGTCGTACCTCGCCCGCACGCACCCCGGCGACGTCGCCCGGGTCGAAGCGCGCACGTTCATCGCCTCCGAGAACGAGGACGACGCCGGCCCCACGAACAACTGGGTCGCGCCCGACGAGATCCGCGGCACGCTCACGTCGCTGTTCGCCGGATCGATGCGCGGGCGCACGCTCTACGTCGTGCCGTTCTCGATGGGTGCCGTCGGAGGTCCGCTCTCGCACATCGGCGTGCAGCTGACCGACAGCGCCTACGCCGTCGCGTCGATCGGCATCATGACCCGCGTCGGAACACCCGTGCTGCGCGAGATCGAGAACGGCGCGCCCTGGGTGCGCACCGTGCACTCGGTCGGTGCGCCGCTCGCCCCCGGGCAGGCGGATGCGGCGTGGCCGTGCAACGACGAGAAGTACATCGTGCACTTCCCCGACACCCTCGAGGTCTGGTCGTTCGGCTCGGGGTACGGCGGCAACGCGATCCTGGCGAAGAAGTGCTTCGCCCTGCGGATCGCCTCCGTCATCGGGCGCGACGAGGGCTGGCTCGCCGAGCACATGCTGCTGATCCGTGTCATCGATCCGTCGGGGCGCGCCTACCACCTCGCCGCGGCGTTCCCGTCGGCGTGCGGCAAGACGAACCTGGCGATGCTCCGCCCGACGATCCCCGGCTGGCGGGTCGAGACCCTCGGCGACGACATCGCGTGGATCCGCAAGGGCGCCGACGGTCGGATGTGGGCGATCAACCCCGAGGCCGGCTTCTTCGGAGTCGCCCCGGGCACGGGTGAATCGACGAACGTCACGGCGGTCGAGACCCTCTGGGGCAACACGATCTTCACGAACGTCGCGCTGCGCCCGGACGGCGACGTCTGGTGGGAGGGGCTGACCGACGAGGCTCCGCCGCACCTCACCGATTGGCGCGGCGAACCGTGGACGCCCGACTCGGGGCGCCCCGCCGCGCACCCGAACTCGCGCTTCACCGTGCCCGCCGCTCAGTGCCCGCAGATCGCCGACGACTGGGAGACCCCCGAGGGCGTCCCGCTCGATGCGATCATCTTCGGCGGACGCCGCGCGACCAACGTGCCGCTCGTGCTCGAGGCGACCGATTGGGCGCACGGCGTGTTCCTCGGCTCGACGGTCTCGTCGGAGAAGACCGCCGCCGCCGAGGGCACCGTCGGCGAGCTGCGCCGCGACCCGTTCGCTATGCTGCCGTTCTGCGGGTACAACATGGCCGACTACTTCGCCCACTGGTTGCGGGTCGGACAGAGCCTGCGGTTCGACCACGCGCCGCGCATCTTCCAGGTCAACTGGTTCCGCAAGGGCGCCGACGGCCGCTTCCTGTGGCCCGGCTTCGGCGAGAACGCGCGCGTGATCGATTGGATCATCCGGCGGATCGACGGCAAGGTCCCCGCCGTGACCACGCCCATCGGCCGCATGCCGCGGCTCTCCGACCTCAACCTCGACGGCATCGACGTGCCCGAGGCCGACCTCGAGCAGCTTTTCGAGATCGACCCCCGGTCGTGGCTCGACGAGGCGGATCTGACCGAGGAGTTCTTCGCGACGTTCGGCGGACGCATCCCCGCGGCGCTCACGTCGGAGCTGTCGGCGCTGCGCTACCGCCTCCGCGCCGCGCAGGTCTGACTCCCGCGCGGCAATCGGGCGCCGGGGCACCGCGCTTCGCGCCCTGCCCGCGGCGCCCGGACGCCCGCCCGGTGCGCGGCGCCGGGTGCCCGGTGCACGAACTCAGGCTCGTTCGCCGCGGCGGAGGGGAGCGGTGCGGCCGCGGCGTCAGACGAGCAGCTGGTGGCGGGCGAGGTCACGGTAGAGCGGGGTGGACTCCACGAGCTCGGAGTGGGTGCCCTGACCGATGACGCGCCCGTTCTCGAGCACGACGATCAGGTCGCTGTCGACGACCGTCGACAGGCGGTGGGCGATGACGATGAGGGTGCGCCCGGCAGCCACCGCGTCGATCGCGTCGCGCATGCGCTGCTCGTTGAGCCCATCGAGCGACGACGTCGATTCGTCGAGCAGCAGGATCGGGGGAGCCGCCAGCAGTGCGCGTGCGATGGCGAGGCGTTGGCGCTCGCCGCCCGAGAGCATGACGCCGGCCTCTCCGACGGGTGCGTCGACGCCGAGCGGATTGCGATCGAGCACGTCGCCGAGGTTGACCGCGTGCAGCACGCGCTCGATGTCGGAGTCGGATGCTTCGGGGGAGGCCAGCCGCAGGTTCTCGGCGATGGTTCCGGCGAGGGTCGGGGCGTCCTGCTCGACGTAGCCGAGACGGCTCCGCAGCTCGGCACGGTCGAGGGCGCGCACGTCGGTTCCGTCGAGGAGGATCGCCCCCGCCGTCGGGTCGTAGAAGCGCTCGATGAGGGAGAGGGTCGTGCTCTTGCCCGCACCGGACGGGCCGACGAGGGCGACGCGCGCGCCGCGCGGCACGGTGAACGACACTCCGCGCAGCACCTCGCCGTCGAGTGCGTGAGGCGCGTCGGGGTCTCCGGCGGGCAGGTCGATCGCGGCGGTGGCGAGGTGGGCCGTCTCCAGGGCCGCGAGAGCCTCGGTCTCGGCTTTGCGGCGAGCGGCCACCACGTTCTCCGGGTAGGCGAAGTGCACGTCGCGGAACTCGATCGCGGCGTCGGAGTCGGTCGGGGCGCTCGCAGCATCCGCCGTCACCCGCGCCGCGATCGCCGCGTCGTCCTGTGACTCGACGGGCAGATCGATGACCTCCTGGATGCGCCCGAGCGCGCCGAGGGCCTGATTCACCGACGTGATCGCGCCGAAGAAGCTGCCGAGCGGACCGACGAGGAAGAACAGGAACATCACGAACGTCACCAGCGAGGCGATCGTGATCGCCCCGTCGGCGACGCGGTAGCCGCCCACGCCGAGAACGACGAGGAGCGAGACCTGGAGCGCGACGCCGGCGATCGGCACGACGAGGGCCGAGACCTTCGCGATGCGCACGCCGATGCCGTAGGCCTCGCCCGCGGTCGCCGAGATCGAGGACTCCTCGCGCTCGGTCGCCCCCGAGGCGCGCACCGTGCGGATCGACCCGACGGCACGCTCCACGCTCGAGGCGAGCTCCCCGACCTTCTCCTGCTGCGTCGTGGTGGCTTTGCGGATGCGACCCGACAAGACGCTGACGCCCGCGATCGACACGCCGATCACGACCACGATGAGCAGCAGCAGCACCGGGTCGATGATCGCCATCGCGATGATCGCTCCGACGAAGATGAGGGCGTTGCCGACGCTGTCGGCGAGTCCCTGCGTGAGAACGGCGTACAGGAGCGTCGTGTCGGTTCCCACCCGCGAGACGAGGTCGCCCGTGCGACGGGCGTCGAACTCGCTGATCGGCAGGTGGAGGATGCGGGCGATGAGCTTTCGGCGGCTGGAGTAGACCACGGCGGTGCCGGTTCGCTGCAGAAGGTAGTGCTGGTAACCGGAGATGACCGACGACACGATCACGAGCGCGACGATCGCCCATACCAGCGCACCCAGCGTCTCGCCGTTCTGCACGAGCTCGATGACCTGGCCCACGAGCAGCGGCTGGGCGAGGGTCGTGCCCGCGCCGATGACGCTCAGAACCGCGACGACCACCAGCACCCTCTTGTGCTCGAAGAGGAACGGCAGCAGCTGACGGAAGCTCGCGCGGGGACCGTCGTCGGGAGTGCGGCGGCCGCGGCGTGCGCGTACGGGGGTGGACATGCCGGTACCTCGTTCGATCGTCGTCGGGTGTATCCCTTCGACCGTACTTCGTACGCGCGGCCTGTCGGGTCGCGCGCCGCTGCGCGGAGGTCTATCGTGCGGAGAGTCATCGAGTCGACGGGGAATTCGTGCACTTCGCTTCGCTTCTCCCGCGCCGCGCGCTGGAGGCGGCGGCGGGAGCGGTCATCGCGGTCGCCGCGTTCCTCGCTGTGCTGCTGCCCCTGCAGGTGAGCGCCGCGGTCGACGACCTCGCGCGGGCGACGGTGGCCGCCGGCGGCACCGTCGACGTCACGCTGACGATCGAGTTGCCGGTCGACGACCCGGCCGGGGCGCAGGATGCTGCGGTGCGCAGCGCGATCGATTCGTCCCTCGGCGCGGACGGCGCCGGGGTCGTCCTCGACGTGTCCCGCACCGAGCCCGACGCGGGCTTCGCGCGGTGGACGATCGCTCCTCGCGCCGACGTCGTCACCGCTGCCGATCTCGAGGCGGTGCCCGCCGCCTGGCGGCGCATGCGCCCGGCGCTCGTCGACGCCGGCGTCGACGCCTCGCAGGTCGCCTTCTCGGGGAGCCTCGTGCCGACGGCTCTGACGGTCACGCGCCAGTCCGACGCCCTGCGGGGCGCTGCGCCGATCGCCCTGGCGGCCGCCGCCACGGTCGCGTTCGTCGCGGTCAACGAGATCGCGCGTCTGCTGGCGATCCGTGGTGCGCGGCGTTCGGCGCTCCTGTGGTCGCGGGGAGCGCGCCTGCGACGCCTCATCGGCGATGCGACGCTGCCGAGCGCGGTGGCCGTCGTGCTCGGCGCCGCCGTCGGCGCGGTGACGGGCGCTGCGGTCGCCGGTCGTCTCCCTCTCGATGCTGCCGGATGGGCGGTGGCGGCCGGGGCGACCGCTGTCGTGCCGGTGGCGCTGGCGCTCATCGCGGGTCACGCGTTCGCCGGGGTGC
Organism: Microbacterium hatanonis; assembly: GCF_008017415.1. Lineage (NCBI taxonomy): Bacteria > Bacillati > Actinomycetota > Actinomycetes > Micrococcales > Microbacteriaceae > Microbacterium > Microbacterium hatanonis. Next base: position 2,066,887 of record NZ_VRSV01000001.1, on the reverse strand, counting down.
GCAGGCTCGAGCGGCCCGATACCGCCGAGAGTCCCCGTTCGCGGCGGGCACTGCGCGTCGTCGCGGTCTCTCTGCTCGTGGCGCTCGCCGGCTTCACGTCGTGGCAGCTGCTGCTCTTCGGCACATCGCCGCTGTCCACCGATGCGGCACGCACCAACCCCGCGATCCTCCTCGCGCCGGCCGCCTCGCTCGCCGCGGTGTCGATCGTCGCGATCCTGCTGGTGTCGCAGCTGGGCTCGCCGGTGGACCGCGTCGTCGGGCGGCGGGTGACGTGGTTCTCGGCGGTGTGGCTGCGCGGCGCGTTCCGCCGAGGAGCCGTGTCGATCACCCCGTTACTGCTGTGCGCGCTCGCCGTGGGCCAGCTGGTCGTCGTCGCGGGCTACGGCGCGTCGTGGACCGCGCGGTACGACGCGGTGGCCGCTGCTCGGTGGGGGACCGAGGTTCGGATGGATGCGGGCAGCGGCGACCTCGACGCGGAGGTGCTGGCGGCGGCCGGGTCGCTCGAGGAGGTGTCGAGGGTCGCGCCCATCCGCACGACCGGGCAGTCGCTCGCCGCGCAATCGGTGTCGGTCCTCGCGGTGACCGCCCCGGCGGTGGCGGAACTCGCCGAGGCCCCCGCGGAGGAACGACGACGGTGGGCAGAGGTGATCGCCCCGGAGGTTCTTCCGGGGTGGGCCGTCGCGGCCGGTGCCGCCGTCGAACTCTCACTCTCGGGATCCGGTGCGACGCCCGGGACGACCGTGTCCGTCGTCTTCGGGAACGCCGACGGGGTCGTCGTCCGCGTCGGGGGCACGGACGATGTCGGCGGAGGAACGGTCACGCTCGCCGCGCCCCCCGGTGCGACCGAGTGGCGGCTGGTGGCCATCGACGTCGCGTCGACGCCCCCGGCGGACGAGCGGGGTGCGCCCACCGTCGCGGTCGAGGTGAATGCGAACGGGGAACGGCTCGATCCCGCGGGATGGTTGGTCGCCAGCCCGTTCTCCGAGCCGTACCCGCTCGATACGGGGCGGGATTCCGGGCTCGAGGCGGCGATCCTCGACGGGGCGCCCTTCGTGCGCTTCCTGGCGGGCACCGACGCCGACCCGCTGCCCGTGGTGGTCACGACGGCGTTCCTCGACGCGACGGGGCTGTCGCTCGGCGAACGCTTCTCGCTGACGCTGTGGGGCCTCGATACGACCGCCGTCGAGGTCGCCGCCGTGACACCCGCGATCCCGGGCGCCGACAGCGCCGTCGCCGTGATGATCGACGCGTGGGCGCCGATCCTCGGCGCTCTCGCCTGGAACGACGACACCCCTTCGCCATCGGTGGCCTGGGTCGGGTCCGCGGGTGCGCCGGCGTCGACGGCCGCGGCGCTGCGGAGCATCGTGCCCGAGGGAGTGCGCGTCGACGGGACGGCCGTCGATCCGGCACGCGACATCCTCGCCGCCGCTCCGCTGGCGATGTGGTGGGGGGCCGGGGCCGCCGCACTCCTGGCGCTGCTGGGAACGGCCGCCGTCTCGCTCGCCGGGCGAGATGCCGATGCCGCGGAGGCCGACGCGCTGCGACTGATCGGACTCGGCCCGCGTCTGCGGAGGGCGGCTCGCGGCGCGGAGCGCGTCGCGGTCGTCGCGGTGGGGCTGGTCGTCGGGATGCTCGCGGGCGTCGTCGTGCTCGCTCTGCTCGTCCCCTCGCTCGCCCGGGGCGCAGCGCCCAGCGAATCCCTCGGCCTCGCCCCTCCGGTGGTCGACGCCGTCGCAGGGGGAGCATCGGCGGCAGCCTTCGTGGCCGCCCTCGCGCTGGTGCTCGCGATCGTCGTGTGGCGTGAGCCGCGCGCACCTCGACCGGGGTCGCGCTCATGACGCGGTTCGTCTCCGCGCGACTTCTGCGTCGGCGCATCGCACCGCACGCTGCACCTCTCGTCCTCATCGCTGTGCTGATCGCCACCCTGGTCGCCGGGGCCGTCGGCCTGCCGCGGGCACTCACGGCATCGTTCGACGATCAGTTCGCCGCGGCCCTCGACCCGGCCCGTTCGTCCGCGTCGGAGATCACGCTCAGCGGGGAGTGGGCCGAGCCCGACGGGGGCGCCCGGCTCGATGGATCTCTCGCGCAGGCCGCGCAGGAATTCCCCGCGCTCCTGCGAGAACCGCTCGCCGGGGCGGTGGGCGATGCGTCGACGAACATCGTGCTGAAGGAGGTGCTGCTCGATCAGCGGGCGGCCGGCGGCGACGATCCCGTCCAGGTGCGGCTCGGCGTCGACGCAGACGCGCTGTCGAACGCCCGCCCGCTGGAGGGCGCCGCCCCGGCGACGTGGACGGGCGACGGGCCGCTGCAGATCGCAATCGCGGACTCGGCCGCGACCCGCGTGGGCGTCACCGTGGGCGACCGGCTGAGTTCCGGAGGACTCGAGATGGTCGTGGCCGCGATCGTGGAGCCGGCACCCGGTGATGCGGTTGCGCTCCGGCACCGCGAGGTCTTCGACGACGTCACGGAGGAACGCCTGCAGAGCGGCACCGCCGTGCTGGGCATCGGTGCCCTGATCGACCCCGCCAGTCTCGACGCGCTCGACGGGTTCGTCTTCGGTGCGCAGCTCACGGCGTGGTACCCGGTGACGTCCTCCGGCCTCGAGGCGTCGGACATCGGCGAGCTCGCCTCGGCGACCCGGCTGGCGATGAGTACCGGCGCCATCCTCCCCAGCGGACAGCCGCTCAGCGTGAACTCGCGGCTGCCACCGATCCTCGACCGTGTCGTCACGACGTCGGCGAACACGTCGGCGCTGGCATGGCTGCTGGCCGCCGGTGTGCTCGGCGCGATCGTCGTGGCGGTCGGAGGTGCCCTGCGGGGCTTCGCGGATCGTCGAGCGGTCGGTCGAGCCCTGATGGCCGCCCGTGGTGCGGGGAGCGGTCGAGCCGTCCGGGACGCGGCGATCGAGACGGCGTTCGCCGCGGTGCCGGGCGCGGTCGTCGGCGCGGGTGTCGCGATCGTCGCCCTCCGCGGACCGGTCGCGGCCGGCGACGTCGGGATCGCCGCCGTCGCGGCCCTCGCGACCATCGCGTGGGGCGCTCTTCTCGCCGCCCCGCCGCCCCCGGCGTGGCGGCGACCCGTCCGTATCGGCGGTGACCTCCTCATCGTCGGCCTGGGCGTCGGCGCGGCCGTCCTCCTCACGGTGCGCGGCTTCGCACCCTCGGACGCCGGCGCCGACCCCTTCCTGGTATCCGCGCCCGCCTGGACCGCGATCGCGGCGGGGGTGCTCGCGGCACGGGCGCTGCCGTTCGGTCTCCGGGCCCTCGAGCGCGTGGGTCGCAGCAGGGCGTCGGCCGGTGCGGGTGTCGCGCGGGCGTGGGCCGCCCGGCGCCCTGCGGCGGTGGCGCCGCTCGTCGCGATCGTCGTCGCGCTGTCGGCGTGCGTCTCCTCGCTGATCGTGGGGCAGGCGCTGTCCGAGTCGTTCACGACCGCCGCGGGCGACGCGGTGGGCGCCGACGCGAGGGTCGTCTCGGCCTCCGGCGCCCTCCCCCCGATCGAGCGCATCCGGGCCGTGCCCGGGGTCGCTGCCGCCGTCGAGGTGAGGGTCGCGACGGGCATCGGACTGACCGACGACGGCCGGTCTCGATCCGCCGACGTGCTCGTGACCGACACCGCCGCGCTCCACGCCATCCGTCCCGACCTCCCCGTACTGGAGCCGGGCGAGATCGCGGTCGGTGCAGAGCTCGCCGTCGGAGTCGGCGGAACGCTCGAGATCGCCCGCGACATCCCGGTCGACGCGCGCGTCGTGACGGCGAACCTCCCGGTGCCCGCCGAGGGTCGCTGGGTGCTCGTCGACGAACGGACCCTCACCGGTGTCGCGCTCTCGGGTCCTGTCTGGGTCCTGTGCGACTGGACCGCCGATGCCCCCGCGGACACGCCGTCCGCCCTGCGTGCGGTCGTCGGCGAGGGCGCCACGGTGTCGGTCGCCGACGAGGTGCGGGCGGATACTGCCGCACGGCCATCGGCCGTCGTGCTCGCGGGCGTGCTCTGGGCGGGGGCGGTGCTGCCACTCGTCCTCGCCGCGCTGGCCCTCGTCGTCGCGGTGGTCGCCGTCCGACCCGAGCGGGAGCGCCTGCGCGCGGTGCTGCGTCTCCTCGGACTCCCACCGCGGGGGGCGGCTCTCCCCGTGCTCTGGCAGGTCGTGCCGGTCGTGCTGGCGGGATCGTTCGTGGGGGCGGTGATCGGGATCGCCGTCGCGTCGCTGGTGGCGGCGGCGACCGACGTGGCCGGTATCGCCGGTGTCATCGGAACCGCCCGCGGCTCGGCCTTCCCCGTGGCCGCCATCGTCGTCGTGGCCGCCGGCGGCGCGGTCTTCCTCACCGCGGCGGGACTGCTCGCCGCCCTCCCCGGACTCCGGCGCGCTCGTCGCGCCCCCGATCGAAACGGAGCAGCATGAACACGCAGCATCCACCCCTCATCGAGTGCGCCGACGTCGTCCGGATCTACCGCAGCGCGAGCGTCGAGGTGCAGGCGCTGCAGGGACTGAACCTGCGGGTCGAACGGGGCGAGCTCACCGCCATCGTTGGGGCGTCGGGGTCGGGCAAGTCCACGCTCCTCGGGATACTCTCGGCGCTCGACGTCGCCAGCGCCGGGCGGGTGTGGGTCGGCGACCACGACCTGATGTCGATGAACGCGGCGGAGCGCGCGCGGTACCGACGCGAGACGGCGGGCTTCGTCTGGCAGCAGACCACCCGCAACTTCGTCGAGGGCCTGTCGATCCTCGAGAACGTCGAGCTGGCTGCCTCCCTCACCGGCGGCGGCCGACGACGTCGCGCCCAGGCGGTGCGCGACGTGGTGCAGCTGCTCGACATCGCCGGGATCGCCGATCGCGCCCCCTCGCAGGTCACGGGAGGCGAGCGGCAGCGCGCGGCCATCGCGGTGGGGCTCGTCAACGCACCCCAGGTACTCTTCGCCGACGAGCCGACCGGGGAGCTCGACGAGCACAGCTCGGCCCAGGTGCTCGAGGCTCTGCGCTCGGTGAACGCCGAGAGCGGGGTGACGGTGCTCATCGTCACCCACGATCCCGACGTGGCCGATCACGTGCGCCGCACCGTGCAGATCCGCGACGGACGCACGTCCACGGAGGTGCTGCGGTCGACGCGCATCGACGAGGGGGGAGTGGAGCGCGGGATCTCCGAGGAGTTCGCCGTCCTCGACCGCGCGGGTCGCCTGCAGCTGCCTCAGGAGCAGCTCACGCGTCTCGGTATGCGCGACCGGGTGCGGCTGGGATTCCGCGAGCGGCACATCGAGATCCACGCCGGCGACCGGCCGGAAGGAGATGCGCCGTGATGCGTCCGGTGGTCCGTGCCGAGGGGCTCGTCCGGGTGTTCGGCGACGGAGCGCTGCGCACCGTCGCGGTGGACGGGGTCGACCTCGAGGTCCGCGCCGGTGAGGTCGTCGTGGTGCGCGGCCCGTCGGGATCGGGCAAGACCACGCTGCTGTCCCTGCTCGCGGGCATCGATGCGCCCGGTGCCGGCACGGCGTGGATCGACGACGTCGAGGTCACGCGGGCCTCCGAGGGAGACCTCGCCCGCCTCCGCGCGGAGGTCGTGGGGGTCATCGCCCAGGACTTCGCGCTCGTCGAGATGCTGACCGCGGCGGAGAACGTCGAGCTCCCGCTGCGGATCGCACGCACGCCCATCGCCGAGCGGGAGGCGCGGGTGGCCGAAGCGCTCGAGGCCGTGGGGCTGACCCCGCACGCCCGCCAGCGCCCCGACCAGCTCTCGGGCGGACAGCAGCAGCGGGTGGCGATCGCGCGCGCCCTCGTGCACCGCCCGCGAGTGCTGCTCGCCGACGAGCCGACCGCCCAGCTCGACAGCGCCAGCGCGCGCACCGTGATGGAGCTGATCGCCGACCGGGTGCACCGTGACGACATGGCCGCCGTCGTCACCACGCACGATCCCGAGCTGGCGGCGATCGCCGATCGGGTGATCGAGATCCACGACGGCCGACTCGGGGCTCCCGCCCCGACGTCGCGTGCCGAGGCACGCAGAAGGCGGATGCTGCGGGGCGAGGCGCCCGCGTAGCATCCGCTTCCGAGGTGCTCCTAAAGGGAGCCGGTGGCGCCGAGTCCGAGGTTCTCGTCGTAGTCGATGTCTTTCGTCTCCTTCGACAGCAGCAGTGCGACGAAGGTCAGCACGCCCATCGCCGAGAGGTAGATGCCGACGAGCCACGGGTTGCCGTCGCCCAGCTGCCAGAGCCACAGCGCGACGATCGGCGCGAGGGCGGCGCCGAGGATCGACGACACGTTGTACGAGATCGCCGATCCCGAGTACCGCACGTTGGTCGGGAAGAGCTCGGGGAGGAGCGCGCCCATCGGACCGAAGGTCGCACCCATGAGCATGAACCCGAGAACGAGGAACGCCTGCGTGAGCGCACCGGTGAACTTCGGATCGGCCTGCGGCAGCAGGAAGATCGAGAACGTGAGGCCGAAGGCGATGATCGCACCCGTGACCCACAGCAGCAGCCGTCGGCGTCCGATGGAATCGGCGATCGGACCGGAGAGCAGCGTGAAGATCCCGAAGAAGACCACACCGATGATCTGCATGATGACGAAGTCGGTGTAGCCGAAGCCCAGTCCGGGGTAGAACTGCGCGGCGAACGCCGTTGCGTCGTAGGGCGCGCCCCCGTTCGCGGCCGCGGTCTGCGCGGCGGCGGCCGCGGTCTCGAGGCTCGCCGCCTTCGTGCCGTACGACAGCGTGAAGTTGGTCATCAGGTAGAAGAGCACGTAGGTCGCCAGCATGATGAACGTGCCGAGGATGAGCGCCTTCCAGTGATGGCGCACGACGACAGCGAGGGGGAACTTGCGGATCGTGCCCTTGGCCTCGGCCTTGGTGAACGACTCCGACTCGACGAGCTTGAGGCGCACCCAGAGACCGATGATGACCATCACGGCCGAGAAGAGGAACGGCACGCGCCAGCCCCACGCGAGGAAGTCGGCCGAACGCTGGCCGGCGCCGCCCGGGTGCGGGAGGGCGAAGTTGATCAGCAGGAACACGCTGTTGGCGATGATGAAGCCGATCGGCGCGCCGAGCTGGGGGAACGTGCCGTACCAGGCGCGCTTGCCCTTGGGGGCGTTCTCGGTGGCGACCAGTGCCGCGCCCGACCACTCGCCGCCGAGCGCGAAGCCCTGGGCGAGACGCATGACGAGCAGGAGCACGGCCGCCCACACGCCGATCTCGTTGAACGTGGGGAGGCACCCGATGAGGAACGTCGCGACGCCCATCGTCAGCAGCGACGCGACGAGGGTCGCCTTGCGGCCGAACCGATCGCCGAAGTGTCCGAAGACGATGGCGCCGATCGGACGCGCGATCATCGCGGCGCCGAACACGCTGAACGACAGCAGGAGCGCCGTCGTGTCGTTGCCGGTGGGGAAGAACAGGATCGGGAAGACGAGTACGGCCGCCGTCGCGTAGACGTAGAAGTCGTAGAACTCGATCGTCGTTCCGACGAGGCTCGCGGTGATGACGCGCGAGCGGGGGTTCGCGGGCTTGGACGCCGCGCGGGTGGGGGAAGTGGAGGATGCGGGGGAGGTCAAGAGAGGGCCTGTCGATCAACGCGGGGAGACGCACGTTCTGCGATGCGTCGCGGTGGGCGGCCGTGGGCGCGGGGTCTGCGCCGGGGCTCGACGCCGGGTCACCGAGTGCGGCGGCCTGGTCGCCGACACACGGTGAACGATCCTATGCCGCCCCCGGGCCCTGTGGCGCCGTCAGGCCGCGCGCAGCGCGCGCAGTACGAGCGCGGTGCGCACCGCAGCATCCGCCGCTTCCGCTCCCTTGTCCTCTTTCGAGCCCGGGAGACCTGCCCGATCGATGCCCTGCTGCTCGTCGTCGAGGGTCAGCACGCCGAAGCCGACCGGGCGCCCCGCGTCGATCGCGACCCGGGTGAGCCCGTCGGTCGCCGCCGACGACACGTACTCGAAGTGGGGGGTGCCGCCGCGGATGATCACGCCCAGGGCCACGACCGCGTCGGCGCCGGCCTCGAAGGCCGCCTTCGCCGCGACGGGAAGCTCGAACGAGCCGGGGACCCGCACGAGGCGCCAGTCTGCTCCCGCCGCCTCGAGCGTGCGCTCGGCCCCCGCGATCAGTCCGTCGGTGATCGCGTCGTGCCAGGTGCCGGCGATCACGACGATCGACAGCCCCTCTCCACGCAGGTCTCCCGTGATCGGTGCTCCCTTGCCGCTCATGAACCGGCCCCTTCCTTCATCTGCTCGAGGGCATCGCTGAGGTCTTGCTCGGCGATGATGTGTCCCATCCGGTCGCGCTTGGTCGACAGGTACTGGTGGTTGTTGGGTCCGACTCCCACGAGGAGCGGCACCTGCTCGACGATCTCGAGCCCGAGGTGGCGCAGCTGCGAGACCTTGTCGGTGTTGTTGGTCAGCAGGCGCACGCGCTCGATGCCCAGGTCGGCGAGGATCCCGGCCGCCGCGGCGTAGTCGCGCGCATCGGCGGGGAGTCCGAGAGCCAGGTTCGCGTCGACGGTGTCGAGTCCGCGCTCCTGCAGGCTGTACGCGCGGAGCTTGTTGATGAGCCCGATCCCGCGGCCCTCGTGCCCTCGCATGTAGACGACGACCCCGCCCTCCTTGTCGATGGCGTCGAGCGCGGCGTCGAGCTGCGGGCCGCACTCGCACTTGAGCGAGCCGAAGGCCTCACCGGTGAGGCACTCCGAGTGCACGCGCACGAGCGGCGCTTCGCTGGACAGGTCGCCGGAGACGACCGCGATGTGGTCGGTGCCGGTGACGCGGTCCTTGTACGCGAGGAAGCGGAACTCCCCGTGCGAAGTGGGGACCTGGGCCTCGGCGCGCAGGCTCACCCGACGCTTGTGACGGTCGGCGGGTGCCGCCGGAGCGGGCGCGATCTGGTCGAGGTGCGCGATGAGCTGCTCGATCGTGATGACCGGGATGCCGTCGCGCTCGCCGAGCTCGAGCAGGCCCGGCAGGCGCATCATGCTGCCGTCCTCGGCGACGATCTCGGCGATGGCGCCGACGGGCGAGAGCCCGGCCAGCTGCATGAGCTCCACGGCCGCCTCGGTGTGCCCGCTGCGCTCGCGAACCCCGCCGTCGACCGCGCGGAGCGGGAGGATGTGGCCCGGGCGGTGCACGCTCGTCGGAACGGACTCGGGGTCGGCCAGCACGTTGAGCGTGCGGGCACGGTCGGCCGCGCTGATGCCTGTCGTCACGTTCGTGGCGGCGTCGACGCTCACGGTGTACGCGGTGCCCCGGGCGTCCTGGTTGACCTCCACCATCGGGGGGAGGTCGAGGCGGTCGGCCCACTCGGCGGGCATCGGCGCGCAGATGAAGCCGCTCGACCACCGCACGGTCCAGGCGATCCACTCGGCGGTCGCCCGCTCGGCGGAGAGGACGACGTCGCCCTCGTTCTCTCGGTTCTCGTCGTCCGAGACGATGATCGGGCGACCGGCGCGGAGCGCGTCGAGTGCCTCGGGGATGGTGGCAAGGCTCATCGTGAGCCTCCTTCGGTCGTGGATGCGGGAGGTGTCGCGTCGGGCGCGGGCGAGGAACCGGCCCCGCTCGCCCCGGAAGAGAAACTGAAGAGCCGCTGCACGTGGCGCGCGAGGATGTCGGTCTCGAGGTTGACGGGGTCTCCGACCTTCGCGGCCCCGAGCGTGGTGGCCTCGAGGGTCTCGGGGATGAGGGAGACCTCCAGCCACGGTGCGGATTCGTCGGCGGCGCTGACGGCGCTCACCGTCAGGGAGATGCCGTCGATGGCGATCGAGCCCTTGTCGACGACGAGAGGCGCCAGAGCGGCGGGGATGCCGACGCGCACCACGCGCCACTGTTCGCCCGGTCGCACCTCGCGCACCTCGCCGGTGCCGTCAATGTGGCCCTGCACGATGTGGCCGCCGAGGCGGCCGTGCGCGGCGGTGGCGCGCTCGAGGTTCACGGGGCGACCGGGGGAGACGCCCGCGAGGGTCGACATGTCGAGCGTCTGCTTCATGACGTCGGCGGTGAACCAGTCGGCCCCCTGCTCGACGACCGTGAGGCACACCCCGCTCACGGCGATCGAGTCGCCGTGGGTGGCGTCGGAGACGGCCACGGGAGCCTGCACCGTGAGTCGCACGCCGTCGCCCGAGGGTTCGACGGCCGTGACCGTGCCGATCTCTTCGACGATTCCGGTGAACATCAGAGGTCTCCTTCGACGGCGGGGTGCGCGACGACCAGGAGGTCGTCGCCGAGAGGGGTGACGGATGCCGCGCGCAGCCGGTGCGCGTCGGCGATCGTGGAGACGCCGATGTCTCCCAGGGCGAGCCGGTCGCCGCCGAGCAGGACGGGGGCGACGTACACGAGCATCTCGTCGGCGAGACCGGCGCGGACGAACGCGCTGGCGAGAGTCGGGCCGCCCTCGACGAAGACGCGCTGCACTCCGCGCTCGCGCAGGTCGGCGAGCACGGTGTCGAGGTCGCGTGTGGGGAAGAACAGGGGATCGATCGGATGACGGCGGACCGCCGCATCCGTCGGCACCTCGGCCGAGCCGATGACCACGGGTCGCGGCTGGGTGTCGTACAGCGAGCCGTCGGATCTGCGCGCCGTCAGCGCCGGGTCGTCGGCGAGGAGCGTGCCGGTGCCGACGACGATGGCGTCGGCCTCGGCGCGGCGTCGGTGCACGTCGGCCCGTGCCTCCGGCCCGGTGATCCACTGGCTCGTGCCGTCGGCGGCCGCCGCACGGCCGTCGAGGCTCTGCGCCCACTTGACGGTGACACGGGGACGGCGGAGGCGCTGCACGTCGATCCAGCCCCGTAGGAGGTCCATCGCGTCGTCGACGAGAACAGCGCCCTCGACCTCGACTCCGGCGGCACGCAGGCGCTCCGCCCCGCCGGCGGCGGCCGCGTTGGGGTCGGCGATCGCGTAGACGACCCGTGCGACGCCGGCCTCGATGAGAGCGACGGCGCAGGGTCCGGTGCGCCCGGTGTGGTTGCAGGGCTCGAGGGTCACCACGGCGGTCGCGCCGCGGGCGGCACCCGGTTCGAGCTTCGACAGGGCGTCGACCTCGGCGTGAGCGGTGCCGGCGCCCCGGTGCCACCCCTCGGCGAGGACGTCGCCGGCGGGCGAGAGGATCACGGATCCCACCTGGGGGTTCACACCGCGCGGACCGCGCCGGGCGAGACGCAGCGCGTGCCGCATGGCCTCGAGCTCGGCGGTGGTGGCCATCGGTCCTGTCCTTCCGGTGAATCCCCGGGGGTCAAGACGCAACGGCACGGCGTACCGTGCGTGCCTCCTCCCATCCGGACTGACGACGATCGCTCGTCGCATCACCGTCGGTTCCGGAGTTCCACCGGATCAACCCGAAGCATCCTGTCGGATACCGCGAGTTCGCGGACTGTCACCGCCGGTTCGGATTCTCACCGACCCCGGAGCACGTGTGTGTTGGGTGCGATTCTAGTCAACGCCGGTCTCGACGTTTCATTCCCCGTCGTGCGGGGTCATTTCAACAGGCGCGACAACCGGCGATCGGCGAGGATCTTCCCCCCGGTCTGGCAGACCGGGCAGTACTCCAACGAATTGTCGGCGAAGAACACGCTCTTGACCTCGCCGCCGCACACCGGGCAGGCCTCACCGCGACGGCCGTGCACCCGCATGCCCCGTCGTTTCGCGTCTTTCAACTCCGCCGGGGGCTTGCCGCTCGCCGCGGTGACGGCCTCGGCCAGCGTGTCGCGCAGCGCGGCGTAGAGGCGGTCGATCTCATCGACGCTCAGACCCGCCGCGAGAGCGTAGGGCGACATCTTCGCGACGTGCAGGATCTCGTCGGAGTAGGCATTGCCCACTCCCGCGATGATCGACTGGTCGCGCAGCACGCCCTTGATCTGCGTGCGACGATCGGCCAGCAGGCCGGCGAACGTGTCGCGGTCGAAGCCCGGGTCGAGCGGATCGGGGCCGAGCCGGGCGATACCCGGCACGTCGGCGGGATCGCCCACGACGTGCACCGCGAGCGACTTCTTGGTGCCCGCCTCGGTCAGGTCGAAGCCCGACCCGTCGGCGAGCCCGACGCGCAGCGCGATCGGCGTCTTTCCGGGGCGCACCACGGTCGACGGAAGCGTCTCGTACCACCGCAGCCACCCGGCCTTGGCGAGGTGGAAGACGAGGTGCGCACCGTTGTCGGTCGCGATGTCGACGAACTTGCCGTGCCGCTCGACCCCGGTCACGTGTGCACCGACCAGTGCCGTGATGGGCGGGTCGTAGGTCTTCAGCGCCGAGATCGCACTGACGGTCGCCCGCGTCACTTCCACCCCGACCACGCGCCCGCGGAGGAAATCGACGAGGCCCTGGACTTCCGGCATCTCCGGCATGCGCCCATCCTCCCACGCACCGCCGACCCTGGGCCCGCCCGCTCGCACGCCCCCTGCGCTCTCGGCTTCTGCCCGAACTCAGGATGAGAATTGCCGAGGGCCTCTCGAACCCAGCGGTTTCGCGGGTGCGGAGGCGGGCGGCCTCGTTCAGCCTGAATCCGTGCGAGGTGCGTTCCTCCACAGCAGCCGTCGAGCGCCCTTTCGTCCACTGACGTGCGCCGCGCGCCCACGGGGTCGTGTATGCACGCGATCGTCGCGTGATGAACGTCGAGTTCCTTCACCGTGCCGACCTCATCCGTGACGGATTCCGTCGCGCCGACATCGACGCTGCCCTCGCTATGGGACACCTGGTGCGGGCGCGTCGTGACCACTACCTTCCCGGCGACACGGCCGAAGCCGTCATCCGTGCCGTTCGTGTGGGCGGGCGGCTCACGTGTCTGTCCCTCTTGTCGATGCTGTCGGTCTTCGTCCTGCGCCACCGGGCGTTGCATGTCCACCTTCCACGCAACGCCTCGCGCATGCGTTCACCGCACGACCGACGGCGCGCTCTCTCCTCGCGGACGAGGCGAGGTGTACGACTGCACTGGCTTCCCCTCATCAATCCGCCCGGAAAGTCGGCGTGCGTATCGATCCTCGACGCGCTGGCTCACTCCGTGCTCTGCCAGGCACCGCGTGCCGCCCTCGCCACGCTCGATAGTGCCCTGCATCAGGGCTTGGTGCGCATGGACGAGGTCGCCGACATGTTCCACGCGCTCCCCGCGAAGTACCGCGTTTTATTCGCGCTGCTCGACCCGCGATCCGAGTCGGGGCCGGAGACGATCATGCGGCTGATGCTGCGGGGTCTCGGCTGCGAGGTAAAGGTCCAGGTGGCGTTCGAGGGCATAGGGCGTGTCGATCTGTTGGTCGACGGCTGGCTCGTCATCGAGTGTGACAGTCGGGGGTTCCACACCGGTTGGGAGAGTCAAGAGCGGGATCGTCGCCGTGACATCCTGCTCGCGGCTCGCGGATACACGACGCTGAGACCGACCGCCAAGATGATCATTGACGAGCCCGAGCTCGTCCTGGCCGCGGTTAAGCGCGCTCTCGCAACCCGCCCGCGGTGACCGACCGTCCACGCGCTCGTCCACGCCCGCGCAACCGTAATTCAGGCTCGTTGCATCCGAGCGGCGCGCGCACCGGGCAAATTCGCGGCGCGGTCACGTGGTCGCGCGAATCATCCTGAGTTGTGGCGGCGAGGCGGGCCTCACCAGCACGGCCCGGGGGTCAGACGCGGCGCAGCAGGCCCATGCGGTCGTAGACATCGCTCAGGGTGCGGTTGGCGACGGATGCTGCGCGCCCGGCGTTCTCCGCGAGCACCCGGTCAAGCTCGGCAGTGTCGTCGAGCAGCGCGAGCGCGCGCTCGCGCACCGGCTCGAACTCCGAGACGACGACCTCGGCCAGGCCCTTCTTGAAGTCGCCGTAGCCGCGTCCGGCGTACTCGTCCTCGATCGAGGCGATCTGTCGTCCGCTCAGGGCCGCGTAGATCACGAGCAGGTTCGACACCCCGGGCTTCGCCTCGCGGTCGAACCGCACGACGCCCTCGCTGTCGGTGACGGCCCTCATGATCTTCTTCGCGCTCTTGGCCGGCTCGTCGAGCAGCCACAGCACGCCGGCGTCGGACTCCGCCGACTTCGACATCTTCGCCGTCGGGTTCTGCAGGTCGTAGATGCGGGCCGTGTCGCGCTGGATCACCGGCGTCGGCACGGTGAAGGTCTGCCCGTAGCGCGAGTTGAACCGCTCGGCCAGGTCGCGCGTGAGCTCGATGTGCTGCTTCTGGTCGTCGCCGACGGGCACGACATCGGTCTGGTACAGCAGGATGTCGGCGGCCATCAGCACGGGGTAGGTGAAGAGTCCGACGTTGGTCGCGTCAGCGCCGTAGCGAGCCGACTTGTCTTTGAACTGCGTCATGCGACCGGCCTCGCCGAAACCGGTGATGGTCGACAGCGCCCAGGCGAGCTCGGAGTGCGCCGACACGTGCGACTGCACGTACAGCGTCGAACGCGACGGCTCGATCCCCGCCGCGATGTACTGGGCGGCGGTGCGGCGGGTCTTCGCGCGCAGCTCGGCCGGGTCGTTCGGCTGGGTGAGCGCGTGGAGGTCGACGACGGAGAAGTACGCGTCGTACGAGTCCTGCAGATCCCGCCACTGCATGAGCGCCCCGATGTAGTTGCCGATCTGGAGCGAATCGGCCGAGGGCTGCATGCCGGAGTACAAACGCGGTTTGGTCACCGCCCAATCCTAGAGCGGGCGGATGCTGCGTCAGCCCGCGCCCGTCCCGCGGCTGCACGCAGCGAGCGTGCCCGACGCATGCCCGGAGTCGCCCGCCTGCCGTGGGCGGCTCCCCGCCCGTCCCGATGCCGGCGTCGCGCACCCTCGCACCGCTCCGCCGCTCCGTGGCCCCGGCGCAGCATCCGCCCCACACTGCGACGCGCGAATCCGCACCCCGCGGCTGCACGGAGGGGTGGAGTCGGTCACGAACGGGTTGATCGGATGCGGCGTCGGTCGCCGCGTCACCACGGCGCGGGGTGGGTCAGAGGCCGAGGGTGTAGTCCGCCACCACGGGGGCGTGGTCGCTCCAGCGCGTGTCCCACGAGGGTGCCCGGCCGATGCGGTAGTCGGTGACGCGCTCGGCGAGGGCGGGGGTGGCGAGGTGGTAGTCGATGCGCCAGCCGGTGTCGGTGTCGAAGGCCTTGCCGCGGCTCGACCACCACGTGTACGGACCATCGACCTCGCCGGCGTGGCGGCGGCCGATGTCGATCCAGCCGAGTCCGGTGCCGACGCTGCCGTCGACGCCCGTCACGGTCGCTCCGGCCTCGCCGAGGAAGCGGTCGAAGTAGCCGCGCTCACGCGGGAGGAAGCCGGCCTTCTTGACGTTGCCCTTCCAGTTGCGGATGTCGAGCTCGCGGTGACCGACGTTGAGGTCGCCCATGATCAGCGCCAGCGGACGCTCGGCGGCGAGCTGGGGCATCCGCTTCTCCATGGCGTCGAGGAAGCCCCACTTCGCCTCCTGCTTCGGGGTGCCGACCTCTCCGCTGTGCACGTAGGCGCTCACGACGGTCACGGTCTCGCCGTCGATGTCGAAGTCGCCTTCGATCCAGCGGCCGGCGGAGTCGACGGGATCGGCACTGAGCGATGTGCGCACGTCGACGGGGGCCAGCCGACTGGCGATCGCGACGCCGGCGCGGCCCTTCGCGAGAGCCTCGTCGTTGACGATCTCCCACCCGGGGAGAGCCGTGCGCAGGTCGTCGGCCGTGGCGCGCACCTCTTGGATCGCGAGGATGTCGGCATCGGCTTCGGCGAGCCAATCGTTCATTCCGTTGCGGACGGCGGCACGGATGCCGTTGACATTCATGGAGACGATGCGAACGCTGCGAGACACGACCGCAAGCTTAACCTCGGGCCCCGACACGGCCGCGGCGACTGCCACACCTCGCTGCACATGACGGTACGAATCGATGCCGTCGTTCGCAGGAATGCGCCACATTCCTGCACGAAACAGGAATGCGCCATAATCCGGTGCGGGAGGGGGCGGAGGGGGCGACGCGGGTCAATCCAGGAAGGTGCTCGAGGCTCGGGGAGGGGCGGATGCTTCGGCGTCGGTGAGCTCGTCGCGGAGTCGGTTGACCTCGCGCGCGGCCCACCAGTGTGCGTACCAGGGCGCGTCGCCGAGCTCCTGCTCGGCGTCGCGCAGGCGCACCTGCGCGGCGGTCACGAGCGCGGCGTGCTCGGCGGCCGCCCGCTCGTCCTCCGACATCAGCGACATGCCGCGGTCCTCGGCGCCCACGGCGATCCAGGCGCCGGCGACGAGGATCACGATCCCGTTCAGACGGAACCAGAGCAAGAACCCGATGAAGATCGCGAACGTCGCCAGGAGGGGGTTGGTGGGGGAGTAGACGAAGAGGAAGCCCGCGGCGATCTGCAGAGCGACCATCGCGCCGCCACCGAGGAGCGACCCCGACCAGATGCGCCGCCACGACAGAGAAGCGCCGGTGAGGAACCGGAACATCGCCGCCAGGGCGAAGGTGTTGACCCAGAACGCCACGACGAACGCGAGCACACGGCTCAGAACGCGCACCCAGACCGACTGGCTGTCCCAGCCGAGCAGCGAGAAGAGCAGCTCGATCGCGCCGGTGGCGACGAGCCCCAGCCCCGCACCGACGATCAGCGCCACCCCGAACAGCACGGCGGCGAGGAAGTCGCGGGCCTTCAGCAGCACATAGCTGCGCCGGTCGAACGGCAGACCGAAGGTGTCGCGCACGGCGCGGCGCGCGTAGGTGATGAACCCGATGGCGGTCCAGATGACCACGACACCCGCGACGATGCCGGTGACGGTGAGCAGGCCGGTGCTGCCGGCGGCGACCGCTTCGACCTGCTCGGGCTTGACGAGCCCGTTCTCGCTGATGATCTGCGGGATGTAGCGGTTGATCAGGTCGATGAGCGCCTGCACCGATTCCTTGCTGCCGCCGAGCCAGAGACCCGCGAGGGCGAACGAGAGATAGATGACGCCGAAGATCGCGAAGAGCGACTGGTAGCTGATCCCGGCCGCGAGCAGGAATCCGTTGTGCTGCAGGAAATGGCGCCAGACGCGGATCGGGAACCAGGCGAGGGTCTTCCTCGTCAGTTCGGTCGCCTTCTCGATCGGCTCGTCCAGTCGCTCGCGCAGGGCTTGCAGGCGCTCCCCGGACGCGTTGGAGTCTGCCACCGCATCAGACTACCGAGCGCCGCGAGGCGAAGCGCCGTCTGACGACCAGGACGGTGATGAGCGCGAGGCCCGGGAGCAGGAACGCGACCCCGAGCCCGGTCGCGTCGCCGATCAGGCCGACGCCCACGGCCCCGAGCACGGCGCCCGCGTAGTTGAAGAGGTTGACCCGCGCGATCACCTCGTCGGTGCGCGCGGGGTCGAGGTCGCCGGCGGCGGCGAAGGCGACCGGCACGAGCACGCCCGTCGCCACGCCCGCGAGGGCGAACCCGACGACCGCCGCCGCCGGCAGGGGGATCGCGGCGACCACGACGCATCCCGTGATCGCGACCAACGCCGACAGCACGGCCAGCGCCCTCCGGCCCAGTCGCGTGACGAGGGCGTCGGTCGCCAGTCGTGTGACGAGCACGGCGCCCTGATAGGCGGCATAGCCGAGCGGTGCGATCACCGCGGTCGTGGTCAGGGTGTCGGCGAGGTAGACGGTGCTCCAGGTGCTGACGGCCGAGTCGAGGGCGAAGGCCGCGAGGATGACCGAGCCGAAGACCCAGATGCCCCGTCGAGGAAGCCGCGACGAGCCGGATGCTGCGGCCACGGTCCGCTCCGTCGAGAACGAGCGGACTCCCGCCACCGCCACCCCGACCGCGACCGCGGATGCGACCAGGAGCGGCACCGCCGACGACGCGGAGGCGGCCGCACCGGCGACGAGCAGCGCGCCGACGATCGCCGCCGCCGTGTAGACCGCGAAGAGCCGGCCGAGCACGGCGCGCCCTCTCGCGCGCTGGAGCGCGACGCCCTGCATCGCGGAGGCCGCGTCGACGCACCCAAGCCCCAGACCGTAGACGGCGAAGGCCGCGAGGAACGGAGGGAGGGGCGTGACGAGGGCGATGAGCGGCAGAGCGGCGGCCTGCAGGAGGAGGCCCGTCACCAGCGCCGCGCGGCTACCGGCGCGAACGGCGATGAGGTCGGCGAGAACCGACCCGAGCGCGGCCGCCACACAGACGCCGAGCACGATCAGCGACACGGCGGTGTCGTCGATGCGCACCTGATCCTTCAGGGAAGGGAGTGATGTGACGACGGCCGCGTAGCCGAGACCCTGCGCCGCATAGGCCGCGCCGATGGCGGCACCCGCCGGTCGCCGCATCCGCTCGTCCACGCGCACAGGCTAGCGCGCGGCCGTTCCCCTCAGGGAGCGGACGTCAGCGACCGCCGCGCAGAACCGCCTGCTTGACCTCGGCGATGGCCTTCGTGACCTCGATGCCGCGGGGGCATGCCTCGGAGCAGTTGAAGGTCGTGCGGCAACGCCAGACGCCTTCCTTGTCGTTGAGGATGTCGAGGCGCACGTCTGCCGCGTCGTCGCGCGAGTCGAAGATGAAACGGTGCGCGTTCACGATCGCCGCGGGCCCGAAGTACTGGCCGTCGGTCCAGAAGACCGGGCACGACGAGGTGCACGCGGCGCAGAGGATGCACTTGGTGGTGTCGTCGAAGACCTCGCGGTCGACGATCGACTGGACGCGCTCCTTGCCGGGCTCGGCCTTGGTCTTGGAGATCAGGAACGGCTGCACGTCGCGGTAGGAGGCGAAGAACGGCTCCATGTCGACGATGAGGTCCTTCTCGAGGGGAAGACCCTTGATCGCCTCGACGTAGATCGGCTGCGAGATGTCGAGATCCTTGATCAGCGTCTTGCAGGCCAGGCGGTTGCGTCCGTTGATGCGCATCGCGTCGGAGCCGCAGATGCCGTGGGCGCAGGAGCGGCGGAAGGCGAGGGAGCCGTCGACCTCCCACTTGATCTTGTGCAGCGCGTCGAGCACCCGGTCGGTGGGGTAGAGCTCGACGTCGTAGTCGACCCAGCGCGGCTCGGTGTCGGACTCCGGGTCGAACCGGCGCACGTTGAAGGTGACGATGAACGACTGGATGCCGGTGTCGGCCGTGGTCTCCGAGGCCTCCGCCGTGGCGTCCGTCGTGTCGATGACTGTCGATGCCATGGTCAGTACTTCCTCTCCAGGGGCGGGTAACGCAACTCGCCTGCCTCGTTCTTCGTGAAGACCACCGGCTTCCAGTCGAGCTCGATGTGGTCGGAGGCGAACGACGAGTGGGGGTCGCCCGTCAGATAGGCCATGGTGTGCTTCATGTAGTTCTCGTCATCGCGCGTCGGATAGTCGTCGCGCATGTGGCCGCCGCGGCTCTCCTTGCGGTTGAGCGCGGCGTAGACGACGACCTCGGCGAGGTCGAGGAGGAACCCGAGTTCGACGGCTTCGAGCAGGTCGGTGTTGAAGCGCTTGCCCTTGTCGTCGACGTGGATGTTGTTGAAGCGGGTGCGCAGATCTTCGATCACCGTCAGCATGCGCGTGAGCGACTCCTCGGTGCGGAACACCTGGGCGCCCTTGTCCATCTCGTCCTGCAGCGTCTTGCGCAGCACCGAGATCCGCTCGGTACCGGGGTTGGCGCGCAGTCGCTCCATGAGCTCGCGCACCTCCTTGGACGGGTCTTCGGGGAGGGGGACGAACTCGGCGGTCTTGACGTACTCCACCGCGTTGCGGCCGGCGCGCTTGCCGAACACGTTGATGTCGAGCAGCGAGTTGGTGCCGAGGCGGTTCGAACCGTGCACCGACACGCAGGCGCACTCGCCGGCGGCGTAGAGACCGGGGACGACCGTGGTGTTGTTGCTCAGCACCTCGGCGTTGTTGTTCGTGGGGATGCCGCCCATCGCGTAGTGCGCCGTCGGCATGACCGGCACCGGCTCGACGACCGGGTCGACGCCCAGGTACGTGCGGGCGAACTCGGTGATGTCGGGCAGCTTGGTCTCGAGCACCTCGGCGCCGAGGTGGGTGCAGTCCAGCAGCACGTAGTCGCGGTGCGGGCCGGCGCCGCGACCCTCCGCGACCTCCTGCACCATGCAGCGCGCGACGATGTCGCGGGGCGCGAGGTCTTTGATCGTGGGGGCGTAGCGCTCCATGAACCGCTCGCCGGAGGCGTTGCGGAGGATCGCGCCCTCGCCTCGGGCTCCCTCCGTGAGGAGGATGCCGAGGCCGGCGAGGCCGGTCGGGTGGAACTGGAAGAACTCCATGTCCTCCAGCGGCAGGCCCTTGCGCCAGATGATGCCGACGCCGTCGCCCGTGAGGGTGTGCGCGTTGGAGGTCGTCTTGTAGATCTTGCCGAAGCCGCCGGTGGCGAAGATGACGGCCTTCGACTGGAACACGTGCAGCTCGCCGGTGGAGAGCTCGTAGGCCACGACGCCGGCGACTTGGGTCGCACCCGCATCGTCGACCACGGTCACGAGGTCGAGCACGTAGAACTCGTTGAAGAAGTTGATGCCCAGGCGCACGCAGTTCTGGAACAGCGTCTGGAGGATCATGTGGCCGGTGCGGTCGGCCGCGTAGCAGGCGCGGCGCACGGGCGTCTTGCCGTGGTCGGCGGTGTGCCCGCCGAACCGGCGCTGATCGATCTTGCCCTCGGGCGTGCGGTTGAACGGCAGGCCCATGTTCTCGAGGTCGATGACCGCGTCGATCGCTTCTTTCGCGAGGATCTCGGCGGCGTCCTGGTCGACGAGGTAGTCGCCGCCCTTGACGGTGTCGAACGTGTGCCACTCCCACGAGTCCTCTTCGACGTTGGCGAGCGCCGCCGCCATGCCGCCCTGCGCCGCGCCGGTGTGCGACCGGGTGGGGTAGAGCTTCGAGATCACCGCGGTCTTGGCACCGGGGCCGGCCTCGATCGCCGCGCGCATGCCGGCGCCGCCGGCGCCCACGATCACGATGTCGAACTGGTGGTAGTGCACTCCGTCTTTGACGACGGAGTCCGAGCTGGTCTGGGTGCTCACGGGGAGATGCCTCTGCTGTCGGTGAAGTGCGGGCGAGGGGAGGTGCGGATCAGGCGCCGGTGCAGGTTTCCCAGAGGACGCTGGCCTCGTTGACCCCGATGCACGGGTCGAACGTGAAGACGACGAGCGTGCCGAGGAGGATCAGGAATGCCGCCGAGGTCCAGAGCGACCACACCAGGATGCGGCGGATGAGCGGCGTCGCGACGTAGTCGTTCACGATCGTGCGCATGCCGTTCGCGCCGTGGATGAGGGCGAGCCAGAGCATCGCGACGTCCCACCACTGCCAGAACGGCGAGGCGAGCTTGCCGGCGACGAAGGCGAAGTCGATCTGGTGGATGCCGTCGTTGGTCAGGAGGTTCGAGAACAGGTGGCCGAAGATCAGGATGATCAGCAGCACGCCGGAGGCGCGCATGTAGAGCCAGCCCCACTTCTCGAGGTTGACGCCCTTCTTGCGGACGTAGGGGGTGCGCGGTGCCGCGAGGTCTGCGGTGGTCATCAGTGTCCGACTCCCATGTTCGAGAAGACGTTGATGAGGTGGCGCGGCGTGAAACCGAGCATCGTGACGACCCAGAGACCGAGCACGCCCCACCAGAGCTGACGCTGGTGGCGGGTGGCCCATCCCCAGAAGTCGACGAGGATGATGCGCAGCCCGTTGTAGGCGTGATACGCGATCGCACCGACGAGGGCGACCTCACCGAGACCCATGATCGGGTTCTTGTACGTGCCGATCACGGCGTCGTACGCCTCGGGCGACACGCGGATCAGCGCGGTGTCGAGGATGTGCACCAGGAGGAAGAAGAAGATCGCGATGCCGGTGATGCGATGGAGCACCCACGACCACATTCCCTCGTTACCCCGGTAGAGGGTGCCGCGAGGGACTTTCGAGGTGGTCTCGGATATCGACGGTGTGACGCGTGCAGGTGCTGACACGGTCGTCCTCCCTGATCGAACACGGTTTCGGGGCGATTCGATGCCCCCGCACGGGGCAGCCCGGACGGCGCGCGAGCGCTTCGCAATTCTATTCGGCGCCTCATAGGTCCGCCCCTAAGGCCCTCCTAACTATCTCGATATCGAGAGAATCGTTTACATGCCGGTCACCCGGCCGCGACGGGCGGAGCCCCTTCGCGCCACTACCCTGGCGGCATGGCTTCTCACCCCCTCGACGACTTCTACGCCGTGATCCCCGCCGGGGGGATCGGCAGCCGGCTGTGGCCTCTCTCGCGCGCCGAGGCGCCGAAGTTCCTCCATGACCTGACGGGGTCGGGTCAGACCCTGCTCCGCGACACCTGGGACCGCCTCGAGCCGCTCACGGGGCGTGACCGCATCGCCGTGGTCACCGGGCGCGCGCACCGTGCCGCGGTGGAACGCGAGCTGCCGGGCATCGCCGACAAGAACGTCATCCTCGAGTCCGAGCCGCGCGACTCGGCGGCCGCCATCGGTCTGGCCGCCGCGATCCTCGTGCGCCGCGAGCCCGACGTCGTGATCGGTTCCTTCGCCGCCGACCACGTGATCCGAGGGACGAACACGTTCGCGTTCGCCGTGCAGCAGGCCGTCGCGGTCGCCCGGGAGGGATACATCTGCACCATCGGCATCCAGCCGAGCGAGGCGTCGATCGGATTCGGGTACATCAAGAAGGCCGATGAGCTCGACGTCGAGGGCGCCCCCGAGGCCGCGCTCGTCGAGCGCTTCGTCGAGAAGCCCGACCTCGCGACCGCGCAGGCCTACTTCGCCGACCGCGCCTACCTCTGGAACGCGGGCATGTTCATCACGCGGGCCGACGTGCTCCTCGCCGAGATCGAGGCCAACGAACCCGAGCTGCACGCCGGTCTCATGGAGCTCGCCGAGGCCTGGGACGATCGCGACCGCCGCGGGCCCGTCGTCGATCGGGTGTGGCCGACGATCAAGAAGATCGCGATCGACTACGCCGTGGCCGAGCCGGCCGCCGACAAGGGGCGTCTCGCCGTGATCCCCGGTCACTTCGACTGGGACGACGTGGGGGACTTCGCCAGCCTCGCGAAGCTCAACTCCCACGGCGGGAAGGGCGAGCTCGCGATCCTCGGCAGCACCGCCCGTGTGCTCGCCGACTCCTCGAGCGGCATCGTCGTCTCGCAGACCAGTCGCGTGATCAGCCTGATCGGCGTTCACGACATCGTGGTGGTCGACACCCCCGACGCGCTCCTGGTCACGACCAGCGACAACGCGCAGCGCGTCAAGGGCGTCGTCGACGCACTGAAACTCACCGGGCGCAACGACGTGCTCTGACGGGCGGATGCTGCGGACCTCACCGCGATCGGCGGCCCGGGCGCAGCATCCGTGTCCCCTCTGTTGCGTCTTTGTAACCATTGGCCCTCGGCCCCCGTTCGGGCCGTGGAGCGGAGCGTCACAATATGTAATGTGACTGCATCGATCTCCGAACCCGGAGGTCGCACCCCCGTTCTGGAGGACTTTGTGAAGACGACGAAGAAGGCCGTTCTCAGCGGTCTCGCGATGGTCGGTACCCTCGCGCTGCTGACCGCCTGTGGATCCGCGCCGGACGCCGCCGCACCCGCCGAGAGCGGCAGCGCCGCGACGGTGGTCGACGGGTTCAAGCCCTGCATGGTCTCGGACGAGGGCGGATTCGACGACAAGTCGTTCAACCAGCTCGGCTTCGAGGGGCTCAACCGCGCCGCCGATGAGCTGGGCGTCGAGGTCACCAGCACGGAGTCCGCCTCGGCCTCCGACTACGCCTCCAACCTCGACGGACTCGTCGCGGCGAACTGCACGTTCATCGTGTCGGTCGGCTTCAACCTGAGCGCCCCGACGGTGGAGGCGGCTCTCGCCAACCCCGACGTCGAGTTCGCGATCATCGACGACGCCGCCGACAACGACTTCGACGGCACCACCGACGCGCCGAACATCAAGCCGCTGCTGTTCGACACCGCTCAGGCCGCATTCCTCGGCGGCTACACCGCCGCCTCGTACACGCAGACCGGCAAGGTCGGCACCTTCGGCGGAGCGAAGATCCCGCCGGTGACGATCTTCATGGACGGCTTCCAGAGCGGCGTCGAGTACTACAACTCCGAGAAGGGCACCGACGTGCAGGTCGTCGGTTGGGACTCGGCCACGCAGGAGGGCCAGTTCACCAACGCCTTCGCCGCGAACGACGTCGCCAAGCAGCTCGCTCAGGGCATCATCGACCAGGACGTCGACGTGCTGCTGCCCGTCGGTGGCCCGATCTACCAGTCGGCCGCGCAGGCCATCCGTGACTCGGGCGGCAACATTGCGCTGCTCGGCGTCGACGCGGACGTCTACGAGACCGACCCGACGGTCGCCGACCTGCTGCTCGTCTCGATCCTCAAGGGCATGGACGTCGCCGTCTACGAAGCCGCGATGGAAGCCGCCGCCGGCGGGTTCGACACCACTCCGTTCGTCGGCGTGCTGGAGAACGACGGCGTGGGCATCTCGAGCTTCCACGACTTCGAGAACGAGGTCGCGCTCGGCCTCGCCGACGAGCTGGAGACGATCCGTCAGGGGATCATCGACGGCACGATCGACGCCGAATCGGTGTCGTCGCCCGCCCAGGGCTGATCTCGCTACGACCACGGCCAGCCGGTGATCCGGCTGGCCGTGGTCGTGCCCGGCTTCGTGCCACCCACTTCCCCCTCGATCGGGCCGCCGGCCTCCTGCCGTCCCCGTCCTTTCGATCGGGCCGCCGGCCTCCTGCCGCCCCGTCCTCTCGATTAGATTGACGTCATGACGCTCGAACTGCGCGGGATCACAAAAAGATTCGGCGATCTGGTCGCGAACGACCACATCGACCTCGTCGTCCGCCCCGGAGAGATCCACGCTCTCCTGGGAGAGAACGGCGCCGGCAAGTCCACCCTGATGAACGTCCTCTACGGCCTGTACACGGCCGACGAGGGCGAGATCCTGCTCGACGGAGTCGTCCAGCAGTTCCGGGGTCCGGGCGATGCCATGCAAGCCGGTATCGGCATGGTGCACCAGCACTTCATGCTCGTGCCCGTGTTCTCGGTCGCCGAGAACGTCATGCTGGGGCACGAGTCGACCCGCTTCGGCGGCGCGCTCGATCTCCCCGCGGCGCGCGCCCATGTGCGCGAGGTCGCGGCTCGGTTCGGGTTCGCCATCGACCCCGACGCGATCGTCGGCGACCTCCCCGTCGGCGTCCAGCAGCGGGTCGAGATCATCAAGGCGCTCTCGCGCGACGCGAAGGTGCTCGTCTTCGATGAGCCGACCGCCGTGCTCACCCCGCAGGAGACCGACGAGCTGATGGGCATCATGCGTCAGCTCCGCGACGACGGCACGTCCATCGTCTTCATCACCCACAAGCTCCGCGAGGTTCGCGAGGTCGCGGACACCATCACGGTCATCAGGCTCGGCAAGGTCGTCGCCGAGGCCGAGCCGACCGCCACGAACGCCGAGCTCGCGTCGCTCATGGTCGGTCGCGCGGTCGAGCTCACGGTGAGCCGGGAAGCCCCGCACCTGCGACCCGGCGGGCTGGTCGTCGAGGGACTCAGCGTCACCGACGAGACCGGCCATCTGGTCGTCAACGACGTCAGCTTCGCCGTGCAGCCGGGCGAGGTGCTCGCGATCGCCGGGGTGCAGGGCAACGGGCAGACCGAGCTCACCGAGGCGCTCATCGGGCTGCAGGCGAAGGTCTCAGGATCGATCCTCCTCGACGGCGAAAACCTGAACGGTCGCAGCGTCAAGCAGATCATCGATGCCGGCGTCGGGTTCGTCCCCGAGGACCGCAAGGTCGAGGGCCTCGTCGGCGAGTTCAGCGTGGCCGAGAATCTCGTGCTCAACAGGTCGGGCGAGGCCCCGTTCTTCCGGGCCGCCACCCTGCGCCGATCGTCCCTCGCCGACTTCGCCCGCGAGAAGATCAACGAGTTCGACATCCGCACGCAGAGTCCTCAGACCGCCGTGGGGCGTCTCTCCGGCGGCAACCAGCAGAAAGTGGTGCTCGCGCGGGAGCTCAGTCGTCCGCTCAAGCTGTTCGTCGCCTCCCAGCCGACCCGCGGCATCGATGTCGGATCGATCGAGTTCGTGCACAAGCGCATCGTCGAGACCCGCGACTCCGGGGTGCCCGTCATCGTCGTCTCGACCGAGCTCGACGAGGTGTCGGCGCTGGCCGACCGGATCGCGGTCATGTACCGCGGGCGCATCGTCGGCATCGTGCCCGGTGACGCGTCACGGGAGACCCTCGGTCTCATGATGGCGGGCGAATCGATCGAGGGGATCAACGCATGACCGACACCTCCTCCGAGCTTCCCGCGGCCACCGGTCCGCTGGCGGGCCAGACGCCGTCCTCGCCTCCGGCGCCGCGGCAGAACGCCTTCGTCGCAGACCTCCTGCGCGGCAACGTCGTCACCACGGTGCTGGCCATCGTGCTGTCGATGCTGATCGGCGGTCTGCTCGTCGCCCTGACCGATCAGAACGTGATCCGCACGGCCGGCTACTTCTTCGCCCGCCCGGGCGACATGCTCGGCGCGGTGTGGGACGCCTTCGCAGGCACCTACTCCGCGCTCTTCCGCGGCGCGATCTACAACTACGATGCTCCCGACTTCCTCCGGGCGATCAAGCCGCTCACCGACACGCTGAACTTCGCGACGCCCCTGATCGCCGCCGGCCTCGGCGTCGGACTCGCGTTCCGCGTCGGTCTGTTCAACATCGGTGGCCGCGGTCAGCTGCTCATCGGTGCCGCGACGGCCGCCTTCGTGGCCTTCTCGGTCGAGGCGCCGCTGTGGATCCACCTCCCGCTCACGATCCTCGCCGGCCTCGCCGGAGGGGCCGTGTGGGGCGGCATCGTCGGCGTGCTCAAAGCCCGTACCGGCGCGCACGAGGTGATCCTCACGATCATGCTCAACTTCGTCGCGTTCTACTTCGTGTCGTGGTTGCTCTCGACGCCGGGTCTGCTGATGCGGCCGGGCGGATCGCAGCCGATCTCCCAGGCGACGCCCGTGTCGGCGCAGTTCCCCGCGATCTTCCCCGCGCCGCTCACGGTCAACTGGGGGTTCCTCGTCGCGATCGTGGCCACGGTCTTCGTCTGGTGGCTGATCGAGCGGTCCTCGCTCGGTTTCCGGATGCGTGCCGTCGGCGAGAACCCGCATGCGGCGCGCGCGTCGGGCGTGAAGGTCGGGCGCATCCTCATCTACGCGATGGCCCTCGCCGGTGCGCTGGCCGGTCTCGCCGGTGTGAACCAGATCTCGGGCACGATCACGAGCGGCTTCGGCAACGGCATCGACGCCGGCATCGGCTTCGACGCCATCACCGTGGCGCTGCTCGGCCGCAGCCGGGCGTGGGGCGTCTTCGCCGCGGGCATCCTCTTCGGCGCCCTCAAGGCGGGCAGCTTCACGATGCAGATCGCGGAGAACATCCCGGTCGACATCGTGCTCGTCGTGCAGGCGCTGATCGTGCTGTTCATCGCGGCTCCACCGCTGGTGCGGACGATCTTCTTCCTCCCGAAAGACCCCGCGACGCCCACCCGGCGAACGCGCCGCGCCGCACGGAAGGCGGTGTCGGCATGAGCGCCGCCACGGTCAAGGACAACGTCCCCGTCGACCTCGGACTCGAGATGTCGCGCCAGCGCAGCTGGAAGGGGTCGATCACGTTCGGCGTGGCGACGATCCTCCTGCTGCTGCTCGCCCTTCCCGCCGGACGCACGGGCGTCAGCACGTACCGCCTCGCCGACCGAGCGTCGTCGTGGACCGCACCCGACATCCTCGTGCCCACCTGGCCGACGGTGCTGGTGTGCGCGATCCTCCTCGCCCTCGCCACCGCGTACTCGGTCTGGTCGACGCTGCGCTACCGACGCCCGGGGCTGTGGCTCGCCATCCTCGTCGCGCTGGTCGGCGTGTTCGGATTCCTCACCTGGTCGGCGGCGGACGGCCTCGTCCCCGTCACCGGTCTGCTCTTCGGTGCGATCTCGCTGTCCGTGCCGCTGGTCTTCGGAGCGCTCGGCGGCGTCATCGGCGAGCGGGTGGGCGTGGTCAACGTCGCGATCGAGGCCCAGTTCCTCCTCGCGGCCTTCACGAGCGCGCTGGTCGGCACGATCACGGGCAGCTACGTGCTCGGCCTCGTCGCGGCCATCTTCGCCGGAGCCCTCGTCGGAGCCGTCCTCGGTCTCTTCGCCATCCGCTATCTCGTCGACCAGGTGATCGTCGGCGTCGTGCTCAACGTGCTCATCACGGGTCTCACGAGCTTCCTGCACGGAGCGATCATGGTGCCCAACGGCGCCACCCTCAACAGCCCCCCGCGCTTCCCGCGCTGGGCCATCCCCGGCCTCAGCGAGATCCCGGTGCTCGGGCCCGTGCTGTTCAACCAGACGCTCATCGTCTACCTCATGTACATCGCGGTTCCCGCGGTGGCGTGGGGGCTCTACAAGACGCGCTGGGGTCTGCGCCTTCGCGCCGTCGGCGAGCACCCGCAGGCCGCCGACACCGTCGGCATCAAGGTCAACCCGACCCGCTTCTGGAACCTGCTGCTCGCCGGCGGCATCGCGGGCATCGGCGGTGCGTACTTCACCCTCGGCGCCGTCGGCAGCTTCGACAAGGAGATGACCAACGGCCTCGGCTTCATCGCCCTCGCCGCGGTGATCTTCGGCGGGTGGGACCCGGTGCGCGCCACGCTGGCGGCGCTCCTGTTCGGGTTCGCCACCAACCTCCAGACCCTGCTCGGCAACCTCGGGTCGCCGATCCCCGGAGACTTCCTGGCGATGCTGCCCTACCTGGTGACCATCTTCGCGGTGGTGGGCCTGGCGGGCCGCGTCCGGGGACCTGCGGCCGCGGGCAAGCCGTACATCAAGGGCTGACGCCCTGCCCAAGCATCCGATTCACGACGAGAAGGACAGATGACCGACATCGACTGGGACGAGCTGCGCACCGTGGCCACCGAGGCCATGCACCACGCGTACGCACCGTACTCCCGCTTCAAGGTGGGGGCTGCGGCCCTCGTCAGCGACGGGCGCATCGTGTCGGGGTGCAACGTCGAGAACGCCTCCTACGGCGTGACCCTGTGCGCCGAGTGCGGGCTCGTGAGCGAGCTGCACCGCTCTGGCGGCGGCCAGCTGGTGGCGTTCGTGTGCGTCGACGGCGACGGCCGCACGCTCATGCCGTGCGGCCGGTGCCGGCAGCTGCTCTTCGAGCACGCCATCCCGGGCATGCTTCTCGAGACCGTGTCGGGGATCCGCACGATCGACGAGGTGCTGCCCGACGCCTTCGGCCCGCGCGACCTCGAGGAGGCGGCCCGATGAGCGCGCAGTCCGAGGTGCATCCGCACGACGCCGTCGACATCATCCGCGCGAAGCGCGACGGCCAGGCCGTGCCCGAGCCGGCGCTGCGCTGGATGATCGAGCACTACACGAAGGGCTACGTCTCCGACGCGCAGATGTCGGCGTTCGCCATGGCGGTGCTCCTGAACGGCATGTCGCGCGACGAGATCCGGGTGATGACCGACGCCATGATCGCCTCGGGCGAGCGCATGGAGTTCTCCTCCCTCGGCAAGCCCACCGTCGACAAGCACTCGACCGGGGGAGTGGGCGACAAGATCACCCTCCCGCTGGCACCGTTGGTCGCCGCGTTCGGCGTCGCCGTGCCGCAGCTGTCGGGTCGCGGACTCGGCCACACCGGCGGCACGCTCGACAAGCTCGAGTCGATCCCTGGCTGGCGTGCGGCCCTGTCGAACGACGAGATGCTCGCGCAGCTCCGCGACGTCGGAGCCGTCATCTGCGCGGCCGGTTCGGGTCTCGCCCCGGCCGACAAGAAGCTCTACGCGTTGCGCGACGTCACGGGGACGGTCGAGGCGATCCCGCTGATCGCGTCGAGCATCATGTCGAAGAAGATCGCCGAGGGCACCGATGCGCTCGTGCTCGATGTGAAGTTCGGCTCCGGCGCCTTCATGCAGGACATCGATCGCGCGCGCGAGCTCGCTCGCACCATGGTCGCGCTGGGCACCGACTCGGGCGTGTCGACCACCGCGCTCCTCACCGACATGAACACGCCCCTGGGCCTCGCGATCGGCAACGCCAACGAGGTGCGCGAATCGGTCGAGGTGCTCGCCGGCGGCGGACCGGCCGACGTCGTCGAGCTCACGCTCGCGCTCGCCCGCGAGATGCTCGCCCTCGCCGGACAGCCGGACGCCGACGTCGAGGCGGCCCTGGCCGACGGCCGCGCCATGGACGCCTGGCGCGCGATGATCGTCGCGCAGGACGGCGATCCGGATGCGGCGCTTCCCACGCCGCGCGAGACGCACGTCGTCACGGCCGAGCGGGCCGGCATCGTGCAGCGCGTCGACGCGCTGCCGTTCGGCGTCGGCGCCTGGCGGCTGGGTGCCGGTCGTGCCCGCGCCGTCGACCCCGTCATCCACGCCGCAGGCATCGACCTGCACGTCAAGCCCGGCGATCGGGTGACGGCTGGTCAACCGCTGTTCACCCTGTCGGCCGATGATGAGAAGCGGTTCGGCCGCGCTCTCGAGGCCGTCGCGGGAGCATGGGAGATCGCCGACTCGGCGGTCGACGTGCTGCCACTGGTCCGTGAGCGCATCACGGCCTGACCGAACCCGCGCACAGGAGGAAGCCATGTCGATCGATCAGCACGGAGACGCCCGCCTCGAGGGGATGTCGCTCCGCGGCCTGCCCAAGGTGTCGTTGCACGACCACCTCGACGGAGGGGTACGCCCCGACACCATCGTCGAGCTCGCCGATGCGGCGGGTGTCGACCTCCCCGTCGACGACGGTGACGACCTCGCCGACTGGTTCGCCGAGAAGGGGGACTCGGGGTCGCTCGTGGAGTACCTCAAGACGTTCGACCTCACGATCGGCGTCATGCAGACGCGCGAGAACCTCACGCGCGTCGCACGGGAGTTCGTCGAGGACCTCGCCGCCGACGGCGTGATCTACGGCGAGGTGCGCTGGGCGCCCGAGCAGCACCTCGCCGGTGGTCTGTCCCTCGACGACGTCGTCGACGCCGTGCAGGAGGGCATCGAAGAGGGTGAGGATGCCGCGGAGGCAGCGGGCCGCGACATCCGCGTCGGTCAGCTGATCTCGGGCATGCGCCAGACCGAGCGCGTGCGCGAGCTCGCCGAGCTGGCCGTGTCGTGGCGAGGACGCGGAGTGGTCGGGTTCGACATCGCCGGTCCCGAAGACGGATACCTCCCGGCGCTGCACCGTGACGCGTTCGACTACCTCGCGCGAGAGTTCTTCCCGACGACGGTGCACGCCGGAGAGGCGGCCGGGCTCGACAGCATCCGTTCCGCCCTGCTCGACGGCCGTGCGCTGCGTCTCGGCCACGGTGTGCGTCTCGCCTCCGACCTCAACGTCATCGAGCGCTCGGGCGAAGAGGTGATGGTGCAGTTCGGCGATCTCGCCCGGTGGGTGCGCGACCGCGAGATCACGCTGGAGCTGTCGCCCTCGTCGAACCTGCAGACCGGTGCGATCGAAGCGTGGGGCACCGCGATCGAGGACCACCCGTTCGATCTGCTCTACCAGCTCGGTTTCTCGGTCACGGTGAACGTCGACAACCGCACGATGAGCCGCACGAGCCTCACGCGCGAGCTCTCGCTGCTCGTCGACGCCTTCGGCTACGACCTCGGCGACCTCGAGGCGTTCCAGCTCAACGCCGCCGCGGGCGCCTTCCTGCCCGTCGAGGAGCGCGAGGAGCTCATCGAGCTCATCGCCGCCGGCTTCGGGGCCTGACGTCTGCGCCTGACCTCGGCGCCGATGTCCCCATCCGGCCAGGAATGCGGGCTCTTTTCCCGGCGGGATGGGGACATCGCTCGTCCTCCACAGGGGGACGGGCGGCGGGGGTTCTGGACAGAAGAGTGCCGACGGAGTCGCGGACGGTGATGTGGCGGCCAGGATCGGGCGATGCGCCCTCCCGCCGATCTGCCCGCCGAACTTCGTGCAGGACCGTTCTCCATCCATGACGCCCAGCGGGCCGGCGTGCGCGCCGGACGGCTCGACGCCCGCGATCTCACCATCCCCTTTCCGGGCGTGCGCGACCATAAGGACGCTGGCTCGTACGGACTTCTTCGGCAGTGTCAGCAGTTCGCCGCACGGATCGCGCCCTGGCAGTTCTTCAGCCACGGCACGGCCCTCGCCCTCTGGGGTGCGCCGATGCCCTCGGGCCGCTCCGGTAGTGAGGTGCACGTCAGCGCCCACCGTCCGCAGCGCGAGCCGCGGGTGAAGGGGGTGATCGGCCACCGGCTCCAGCACCGGGATGCGGCGGTGCATCTCATCGGGGGACTCCCCGTCGAGTCGCCCGCCAGGGCCTGGCGGCAGGCCGGCGCATCATGGAGCCTCGACGATCTCGTGGCGGCGGGTGACTATCTCGTCGGGCGCGGCCGCTGCGCCACGCTCGAGGAGCTGCGCTGCGAGGCAGCGGCGATGGGCGGGGTGGGCGCGGAGCGGTTGCGCGCCGCGCTCGATGCCATCCGTGCGGGTTCGGAGTCGTCCGAGAAGTCCCGGCTGCGCCTGGTGCTGGCGCGAGCCGGTCTGCCGGAGCCCGAGCTCAACTGGGTGCTGCGGGACACGAGCGGCCGGTTCGTGGCGCGGCTCGATCTGGCCTATCCGCGGTGGCGCGTCGGGACGGAGTACGACGGCCGGCAGCATGCCTTCGACGTCCGGCAGTTCGAACGAGACTCCGATCGCTGGCCGGCCATACGCCGCGCGGGTTGGGATGTGGTGCGAGTGCTGCGGCACCACCTGCGCGATGGCGGCAAACCGGCTGTCTTCCTCGTGCGGGAGGCGTTGCTGCGCGCCGGGTGGTCGCCGTCGCGGGGTTGATGTCCCGATCCCGCCGGGAACGAAGCACTCTTTCCCGGCGGGATCGGGACACGGTCGGGGGGAGAGGCGGGCTCAGGGGAGCGCGGCGAGGAACGGGGCGATCGCGTCGGTCAGAGCCGCGGTCATGTCGGCGTCCGAGATCGTCGGGGTGCCGTCGCCGGCCTGCGGGCCGTAGTCGCCGAAGGATGCGTGCGAGGCGCCGGCGATCTCGACGAATTCCGCGCCGGCGGGCAGCTCGCCTTTCGCGTCGGCGATCTTCTGCGGCGTCGACAGGCCGTCGTCGGAGCCCGCGAGGCTCAGTACGGGAAGACCGGATCCGGTGAGGTCGTTCGCGCAGTACGACGCGAACAGCACGAGCGCGTCGGCGTCGGGGGCGAGCTGGCACGCCCGGACGCCTCCGAGCGAGTGCCCACCGACCGCCCACGCCTCGACGTCGGGCGCGAGCGAGGTGAACGTGTCGAGCGGGCGCGGGTCGAAGAAGGCGAGATTCAGCCACGGCCGCGTGATGACGACCGTCACGCCGTCGTCGGCGACCAGGCGCGAGAGCTTCGCCGCGTACGCCCACGGGTCGACCTTCGCGCCGGGAATGAAGACGAGCCCGACGTCGCTGCCGCCGTCGGCCGGGGCGAGCACGATGCCCGCGCCGTCGTCGGCGACCGAGATCGCGGGATCGCTCCTGACCGCGTCGAGCGGACCGGCCTCGGCGCCCATGACGCCGACCTGGCTCCAGACGAGGACGCCGATGATCAGCGCGACGACGAGGCCGCCGATGATGCCGAGGGTCCAGCGCAGCGCGCGGAACCGGCGACGCCGGCGCGGGGGAGCATCCCCGGCCGGCGTCGCGTCGAGCGGATCGGTCACGTCAGGCTGCCAGCTCCGCCTGCCGCGCGGCGACCTGCGCCTCGATACGGGCGAAGAGCGGATGCTGCGCGTCGAGGCCCGTCACCGAGGCGGTGAACTCCGCGGCCGACTGCTCGCGCAGCATCCGCTGGAGATCGACGGCCTGGGCGTCCTCCTGATCGGAGAACCGCAGGGCGGCGCCGATCGCGGCGACGAGGGCGTCGACGGGGAGGCCCCGGTCGACGGCTTCGGCGGCGGGGCCGACGAAGCGCTCGTGCCGCGAGAGCTTGCGCAGCGGTTGCCGACCGACACGCCACACGGTGTCGGGGAGCGCGGGGTTTCGGAACCGCTGCAGGATGGTCGCGCGGTACTCGTGCTGCGTCGCGGCGTCGAGCTCGTGCTTCACGATGAGCAGCTCCGACGTCTCGCGCAGGGCGCTCTCGACCTTCTCGGCGATGCCGGGATCGGCCAGTGCGTCGGAGATGCGCTCGATTCCCGCTTCGGCACCGAAGTACGCGGTGGTGGCGTGGCCGGTGTTGACCGTGAAGAGCTTGCGCTCGATGTACGGCGTCAGGTCGTCGACGAAGTGCGCGCCCGGGATCTGCGGCGGGTCCTCGCCGAACGGTCCGCGTTCGATGGCCCACTCGAAGAACGGCTCGACCGTGACGTCGATGCCTTCGCCCGGTGCCTGGGCCGGAACGATGCGGTCGACGGCCGTGTTGGCGAAGACGGCCCGGGCCGAGACGGCATCCCACGCGTCTCCGGCGGCGTTCGCCATCTCTTCGCGGAGGGTGTCGGTCGCGCCGATCGCGTTCTCGCACGCCATGATCTGCAGCGGCGGCGACGCGGGGTCGCGCAGCCCGAGGCCCGCCACGATGTGCGGCGCGACGAACTTCAGGATCGTCGGTCCGACGGCCGTCGTGACGACGTTCGCGCCCGCGATCTCATCCACGAGCGCGGGAGCGTCGGTCGCGCTGTTGATCGCCCGGAAACCGGTGACGACGGTGTCGACCCCGCCCTCGCCGACCTCGTGCACCGTGTACTCGGATGCGTCGTTGATCGCATCGACGAGAGACGCTGCGACGTCGGAGAACACGAGGTCGTAGCCGCCCTGGTGCAGGAGCACCCCGACGAAGCCCCGCCCGATGTTGCCGGCGCCGAAATGGACGGCCTTCATGCGTCGTTGACCGCGGCGAGGGCCTGGTAGAGCGCCTCGGGGGCGTCGGCCTGCTTCAGGCGGGCGACCTCGTCCTCGTCGGAGAAGAGGATCGCGATCTGCGAGAGGATCTCGAGGTGCTCGTCGCCCTTGCCGGCGATGCCGATGACGAAGGTCACCGGCTCTCCGCCCCAGTCGACCCCGCCGTCGTAGCGGACCACCGAGAGCGCGGACTCGAGGATCGCGTCCTTCGTCTCGTTCGTGCCGTGGGGGATGGCGAGCTCGTTGCCCATGTAGGTCGAGACGGTCTCCTCGCGCTGCTGCATCGCGTCGAAGTACTTCGACGTCACGGCGCCGGCCGATTCGAGGATGTCGGCGGCCTCCTTCATCGCCTCTTCACGGGTCGCGCCGCCGCTGTGGATGCGGACCTGGCCGATGCTGAGAACGTCGCGTGGCATGTCGTTCGCCTTTCGTTTCGAGGGGTCGGGTGCCGAAGCATCCGTGGGTCAAAGCCTACGAGGCCGGGGCTTCGCGCGCCCGGCCTCGTAGGTGTGCTGTGTCTTACTTGTCGTCGTGCTGGTCGCGCACGAGCTCCACGACCTCGTCGTACTTCGGCGAGTTCATGAAGTTGTCGACCGACACGTGGATCGATCCGGGCGTCTGCTTGCGCGCGCGGTCGGTGAGCTGGGCCTGCGTGATGACGAGGTCCGCCGACGGGTCGAGGTTCGCGATGGCCTTGTTGGTCACCGTGACGTCGGTGAGGCCGGCCTTCTTGAACTTGTTGCGCAGCACGCTCGCGCCCATCGCAGAGGAGCCCATACCGGCGTCGCAGGCGAAGACCACGTTCTGGATCTGCTTCGTGGCGACGATGCCGCCGCTGAGAGCCCCACCGGTCTCCTCCTCGGTCTCGAGGCGGTCGACGGCTTCCTCGGCCTCGCGCACGGCTTCGCGGTCGCGGCCGTCCGAAGCCCGGAGTGCGTCGAGAGCGGCGGACGACTTGCCCTTGTTCGCCGACGTCTTCGAGATGGCGGCGGAGAAGGCGTCGCCCTCGGCGAGCAGATCCCGCTTGCGCGAGGCCCGCAGGATGATCGCCGAGATGAGGAACGTCACCGCGGCCGACAGCACCACGGAGAGGATCACCGCGAAGTACCGGTTGTCGGCCACCTGAGCCAGCACCGCGAGGATGCTGCCCGGAGCCGCGGGAGCGCGCAGCTGGCCGCCCAGCAGCAGGTTGGTCGTGACGCCCGTCATACCGCCGCCGATGAGGGCGAGGATGAGGGTCGGCTTCATGAGCGCGTACGGGAAGTACACCTCGTGGATGCCGCCGAAGAACTGGATGATCGCCGCACCCGGAGCGGACGCACGCGCCGCACCGAGCCCGAAGAACGTGAAGGCGAGCAGCAGGCCGACGCCGGGGCCGGGGTTGGCCTCGAGCAGGAACAGGATCGACCCGCCGGTGTCGCTGTCGGCCGCCTGCTGGATGCCGAGCGGAGTCAGCACGCCGTGGTTGATGGCGTTGTTGAGGAAGAGCACCTTCGCCGGCTCGATCAGGATGCTCGTCAGCGGCAGGAGTCCCGTGTCGACGAGGAAGTTCACCGCGGTGCTGAGCACGTTCATGAGGCCGTTGATGAGGAACGCCAGCGGGTAGAACCCGACGATCGCCATCACGAAGCCCCAGATGCCGGCCGAGAACATGTTGACGAGCATCTCGAAGCCGGCCTTGATCTTGCCGTCCCAGAGCTTGTCGAGCTGCTTCATCGTCCACGCGGCGAGCGGGGCCATGATCATCGCGCCGATGAACATGTTGATCTCGCCGAGCTGGTTGTCGGCGGGAAGGGTCAGGTTGACCTGGGCGATGAGGTAGTCCGAGCCCGCGATGACGCCGAACGTGGCGATCGCACCCACGACGCCGCCGCGCACGGCGTAGACCAGGTGGCCGCCGAGGTAGGCGATGAGGACCGGCAGCAGGTAGTGGATGAACGGGCCGACGATCGTGGCGAGCTGGTCGTTGGGCGTCCAGCCCTTCTCGATGAAGAAGGCCGTGAAGATGCCCCAGGCGATGAGCGCGGGGATGAGGGGCATGATCATGCCCGAGAGGAACGTGCCGAAGCGCTGCACCGCGACGCGTGCGCCGCCGGTGGTGCTCGTCACGTCTTTCGACGTCGTTGTCATTGTTCTGCTGCTTTCTGTGAAGAGGCGGCCGCTGTCGCCGCCTCGCGTGCGGTGGCCGCGCCATCGGCGGCCAGTGCTGCCTCGGCGATGCGTCGGGCATCGTCGAGAGTGTGGGTGAGGAGGGTGGCGCGCACGTCGGCCAGGGCCGTCGGCGCCATGGAGAGCGTGGTCGCGCCGAGACCGACGAGCACCACGGCCAGAAGCGGGTCGGCCGCCGCCTCGCCGCAGATGCCGACGGGCTTGCCCGACGCCGCTCCCGCCGCTCCCACCTCGCGCACCAGGCGGAGCACCGCGGGGTGCCACGGATCCTGGAACGATGCCACCGAGCCGAGCAGGCGGTCGGCGGCGAGCGTGTACTGCGTGAGGTCGTTCGTGCCGATGGAGGCGAAGTCGGCGTGGCGGAAGATGCGGTCGGCCAGGAGCGCCGATGAGGGCACCTCGACCATCACGCCCGCGGTCTTCAGTCCGTAGTCCTTCGCCAGAGAGACGAAGTACTCGGTCTCCTCGACGGTCGAGACCATGGGCGCCATGACCCACAGATCGGCCGGCCCCTCCGGGGAGCGTCGCGTCGCCGCATCCGCCTCTGCGAGCGCGGTGAGCTGCTCGCGCAGGATGTCTTCGCTGGCGCGGAGGGCGCGGAGGCCTCGGAGGCCGAGTGCCGGGTTCTCCTCGTGCGCGTCGTTGAGGAACGGCAGGGGTTTGTCGGCACCGGCGTCGAGCACGCGCACGACGACCTTCTTGCCGGGGAAGGCGGCCAGCAGTTCGGTGTAGGCCGTGCGCTGCTCCTCGACGGTGGGGGCCGAGCTCGAGCTGAGGAAGAGGAACTCCGTGCGGAACAGGCCGACGCCTTCGGCGCCCAGCTCGACCGCCTCGGAGGCGCCGCCGGGCTTGCCGAGGTTCGCCAGCAGCGGCACCGCGGTGCCGTCGGCGAGCGCGCCCGGGGTGATGGGGGCGGATGCTGCGGCCGCACGATCGGCGGCGCGGGTCAGGGCGCGGGCGAGCTCGTCGTCGGACGGGGAGGTCACGACGAGGTTGGCGGCAGCATCCACGATCACCGTCTCGCCCTCGGTGAGGCTCGCAGCGTGCGCGGCGCCGACGACGGCGACGATCGACTTCTCGCGGGCGAGGATCGCCGTGTGCGACGTGGGACCGCCCTCGGTCGTGATGAGCGCGAGCACCTTGTCGAGGTCGAGCAGTGCGGTGTCGGCGGGGGCGAGGTCTGTGGCGACCAGCACGAACGGGTGACCGGGGTCGGGGATGCCGGGGGCGGCGACGCCCCGGAGTCGGGCGATGACGCGCTGGGCGACGTCGTCGAGGTCGGCGGCGCGCTCGCCCAGATAGCCGCCGAGGGCGGTGAGCTGCTCGCGGAACGACGCGAACGCATCGTAGACGGCCCACTCGCCGGTCTTCCCGGCCTGCAGGCGGGTGTCGACCTCGGCTTCGAGCGTCGGGTCCTCGGCCATCATGGCCTGGGCCTCGAGCACGTCGCGGGCGGCGCCGCCCGCGGTGTTGCCGCGCTCCTCGAGCTCGCGTGCGACGGCGGCGACCGCCTCGCGGACGCGTGACGATTCCTCGTCGACGCTCCTTTCGCTGGGGGCGTCCTTCGGAGCGGGGAGGGGCTCCGCCATCCGTGCGACCGGTCCCTGGGCGACCCCCAGGCCGATTCCGACTCCGCGAAGTTCCGTCATGGTCTCGGTTCCCGTCATGCTGCGTCGTGGTCGGTGGTCAGGAGTTCGGCGAGGGCGTCGACCGTCGCCTCGGCGT
The DNA here is from genome assembly GCF_008017415.1 of Microbacterium hatanonis. NCBI lineage: Bacteria > Bacillati > Actinomycetota > Actinomycetes > Micrococcales > Microbacteriaceae > Microbacterium > Microbacterium hatanonis. The sequence continues at coordinate 2,028,327 of NZ_VRSV01000001.1, read as the reverse complement.
TGGCGCCGTCGGCGGAGAGGGTGACGTAGTCGCCCTGGTCGAGCCCGAGGGCGATCACCCCGAGGATGCTGGCGGCGTTCACCGGCGCCCCCGCGTCCTTCGCGATGGTGACGGGGATGCCGGAGTCCTTCGCCGCCTGGGCGAACAGCTTCGCGGGGCGGGCGTGCAGCCCGTGGGACGAGCCGATCCGCACCGTCCGGGTGATCTGGGGCATGGGTGGTCCTTTCTCAGGCGTCGAGGGGGTCGGTGTCGCGTGCCGGGGAGTTGTGCACGGCCTGCTCGACCAGGTCGAGGGTCCGCGTGCCGGACAGGTCGGTGAAGACGTCGTCCGGGAGGAGGACCACCACGACGCCACGGGCCGCGGCATCCCTCTCGATCCTCTCGAGCGAGTCGGCCAAGTGGGGTCCGACCAGCACCATGTCCGCGGCGTCCAGATCGATCGGGAGCGATCTGTCGGTACCGGCGAACGCGGTGTAGGAAAGGCCGCGGTCATGAGCGGCGTGCCGCACGCGTTGCGCGACGAAGGTGCTCGACGCACCCGCACCACAGACCACGAGGATCCTCATCGATCCGCCTCCTTCTCGCCCATTCTTGTGAGAAGGCTGGGAGACGACAACCAGGTTCGTTTCCCACCCCCCGGAATGAACGCTGGTGGGCCGCCGCCCGAGGGGTCGGCGCGTGATTGACTGGGAAGGCTTCCGCGACACGACGGCGGACGTGGAGGACGACGTGACACGAGCGAGGCAGGATCGCCTGCTCGCCCTGCTGACCCGGAACGGCGAGTGGGAGACGGCAGCGACGCTCGCCGACTCCCTGGGCGTGACGCCCCGCAGCATCCGGTCGTACGTCAACGCCGTCAACGCCCGCGTTCCGGACGGGACCGCGATCGAGTCGGGTCCCTCGGGCTACCGGGCGGGGGCGGATGCTGCGGCGGCCCAGCGCGCCGGCAGTGCGCCCGAGGCGGGCACCCCCCGCGACCGTCTCCACACCCTCGTGCGGTCGCTCCTGGATTCGCCCGACGGCATCGACGTGTTCGAGACGGCGGATTCGCTTCACGTCAGCACCGCCACTCTCGACGCCGACCTCGCCCGGGTGCGCGGACTCCTCGGCGGCACCGAGCTGACCCTGGAGCGTTCCGCGTCGACCGCGCGCTTGCGCGGCACCGAGATGGCGCAGCGGCGGCTCCTGAGCAAGCTCGCCCACGACGAGATGGATGCGGGGCTGTTCGACCTCGCCGCGCTCCGCCGCACCCTCGGTGAGGGGTCGGTGGGTGCCCGCGCGTTCGGACCGTTCAAGTCCGAGCTCGTCGGGGAGCTGGGCGGGATGGGCTACTTCGTCAACGAGTTCGGGATCGGCGACGTCGTGATGCACATCGCGATCGCCGCAGATCGGATCACCCGCGACCGTGCCCTCGAGCGCGCGTCGACCGACAGCTCCGCCGCCCACTCCGAGGTCGCGGGCCTCCTCGACCGCCTCACTCTCCGCCACCTCGGCGTGCAGCTGGGAACGGGCGACCGCGAGCACCTCGCCACACTCGTGCTCACCCGGGTCGTCGCCCCCGGTGCTCCCTCCGCCGACGATGCGCGAGCGCGACTCGATCCCGAGGTCGAAGCATCCGTCCGTGCCGTCGTCGAGCAGGCGGCCGCCGACTTCCTCGTCGACATCGCGCACGAGGACTTCATCCTCCGCCTCGCCCTGCACGTGCAGAACCTCCTGCACCGCGCGAAGGAGCAGGCGTGGTCGCGGAACCCCCTGACGCGCTCGCTGAAGTCGACGTACCCGATGATCTTCGACGTCGCGGTCTACATCGCCAGCGGCTTGCAGCAGAGTCTCGGCATCCCCATCCAGGACGACGAGATCGCCTACATCGCGATGCACGTCGGCGGGCGCCTCGAGCGCAGCAGGCGAGCGGACCAGCTGCTCACGGCGACCATCGTGTGCCCCGGCTACTACGAGCTGCACGAGCTGCTGCGCTCGAGCGTCGACCGCTCGCTGGGCCAGGCCATCGAGGTCGTCGGCGTCGAGACCCGCGTCGATCCCGACTGGGAGTCGATCGACACCGACCTCGTGCTCTCGACGATCGACCCGGCACGCCCGAGCGACCGCATCGTGCGCATCCAGCCGTTCCTCACCGACAGCGACGTGGAGCGCGTGCAGGCGGCGGCCGGCCGCATCCGGCGCGGGCGCCGGCTGGCGCGGCTGCGCACCGAGCTCGAGCGGTACTTCGACCCCACCGCGTTCGTCCGCGGCATCGACGCGGGCGAGGGGGAGTCGGGGGTGATCCGCGAGCTCGGGTCGATGCTCGTGGCGCAGTCCGTCATCGACGACGACTACGTCGAGCGCGCGATCGAGCGCGAGGCGCTGTCGTCGACCGCGTTCACCGACGCGCTCGCCGTGCCGCACGCGATGGGCATGACCGCCTCGCGCACGCGGATCGCGATCGGCATCGCCGATCCCTCGATCCCCTGGGGTGAGGGGCGCGTGCAGGTGGTGGCGCTCGTCGCGTTCAGCGAGACCGACCGCGAGGCGTTCCAGACCGTCTTCGAGCAGTTCGTCGAGGTGTTCAGCGAGCGCGACAGCGTGCAGCGGATCGTGCGACGCGGCACCGACTTCGCGGCATTCCTCGACGAGCTGGTCGCCGTCATCGACGGCTGACGTCCGCCGCCCCGGCCCTCGGGTTCGGGGCGGGTTTCTCCGGGTTCGGGGCGCGGTTCTCGGGTCGGGGCGTGCAATCCCGCGCCCCGAGGAGAAGATCGCGCCCCGAAAGGGTCAGCGCGCGAGGCGCGCCTCCAGGCCGCGACGGACACCCGGCCACTCGCCCGGCAGGATCGAGTACACGACCGTGTCGCGGAGGATGCCGTCGGCATCCACGCGGTGGTTGCGCAGAACGCCGTCCTGGCGCGCGCCGAGGCGCTCGATCGCCGCGCGGGACTGCCTATTGTGCCAGTGGGTGCGGAACTCCACCGCGATGGCCTCGCACTCCCCGAAAGCGTGCCCGAGGAGGAGCAGCTTGGCCGCGCTGTTGACCGCGCTGCGCTGCACGCGAGGCGACAGCCAGGTGTAGCCGATCTCGACGTGCCGGTTCGCCTGATCGATGTTGCAGAATGTGGTCATGCCGACCGCCGTACCGTCGGGGAGCACCACCGCCCACGGGTTCATCGAGCCGCTGTCGCGCATCGCGAGCCGAGCGGTGATCTCCGCGGGAACGGCGTCCGGCAACGGCACGCTCGTGTACCAGGCGTGCTCGAGACCGGATGCTGCGACCGCGAGGTCGCCGGCGTGGCGGGCCTCGAGCGGCTCCAGCCGGACGTAGGCGTTCTCGAGCGTGAGGGGTTCGACCAGATCCATGCGACGAGCCTAGGGCTCGCCGGCGCGACGCCCGGGCCGCAGCATCCGCCTCACGCGGCGGGGTGATCCCGAAGGAGCCCCACCGGGCAACTGCGCCCGGCCGTCGGCGAACGCGAGGATGCGGTGCGCCCGTGCCCGGCCGTCGGCGGAGCGCTGGACGACTTCGCGCGCGGTCTCGCGGAACTCCTCGGCGCGATCGGTCAGGTACGTGCCGGGCGAGGGGTGAGCGACCTGCCGCAGGGCCGCTGCCCTGGTCTGGAGGTCGCCCCGGCGGAGCAAGGGGACGGCGAACGGCGAGACCATGCCCCCGAGTCTCAGCGTGGTGCGCCGCCCCGCAGCCTGATCCCGCCGCTCCGGTGGATACTCGCCGTTCCCGGTCGCCTGGGGAGGAAGCCCCGTTCGGGGCGCAGAACTCGCATCGGGGCGCGGGATTCCCCGCCCCGACCCGAAATCCGCGCCCCGAACCCGGAGATGTGCGCCCCGACCCGGCGCGGAGCGTCGGCGCGGGGCTCGAGCGTCAGCGCACGGCGTCGAGCATCTCGCGGGCGCCCGCGGCGAGTTCCGCCAGGCGTTTGCGCGCCTTCTTCTCGGTCGCCGCGCGCACGTCGAGGTAGAGCTTCAGCTTCGGCTCGGTGCCGCTCGGGCGCACGATGAGGCGGGAGCCGTCTTCGAGCGAGAAACGCAGCACGTCTCCGGGCGGCAGGTCGCCGAGCCCGTCACGCAGGTCGTCGACCTGGGATGCGGCGACCCCGCCGACCGTCTGCGGCAGGTCGTCGCGCAACGCCGCCATCATGGCGGCGATCTCGGCCACGTCGTCGACGCGGATGGAGATCTGGTCGCTTGCGAAGGCGCCGAAGGTCTCGCGGAACTCGGCGAGCACGTCGGCGATGGTCCGACCGTCCTCGCGTGCCTGACCGACGAGACCGAGCATTGCGATCGCCGCGGAGATGCCGTCCTTGTCGCGCACCGTGCCGGGGTTGACGAGGTACCCGAGGGCCTCCTCGTACCCGTAGACGAGACCCGGGGCGCGCGAGATCCATTTGAAGCCCGTCAACGTCTCGTGGAAGCCGAGTCCGTAGTGCTCCGCGATGCGCCCGAGCCCGGGCGACGAGACGAGCGAGCAGGCGAGCGACGCCGACGGGTCGCGCGGCACGCCGTGCTCGTCCACGGCCGCGCGCGCCGCGCGCCAGCCGAGCAGCAGCCCGACGTCGTTGCCGCTGAGCATCCGCCAGCCGCCGTTTGCCGAAGCATCCGGGATCGCCACCGCCAGGCGGTCGGCGTCGGGGTCGTTGGCGATGATCAGGTCGGCAGAGCTCTCACGCGCGGTCTCGTACGCGAGGTCGAGGGCGCCGGGTTCCTCGGGGTTGGGGAACGCCACCGTGGGGAACGCGCCGTCGGGATGCAGCTGGGCCTCGACCGGGATCGGCGCCGGGTAGCCGGCCGACTCGACGATGCGCGAGAGGGTCTCCCACCCGACGCCGTGCATCGCGGTGTAGACCCAGCGGAGTCCGTCTGCGCCGGCGGGCGCGGGGGAGACGGCCGCGGTCGCCGCGACGTAGGCCTCCACGAGCGACTCGTCGGCGTTCGAGTACCCGACGGAGCGGGGGAGTTCTCCGAGCTCGGTCGTGTCGGCGATGCGCTGGATGTGCGCCGCGATCGACGAGTCGCTGGGCGAGACGATCTGCGCGCCGTCGTCGTCGCCGCCGAGGTAGACCTTGTAGCCGTTGTCGTCGGGCGGATTGTGGCTGGCGGTGACCATGACGCCCGCCGACGCGCCGAGGTGGCGCACGGCGAAGGCGAGCACGGGGGTGGGGAGCATCCGCGGCAGGAGGATCGCGTGCAGCCCGGCGCCGGCGAAGATCTCGGCCGAGTCGCGCGCGAACACGTCGGAGTTGCGACGACCGTCGTAGCCGATGACGACCGACGGCGCGTCGCCGTCGTCCGCGCGCTCCCGCAGGAACGCCGCGAGTCCCGCGGCGGCCTGAGCCACCAGCACGCGGTTCATGCGGTTGGGTCCTGCGCCCAGCGCGCCGCGCAATCCCGCGGTGCCGAACGCCAGGCGCTGCGAGAAGCGGTTCGCGAGCTCGGCCGCCGCCGCAGCATCCGCCTCCTCGGTGCGACTGATCAGCGCGCGCAGCTCGTCGCGGGTCTGTCCGTCGGGGTCCTGCGCCAACCAGGCGCGGGCTGCCTCCAGCAGGTCGTCGGTGAGGGTCGCCCCGTCGGCGCTCACAGCGCCTCGATGACCCGGGCGAGCAGGGCGGAGATCACGGGCTCGGCGTCGCGGCCGGCCTCGAGCACCTCGGCGTGGCTCAACGGCGTGGTCTGGATGCCGGCGGCGAGGTTCGTGATGAGCGAGAAGCCGAGGATCTCCATGCCCGCCTGGCGGGCCGCGATCGCCTCGAGCGCCGTCGACATGCCGACGATGTGCCCGCCGATGGTCTTCGCCATCTGCACCTCGGCGGGCGTCTCGTAGTGGGGGCCGCGGAACTGGCAGTAGACGCCCTCGTCGAGACTCGGGTCGATCGTGCGGGCGAGGTCGCGCAGTCGTGAGGAGTACAGGTCGGTGAGGTCGACGAAGGTCGCGCCCTCGAGAGGTGAGGCGGCGGTGAGGTTGATGTGGTCGCTGATCAGCACCGGCTGTCCGGGCGTCCACGTCTCGCGGATGCCTCCGGCGCCGTTGGTGAGGATCATGGTGGAGGCACCGGATGCTGCGGCCGTGCGCACGCTGTGCACGACGCGGCGAACGCCGTGGTTCTCGTAGAAGTGCGTGCGGGCCCCGATGACGAGCACGTGCTTTCCCGCGGGGGTGCGCACGCTCCGCAGCGTGCCGGCGTGCCCGGCGAGTGCCGGCGCGCTGAACCCGGTGACCTCCGTCGCGGGGAACGACGCGACGGTCTCGCCGATGAGCTCGGCGGCGCGCCCCCACCCGCTCCCCAGAGTGACGGCGATGTCGTGGCGCTCGACGCCGGTCAGGCGCACGATGTCGGCGGCGGCGGTGGCGGCGATCTCGAACGGATCGGCCGTGGGGTCATCGAGAGGGTTCTCGGCAGATGAGGACATGAGCCCACTCTAGGAATCGCCGCGTTTCGTCGCCACACGCGACGCGCGACAGAATGGAGTACATGTCCTCCCTCAGCTTCGAGCGAACCCAGCGCGTCGCCATCATCGGCGGTGGCCCCGGCGGTTACGAAGCGGCGCTCGCCGCCGCCCAGCTCGGAGCCGAGGTGACCCTCGTCGAGCGCGCGAGCGTCGGCGGCGCCGCGGTCATGACCGACGTCGTGCCGTCGAAGACCCTCATCGCGACGGCCGATGCCGCGGTCGCGATCAAGGGCGCGAGCGCCCTGGGCGTGCAGCTGTTCGCGAAGGGCGGCGACGGCAAGCCGCTGCAGCCCGAGGTCGCCATCAACCTCGCCGCCGTGAACACGCGGCTGCTCTCCCTCGCCCGTCAGCAGTCCGACGACATGCGCGCCTCGCTCGTCGAGGCGGGTGTGCGCATCGTCTCCGGACACGGGCGGCTCGAGGGCGACTCCGCCGTCGTGATCGCCACCGAACCGGGCGGCACCGACTTCGACCGCGTGGAGGCGGACACCCTGCTCGTCTCAGTCGGTTCGTCGCCGCGTGAACTCCCCTCCGCCAAGCCCGACGGCGACCGCATCCTCACCTGGACCCAGCTCTACGGCATGCGCTCGCTGCCGAAGCACCTCATCGTCGTCGGCTCCGGCGTCACGGGCGCCGAGTTCGCCTCGGCCTACATGAACCTCGGGTCGAAGGTCACGCTCGTCTCCAGCCGCGATCAGGTGCTCCCCGGCGAGGACTCCGACGCCGCGGCGGTGCTCGAGAAGGTCTTCGAGCGCGGCGGCATGACGCTGCTGTCAAAGGCTCGCGCCGAGAGCGTGGTCAACACCGGCGACGGCGTCGTCGTGACCCTCGCCGACGGGCGGACGGTCGAGGGCAGCCACTGCCTCATGGCGGTCGGCTCGATCCCCAACACCGCCGGCATCGGACTCGAGGAGGCCGGCGTGCAGCTGACCTCGTCGGGCAACATCCGCGTGAACCGCGTCGCGCGCACCTCCGTGCCCAACATCTACGCCGCCGGCGACTGCACCACGTTCGTGCCGCTGGCATCGGTCGCCTCCATGCAGGGCCGCACGGCGATCTTCCACGCGCTCGGCGACGTGGTCATCCCGCTCGAGCGCCGCCGCATCTCGGCGAACATCTTCACCGCGCCCGAGATCGCCACCGTCGGCTGGTCGGAGCAGGACATCGCCGACGGACGCATCGACGGGGTCGTGCGCAAGCTCCCCCTCTCGGCGAACCCGCGCGCGAAGATGCAGGGCATCAAAGACGGCTTCGTCAAGATCATCGCGCGGCAGGGGAGCGGCACCGTCATCGGCGGCGTCATCGTCGGCCCTCGCGCGTCGGAGCTCATCTACCCCATCGCGATCGCGGTCGAACGGCGCCTCACGATCGACCAGGTCTCCCGCGTCTTCGCCGTTTACCCGTCGCTGTCGGCGAGCATCACCGACGCGACCCGTGCGATGCACGTCGTCGACCGCAACGACCTCGACACCTGACTCGGCGGTCGGCTCGCCGCATCCGCCCGGCTCGCAGCATCCGCCCGACCCGCAGCATCCGCCCGCTCCGGGCCGTGCCCGTGACTGCGCCAGTTCCCGGCGAATGACTGCACAGATCGGTGTGGTCAGTTGCAGGAATGCGCCACATTCCTGATCACGCGGGCCCGATCTCGTGGGCCTGATCGCGCAGGCCTACCGGCGTAGGTCGACCGGCGTAGGCCGCAGCATCCGCCCGACCCGCAGCATCCGCCGGTTGCGCAGCATCCGCCCGACCCGCAGCATCCGCCGGTTGCGCAGCATCCGCCCGACCCGCAGCATCCGCCGGTTGCGCAGCATCCGCCCGTCCCGCAACATCCGCCCGCCCCGGGCCGTGCCCGTAAGTGCGCCAGTTTCCGGCGAATGACTGCACAGATCGGTGTGGTCAGTTGCAGGAATGCGCCACATTCCTGATCTCGCGGGCTGATCTCATGCGCCCGACCACGCAGGCCGAACCGCGCCGGACGGGCTACGCGATCGTCAGGAGAGCGTGGCCGGCGGAGACGGTGGTGCCGGGGGTGGCGTCGATCGAGCCGACGACGCCGTCCTTGTGGGCCTGGATGGGCTGCTCCATCTTCATCGCCTCGAGCACGACGACGAGGTCGCCCTTGACGACCTGCTGCCCCTCCTCGACGGCGATCTTCACGATCGTGGCCTGCATGGGCGACTTGACCGTGTCGCCGGTCGCGCCCGAGATGCCGGATGCTGCGTGCGCGCGCCGCGACGGAGCGGTCGCCACCGGGCGGCCGGCCGGAGCTGCGGCGACGCGGTCGGGGAGGTTCACCTCGAGGCGCTTGCCGCCGACCTCGACGACCACCGTGTGCCGCGCGGGGGCTGCGGCGGGAGCGTCGAGCTCGCCGTCCCACGCCGGGATGTCGTTGACGAACTCGGTCTCGATCCAGCGGGTGAAGACCCCGAACCGGCCGTCCTCGGCCGTGAACGCGGGCTCTCGCACGACCTTGCGGTGGAAGGGCAGCACCGTCGGCAGGCCCGCGACCTCGAACTCGTCGAGTGCGCGGCGCGCGCGCTCGAGGGCCTCGTCGCGGTCACGACCGGTGACGATGATCTTGCCGAGCAGCGAGTCGAACGCGCCGCTGACGCTGTCGCCGGCGGTGACGCCCGAATCGAGGCGGATGCCCGGGCCGCCGAACGTCTTGAAGACGTGGATGGGGCCCGGCTGGGGGAGGAAGCCCCGGCCCGGGTCTTCGCCGTTGATGCGGAACTCGATCGAGTGGCCGGTCGGCACCGGGTCGTCGTAGTCGAGCACTCCGCCCTCGGCGAGGCGGAACTGCTCGCGCACGAGGTCGATGCCCGTGATCTCCTCGGAGACCGGGTGCTCGACCTGCAGGCGGGTGTTGACCTCGAGGAACGAGATCGTGCCGTCGGCACCGATGAGGAACTCGCACGTCCCCGCCCCCACGTATCCGACCTCGCGGAGGATCGCCTTCGACGCGGTGTAGAGGATGTCGTTCTGCTCCGGGGTGAGGAACGGCGCGGGCGCCTCCTCGACGAGCTTCTGGTGACGCCGCTGCAGCGAGCAGTCGCGCGTGGAGACGACGACGACGTTGCCCGCGGCATCCGCCAGGCACTGCGTCTCGACGTGGCGCGGCTTGTCGAGGTACTTCTCGACGAAGCACTCGCCGCGACCGAACGCGGTGATCGCCTCGCGGGTGGCCGAGTCGAACATCTCGGGGATCTCTTCGGCGGTGCGCGCGACCTTCAGGCCGCGCCCGCCGCCGCCGTATGCGGCCTTGATGGCGATCGGGAGTCCGTGCACGTCGGCGAAGGCGACGACCTCGGAGGCGTCGGCCACGGGGCCGGGAGTGCCCGGAGCCAGCGGCGCGCCGACCTTCTCCGCGACGTGGCGCGCGGTGACCTTGTCGCCGAGCGCTTCGATGGCGTCGGGCGAGGGGCCGATCCACACGAGTCCTGCGCCGATCACGGCGCGGGCGAAGTCGGCGTTCTCGGCGAGGAAGCCGTAGCCGGGATGCACGGCGTCGGCACCGGAGCGTCGGGCGATGGAGAGGATCTTCTCGATCGAGAGGTAGGTCTCGGCGCTGGTCGCGCCCTCGAGGGCATAGGCCTCGTCGGCGAGACGCGCGTGGAGGGCGTCTCGGTCTTGGTCGGCGTAGACGGCGACGGACGCTTTGCCCGAGTCGCGCGCCGCGCGGATGACACGAACGGCGATCTCGCCGCGGTTCGCGATGAGCACCTTGGCGATCTTCGGCATAAGAGTCAGCCTATCGACGGAGCGGGGCGCGCCTTTAGCGCCACTCCACAAGAAAATGAGTCAAACGTGTCGGGTGTCTCTCACCGATTCCAGAGAGCGGTCCATTCCACGTCGAGACGGCGCACCAGCACGCGCAGTGTCGACAGCGACATCCCGACCACGGTGGAGGGGTCGCCGTCGATCCGATCGATGAACGCACCGCCCAGGCTGTCGACGGTGAAGGCCCCGGCGACATGCAGCGGTTCGCCGGTCGCGACGTAGGCGGCCACCTCGTCGTCGGTGATGTCGGCGGAGAAGGTCACGGATGCTTCGGCGACCGCGAATGCTTCGCGAGGCTCTTCGCCGGGCACGACGCGGAGCACGCTGTGGCCCGAGTGCAGCACGCCGGTGGCGCCCCGCATCCGATTCCAGCGGGAGATCGCGTTGTCGGCGGTGTAGGGCTTCCCCAGGATCTCGTCGCCGAGCGCGAACATCGAGTCACCGCCGATGACGATGCCGTCGAATGCGGGGTCGAGCCTCTCGGCGACGTCGGCGGCCTTGCGGCGTGCGAGCAGAAGAACGTGCTCGGGCGCGGGCAGGCGGCGTCCCTCGGCTGCTTCGACCTGGGCGACGGCCACCTCTTCATCGACATCCGGAGCCATGGTCAGGGGTTCGATCCCCGCTTGACGAAGGAGCATCAGTCGGGCCGGGGACGTGGAGGCGAGGCAGACGCGCATGCCTCGACGGTACCGGGCCGATCCCGCGTCGCGTCGCGGTCGCCGCGGCGGTCGCGACGTGAAAAGCTCGGGGGATGCAATCAGGAGATCTCGTCGACCTCGACGTCACGGGTGTCGCTCACGGCGGCGTGTTCGTGGCCAGACACGAAGGTCGGGTCGTGTTCGTCCCCGACGCCATCCCCGGCGAGCGGGTGCGCGCGCGGCTGACCGACACATCGAAGTCGTCGTTCTGGCGGGCCGAGGCCCTCGAGATCCTGGATGCGTCGCCCGACCGTCGCCCGCACGTCTGGGGCGCGGCCGACATCTCCGTCGCCCCGGAGCGCCGCGCCGGCGGCGCCGACTTCGGACACGTCGCGCTCGCCCGTCAGCGGCAGCTGAAGCTCGACGTCTTCGCCGACGCACTGCAGCGCATCGGGCGGTTCACCGACTTCCCGGTCGCGATGGAGGAGCCGTCGTCCGGCACCCTCCCGGCCGAGACCGCCGACGGCACCGGGTGGCGCACCCGCGTCAGCCTGCACGTCGACGACGAGGGCCGCGTCGGCCCGTACGCCCCGCGCAGCAACACGGTGGTCGAGGTCGACGACCTCCCGCTCGCGACCGCCGCCGTCGAACGCGCCGCCCTGGGCCTGCGCTCGGGAGCCCCGGGTCGCATCGACCTGGTGCAGCCGGCGGACGGACGCGTCCGCGTGCTCGCCCGACCCGACTCCGAGCGCCGCGCACCGGGCATGCCGGAGGTCGTCGTCGAGCGTGTCGGGGAGCGCGAGTTCCGCGTCGACGACCGGGGGTTCTGGCAGGTGCACCGCCTGGCCGCGCACACGCTCACCCGCATGGTGAGCGAGGAGCTCGGTCGGATCGATCCCGACGCCTGGCACCTCGACCTCTACGGCGGGGTCGGGCTCTTCGCCGCGACGCTCGGCGACCTCGGAGGCCCGACGACCCGGGTGACGTCGGTGGAGTCGGACGCCCGCGCCACCGAGCATGCCGGTGAGAATCTCGCGGAGTGGGTCGGAGCCCGCGCCGAGACCGCGCGCGTCGACCGTTTCGTCGCGAAGCTCGCGGCCGAAGCATCCCCCCGCGAGCGCGAGCGGCTCTCGCAGGGCGTGGTGCTCCTCGACCCGCCGCGCGCCGGGGCCGGCCGCGAGGTCGTGCGGGGCATCGCGGCGCTGTCGCCCGCGGTCGTCGCCTACGTCGCCTGCGACCCGGTCGCGCTCGCCCGTGACCTCCGCACGTTCGCCGACCTCGGGTACTCCGCCCGCCGCGGGGTGCGCGCCGTCGACCTGTTCCCGAACTCCCATCATGTCGAGGCGCTCGCGGTGCTGGAGCGCGACACGGATACGATGTCGACATGACGCGAGTCGCGCTGATCGACGATCACGAGTCGGTGCGACTCGGACTTGAGGCCGCCTGCGCCGGCGAAGAATCGACCGCGGTCGTCTTCTCGGGAAGCAACGTGACCGAGTACCTGCAGTGGCGGCTGGCCGCCGACGAGTCGCCGGCCGACGTCGTCGTGCTCGACCTCACGCTGGGCGACGGCACGACGGTCGCCGAGAACGTGCAGCGTCTCGTGGGTGACGGATCGAGCGTGCTGATCCACAGCGTCGCCGACCGGCCCGCGGCCGTGCGCGAGGCGTTGTCGTGGGGTGCCGCCGGGATCGTGAGCAAGGCGTCGCCGATCCACGAGGTGATCGGCGCCATCCTCACGGTGGCCCGTGGCGAGCTGCTGAACAACGTCGAGTGGGCGAGCGCCGTCGAGGGCGACCGCGAGTTCGCCGACGCTCAGTTGTCCGTGCGCGAGCGCGAGGTGTTGCGGCTGTACGCGGCCGGGCTTCCGCTCAAGGTCGTGGCCGATCGGCTGGGGGTGGCGTACTCCACGGCGAAGGAGAACATCACGCGGGTCAGAGTCAAGTACGTCGAGGTCGGGAGACCGGCTCCGACGAAGATCGACCTGCGGTTGCGCGCCATGGAGGACGGCATCATCGGTCCGTCCGACGGAGAACGCCATGGCTGAAGCGGGCAGGTCGGTGCTCAACGAGGCGTGGGGGCGCATCCCTCACACTCGTGAGACCGCGGAGGGATACGGATCCTTCACCCGCACCCGCATCGAGCGCGTCAGCGAACTGCTGATCGGCGCGGGCAGCTTCGTTTTCGCGCTGCAGGCCTTCGTTGCGGCCCTGGGCCCGGGCGACGAGCGCGAGGGCTGGCACACGCCGCTGGTCGCGGCCGTCTTCCTGCCCCTCGCCGCGATGATCGTGGCGTGCCTGATGGGCCGATTCGCCCGGGTCTTCGCGGGCGTCTTCGTCGTCGTCTACCTGGGCGCCCTGGCGCTCTGGCCGATCGCGACGGTGGGGTCGCAGCCCTCGCCGACCGAAGAGCCCTGGACCTTCTATCTGCTGACGGTGGCCACCGCCGCGACCGTCGTCGCCCTCCCGCTCGCCCTCCAGATCGCCGTCACGATCGCGGCGCCGTTGCTGTTCGGTCTCACCCGCCTCGTGCAGGGCGACTTCGACGAGGCGTTCTTCGTGCCCGTCGGCCTCGACGTGTCGTTCGCGATCATCCTCGGCAGTGTTCTCGTGGTGCTGGGCTGGACGTACCGCTCGGTCGCCGCGAACGTCGACGAGACGCGGGCGCGTGCTGTCGCGAGCTACGCGGCGGCGGCAGCGGCGGCCGCCACCGAGCGCGAGCGCGTCGCCGTCGCGGCGCTCATGCACGACAGCGTGCTCGGCGCCCTTCTCGCCGCCGAACGCGCCGGCACGCCGCGTGAGCGCACGCTCGCCGTCAGCATGGCGCGAGAGGCACTGACGCGTCTCGCCAACGCGGAGAAGGACGCGTGGGAGGGCAGCGACGAGCCGGTGGATGCTGCGCACCTCGCCGACGAGATCGAGTCGGCCGCGCGGGAGATGGGCGTCGAGACCGCGGTCCTCCGGCGGCTCGACGACGAGACGCCCCGCGTGCCGGGGCGCGTGGCGCGCGCGCTGGTGCTCGCCGCGATGCAGGCCGTCGCCAACGCCGTGCAGCATGCCGACGCCGCCGGGCTCGGAGTGGAGCTGCGCGGGCGCGCGGAGCCGGGCGGAGTCACCGTGCGGGTGCGCGACGCGGGCGGCGGGTTCGACATCGACCGCATCCCCGACGACCGCCTGGGCATCCGCGGGTCGATCCAGGCACGTGTGACCGCTGTCGGCGGTCGCACCGAGATCGAATCGGGGGCGAACGGCACGACCGTCACCCTCCACTGGGAAAGCGGTGATCGCTGGTGACCGTCCGCGGAATCGTCTCCGTCATCGGAGTGGCCTTCACGGCCTATCTCGCCGCGCGCGGACTGCTCTTCACCGGTGCCGTTCACGAGCCCTGGCTGACCTACCTCGCCCTGACGCTCTATCTCGTCGTCACGTGGACGGTGATCTTCTGGGGCTACCGCCCGGGCGCCGCGGCGACCGGCGCCGTTCCCCGCGCCACCCTCCCGCTGTGGCTCGCCCTGCTCTCTCTGGTCGCGGCGGTCGTCGTCCCCAACGCGATCCTCTTTGCAGTGCCGGTCGAATCGCGCAGTCTTCCGTTCGCCACCTGGTTCATCGGCGGCATCGGTGCGCTGATGACGGTGGTCATGGTGCGCCGGCGCCCCGTGACGGCCTGGATCGGCGTCGGACTGATGTCGGTGTCGGCCGTCCTGTGGCTCGGCCCGCTCGCCGCTCTCAGCCTCGGCCTGCCCGGCTCGATCGTGTGGGTCGCTGCCGCGCAATTGCTCATGTACGCCCTCGATCGCGCCGCCCGAGACACCGAGCAGCTCGCGAGCCTGCAGCAGGCGGCCTCCGCCTGGCAGGCCTCGCAGGTGGGGCGCCAGCGCGAGCGCCGAGTGCAGGTGCAGCGTGCCCTCCAGGCCGCCGGTCCCGTGCTGGGCCGCACGATCGAGACCGGTGGCAACCTCCGGCCGGAGGAGCGCGTCGATGCGCGACTGGCCGAGGGGCGCCTGCGCGACGAACTCCGTGGCCGCCGTCTCCTCGACGACGCGGTGCGGGCCGAACTGGAGGCTGCGCGTCGCCGCGGCTCCGCGGTGACGATGTTCGACGAGGGCGGTCTCGAAGACCTGGACGACGCCGCGCTGGCGATCGTCCGCGCCGAGCTCGCCGACACGCTGCGCGACGCCGCATCCACCCGTCTGATCATCCGCACCTCGCCGCACGCGCAGATCGCCATCACCGTCGTCGGGCGTTCCGGCGACGGGGAGAGCCTGTCCGACGAGGACAGCGTCGACCTCTGGCGCGAGATCCGCAGACCCTGACGCGCACCGAAGTCTTCTCCTCCACCGTCCCGGTAGGGGAGGGGTCCAGGACGGTGGAAGAGAAGAAAGAGAAGGCGAGGGGCGGCGAAGCCGCCCGCCCCTCGCCGAGCGAGCGGTTACCCGAAAACCGCCCGCGGGACCGAGCCTGGCTCTAAAGAGCAGGTCGGCCGAACGCGTAATGCGTTCCAGCTCATTCAGTATCTGCGACCCGAACACCCGCGTCTGTAGGTATTTCGGGGGACAAACGGTTAGCCTGTCGCCCGTTCAGTCGCTGAATCCGCCCCAACCGCGATCGCGGTCGAGGGGGCGACGCAGGGCGCGAGCCGAGAGCTCCCACCGCGAACGGGTGGGGGGCACGACAGCTGTTTCCGCGGCCTCCGCGAGGTAGGCGCCGCCGACGACCGCGATCAGCGCGGCGAGTTCTTCGTCGGTCGGGTTTCCGCGCCGCACCCGGATGTCGGGAGGCGTCGCATCATCGGCCGCCGTGCTGTCGCTCACAGGGGGATGTTCCCGTGCTTCTTGGCCGGCTGGGTCGCACGCTTGTTGCGGAGGGCGCGGAGGGCCTTCGCGATCGACACGCGCGTCTGGGCGGGTTCGATGATGCCGTCGAGCTCGCCGCGCTCGGCGGCCAGGAACGGGGAGGCGACGTTGTAGGTGTACTCGCTCGCGAGACGCGCCCGCACGGCCGCGACGTCTTCGCCAGCCTCCTCGGCGCGCTTGATCTCGCCGCGGTAGAGGATGTTCACAGCGCCCTGCCCGCCCATGACGGCGATCTCGGCGGTCGGCCACGCGAGGTTGATGTCGGCGCCGAGCTGCTTCGAGCCCATGACGATGTATGCGCCGCCGTAGGCCTTGCGAAGGATGACGGTCACCAGGGGCACGGTGGCCTCGGCGTACGCGTAGAGCAGCTTCGCGCCGCGGCGGATGACGCCGGTCCACTCCTGGTCGGTGCCGGGCAGGTAGCCGGGCACGTCGACGAGGGTGACGATCGGCACCGAGAACGCATCGCAGAACCTCACGAAGCGGCTGGCCTTCTCGCCGGCTTCGATGTTGAGCGTGCCGGCCATCTGCGACGGCTGATTCGCGATGATGCCGACCGTGCGCCCCTCGACGCGACCGAACCCGATCACGATGTTCGGGGCGAACAGCGGCTGCACCTCGAGGAACTCGCCGTCGTCCATCAGGCGACCGATCACGGTGTTGATGTCGTAGGGCTGGTTGGGGGAGTCGGGGATGACGCTGTTGAGCGACCGGTCAGCATCCGTGGTCTCGAATTCGAAACCGGTGTCGAACACGGGCGTCTCGGCCATGTTGTTGTCGGGGAGGAACCCGAGCAGCGTGCGCGCGTAGTCGATCGCGTCGTCCTCGTCCTCGGCCAGGTAGTGCGCGACGCCGGAGCGGGTGTTGTGCGTGTAGGCGCCGCCGAGCTCCTCCATGCCGACGTCCTCGCCGGTCACGGTCTTGATGACGTCGGGTCCGGTGACGAACATCTGGCTCGTCTTGTCGACCATGATCACGAAGTCGGTGAGGGCGGGGGAGTAGACCGCGCCGCCCGCCGCGGGGCCCATGATGAGCGAGATCTGGGGGATGACACCCGAGGCCGCGGTGTTCAGGCGGAAGATCTCGCCGTACTTGCCGAGGGCGACCACGCCCTCCTGGATGCGGGCGCCGCCGGAGTCGAGGATGCCGATGATGGGGATGCCGCTGCGCAGCGCGAGCTCCATCACCTTGATGATCTTGTCGCCGGCCGCCTCGCCGAGCGAGCCGCCGAAGGTGGAGAAGTCCTGCGCGTAGACGGCGACCGTGCGGCCGTGGATCGTTCCCGTGCCGGTGACGACGGAGTCGCCGTAGGGTCGCGACTTGTCCATGCCGAAGGCCGTCGTGCGGTGGCGGACGTACTCGTCGAGTTCGACGAACGAGCCCGGATCGACCAGCAGGGCGATGCGTTCGCGGGCGGTGAACTTGCCCTTCGCGTGCTGCTTGGCCTGGGCGGCGGCCTCGGCATCGACGACCGCCTCCTGGTACCTCGTGCGGAGGTCGGCGATCTTGCCGGCGGTGGTCGCGTGGTCGGGCTGCTCTGTCACGCGTTCCACACTAGCGGCGGGCTCCCTCTCGGCCTTGGAGGGTCGGCACAACGACTCGCCGGATCCCCTGTCGCCCTGCGCATGTCGGTGAATTCGGCGCGATTCGGTGCGACTACCCCCTCGCGGTCACCGAAACGCGCCGAACGCACCGATTCGGATAGGGGGCGGGTCATCGCGCGAGGTGAAGATTCTGCGCCATGGCGGCCAGGACGGTGGCCTCCACCCGGGTCCAATCGTCGACGATCTCGCGGTAATCGAAACGCAGCACGGTGTATCCGAGCAACCGCAGCCGGCGGTCGTGGGCGATGTCGGATCGACGTTGTCGCGGATCGGAGTGGTGGGCGAAGCCGTCGATCTGCACGATGAGCCGGGCGCCGATGAGGCCGTCGACGTGATGGCCGTCGATCTTGACCTGCTGTCGAACCTCGACGCCTCGCCGCCGCATCCGCGAGACGAAGAAGGTCTCGAGGCCCGAGTGCGACAGAGCGGTGGTCTCGTCGCGGAGGGCGCGAGCCCGCTCGCCGCGCCAGTCGATCGCCCCGATGCCCTCGACGGTGATGAGGCGGGCGCGCGCCGCCGATTCCCAGATCGCGAGGGCTTGTTCGTGAGGACGACAGGTCGCCACGGCGGCGAGCATGTTCTCGACCGCGTCGACGAGAAGACGCCGGGGCCGCGGAACGACGCCGGCGCCCCAATGTCCGTGTGCGCCGGCCGGCGAGCTGCGCGCTCCTCTGGGCACCGCCAGATGGACGGCGCGGTCGTCGTCGGCGCGCCAGAGCGTGCGCAGCGATGCCGCCGAGACGCAGGTGACCGCGCAGCCGGTTCGGGCGGCGAGCAGCAGTTCCGGGGGTGCGCTGGGAAGCAGCACCCAGTCGCGGCCCGCTCGCACCAGCCCTTCCCTCGTGACGGCCGCGCGGATGGCGTCGGGTCGCCACCCGGCCTCGCGGACCTCCGCCAGATGGACGTAACCGCGCGCGACGACGAGGTGCCGCAGAGATCTCGTGCTCGAACCCATCCGCCCACCGTTGCCGCGTGCTCGCGGCCCGCGGATGCAAAGAGGGCGAATGGGGAGAGATCCCGCCGCAGACCGCCTGGGGAGGACGCGTCCCTTCTTCCGTGTCCGCGGTGAAATCGGCCCGATTCGGTGCGTGTTCACGTCGACGCGCACCGACTCCGGCCGATTTCACCGATTCGGGTCGAGCGGCTGAGGCGGGCCGGGCTGTCAACATCGGATGCTGCGCGGTGCGGGCCCGCGTAGGGTGTGGCCATGCCGATCCCCGCCGAGGGCTACCCGCTCGCCGCCGCCGTCAGTCCGCGCCTGCAGGTGGTCGCGACCACCGATTCGACCAACGCCGACGCGGTCGCCGCCGCATCCGCCGACCCCGAGGGCTGGCCGCACCTGGCCGCGCTCGTGACGACCGACCAGCGCGCCGGACGCGGGCGGCTCGGACGCACCTGGACCGCGCCGCCGGGCACGGCCCTCGCCGTCTCGGTGCTCGTGCGGGTCGAGGGGCTTCCCGCCGCTTCGCGCGGGTGGATCCCGCTCATCGCGGGGGCGGCGATGACCCGCGCGGTGGCCGCGCAGTTGAAGGGCACGGGCAACACGACCCAGCTGAAGTGGCCGAATGACGTGCTCGTCGACGGCGCGAAGATCTGCGGCATCCTCGCCGAAGCCCTCCCCGGCACGATGGACGCGGTCGTCGTCGGAGCCGGAGTCAACACCCGTATGACCCGGGCCGACCTCCCCGTCTCTACGGCGACCTCGTTCGCCGCGGTCGGAGCGGAGTGCGACGACGACCGGCTGCTGGCCGACTTCCTGCGCGCGCTCGACGAGCAGCTCCAGGCGCTCATCACACTCGGCGGTGACGCCGCCGCGGCGAACGTTCTGGGGGAGGTCGAGAGCCTGTGCGCGACGCTCGGCCGCGATGTCGTCGTGTCGCTGCCCGACGACAGGGCGCTGGAGGGTCGTGCGCAGCGCATCGACCCCGACGGGCGCCTCGTCGTGGTCGTCGACGGTGTGGAGACGCCGGTCGCGGCCGGCGACGTGCAGCACGTGCGCTGAGCCGTCCGCCGTCTCGTTGACCGGCGTGCCGCGTGGGATCACCCCGACGTCGGCGGGGCGGGTGACAATGAGTGCGTGACCCAGCCGACGACCCTCGGGGGGCGCCCGCTGACGCCGGCGCCCGGAGCGCCGACGCCCGAGCTGCGGGTGGCGCGCCTCCGCCCGCGCGCGACCCGGCTGTTCTGGTCGGCCGTCGTCCTCATCGCGGTCGCCGGCGCGGTCGGGTACTTCTACGACAACCTGCGCGAGCCGTTCGCCGACTGGATGCTGCTGAGCGCCGCCGGCGCCGTCGTGCTTCTCCTCGTCGTGCTGCCGTTCGTCAGCTGGTGGGCGCAGCGCTACACGATCACCACGCGTCGCGTGATCGCCCGATCGGGCCCGTTCGGCCGTCGCCGCGCAGAGCTGTCCCATGTTCGCGGATACACGGTGCAACTCAAGCGCGGAATCCTCCAGCGCATCGGCGGCGGGGGCACCCTCGTGCTGTCGAACGGCGTGGACGCGCCCGTGCGTCTGCGGCGCATCGCGAACGTCGCCCTCGTCTACGAAGTGCTGGTCGACCAGGTCGAGGTCAACCAGATCCTCGCCCACCGCGACTCCCAGAGCCTGACCCCGCCGCCGCTGCCCTCCTGACCATCGAGCGCGAGTGCGCGAAGATGGGAGCGACGGACTCGAACGAGGGAGTGGCATGACACTGCGTGTGGGTGTGGTCGGCGGTGGCCAGTTGGCGCGGATGATGATCGCGCCCGCGGTCGAACTCGGGATCGAGCTGCGCGTGCTGGCCGAGGAGACCGGGATGGCCGCGGGTCTCGCGGCCACGGCGGTCGGCGATTACCGCGACGCCGAGACGGTGCTCGCGTTCGCCCGCGACGTCGACGTCATCACGTTCGACCACGAGCACGTCCCGCAGGAGGTGCTCGCGGCGCTGGTCGCCGCCGGCGTCGCCGTGCACCCCGGCCCCGACGCCCTCGCCGTCGCCCAGGACAAGCTGGTGCTGCGGGCGCGGATGACCGAGCTCGGCATGCCGCAGCCCGACTGGGCCGCCGTGTCCGACGCCGCCCAGCTGCAGGACTTCATCGACGCCCACGGCGGGCGTGCGGTCGTGAAGACCCCTCGCGGCGGATACGACGGCAAGGGTGTGCGCGTCGTCTCGGCCGCCACCGAGGCTGCGGACTGGTTCGCCGCGCTCGCCGAGGACGCCCGCGGCGGCGAGCTGCTCGTGGAGGAGCTCGTCGACTTCTCGCGCGAGCTCGCCCAGCAGATCGCGCGTCGCCCGTCCGGCGGCATGCGGGCCTTCCCGCTCGTCGAGACGGTCCAGCGCGACGGCGTCTGCGTGGAGGTCGTCGCCCCGGCGCCGCGGGCGAGCGAACGTCTGGCGCTCGCGGCGGAGGACATCGGGATGGCGATCGCCGAGGGGATCGGGGTCACCGGGATGCTGGCGGTCGAGCTGTTCGAGACCGTCGACGGCCGCATCCTCGTCAACGAGCTCGCCATGCGCCCGCACAACAGCGGCCACTGGACCCAGGACGGCGCCGTGACGAGCCAGTTCGAGCAGCATCTGCGCGCCGTGCTCGATCTGCCGTTCGGAGCGACCGAGGCCACCCGCCCGTGGACCGTGATGGTCAACATCCTCGGCGGCCCCGCGCAGGGCGGGCTCGACGATCGCTTCGACGCGGCGATGGCGTCGCACCCCGCGGCGAAGATCCACACCTACGGCAAGGCCCCGCGGCCCGGTCGCAAGGTGGGGCACGTCACCGTGGCCGGCGAAGATCTCGACGACGTCGTCTACGAGGCCCGCGCCGCAGCCTCTGTCTTCCTCGACTGATCCCGCTCCGCTATCCCTGGCCGCTGATGCTGTCGGCCGCGATGGTGAGGATGATGCGCTGCTGGTCGCGTCCGCCGTACCAGGGGTAGGGCCGGCCGGTGTACTTCTGCGAGAGCGCCTCGATGCTCTCGACCGCGCCCTCGGTCGTCATGCCGACGACCCTGCCGCGCACCTGGATGTAGCGGAACGGGTTCGACGGATCCTGGATGGCGACCGCCACACGCGGGTCGCGCTCGACGTTGCGCACTTTCACGAAGCCGACGACCGTGTTGATCACGACGTGGTCGCCGTCGGTGTCGACCCACGTCTCGGTCACCTGGGGCGACCCGTCGGGCATGATCGTGGACAGGAAGCAGGGGCTCGGCTGGCGCAGCAGGTCGAGCAGGGCGTCGGGCAATGGCATCGGAATCTCCTCGAGGGGTGGGCTCCCAGTCTGAGCCCTCACCGGGCGCGCGGCTCGTCCGACGCGGCATCGAGCATCGCGCGCACCGTCTCGGCGATCCGCTCGAAATGACGCATGTGCACGTTGTGGAAACGGTCGCCCGAAAGGCGGTGCGTCGCATTCGGGTAGCGCAGCGCGACCGCATCGTGCATCGTGATCCACCCGCGGCCGTAGGTGCCGCTCGTCAGCAGCGCCACCGGCAGGTCGCCGTGCATCGCGTCGCCCAGTTCGGCTGCCGCCGCGACGGTTCCGGGGAGCACCGCCCGCATCTCCTCGACCGCGTCACCGAGGAAGAGGGCGGTCACGGCGCGGTGCCACTCGTCGCGTGCCCGGGGCGTGAGCGCTGCGAGGAACGGCCCGCGTCCGGGGTACAGCGGCAGCGCGTTGCGCCGCACCAGGCGGGCGAACAGGGGAGCGGGCAGCACCCGACGTGACGTGGCGATGCTCTCGGCGTAGAGACGGTAGCCCCGGCGGCGCACCGGGTCGGAGGCGAGCCGGTCGGGCGTCGCGTCGAGCATGACGAGGCCGGCGGCTCGATCGGGGTGCCGTGCGGCGTACACGCGTGCGATGAGCGCGCCGAACGAGTGGCCGACCAGCAGCACCCGGGCAGCGGGTGCGAGCGCGGCGATGACGCCCTCGAGCTCGGCGACGAGGCCGTCGATCGTGCGGGGGGAGCCGGGTGAGCTCTCTCCGATCCCCGAGCGCTCGTAGGAGATCACGCGCACCGTGCGCGCGAGCACCGTCTGGAGAGGCAGCCACGAGCGGGCGGTGTCGCCCGCCCCGGTGAGCAGCACCACGACCGCGGTGCCGACCGGCGACGAGCCCGCGTCGAAGACCTCGACTCGTCGGCCGCCGACGTCGACGAAGGCCCGATCCAGGGGCGCGACGCGGGTGTCCATCGTCGAGAAGTCTAGGCAGGCGAGCCGGTGATCACCTCGGACGCCTGCCACAGCTCGGCCACCGGCGGCGGGTCGGTCGGAGCGTCGACGCGGGCCGGTCCGAGCGGTCGACTACTGTCGAGCACGACCCCAGGAGGCGCCATGTTCCGCAGCCGTTCGACGATCGGCGTGACCACCCTGCTGCTCGCCGTCGTGCTCTCCGGATGCGTCGCCGAGTCGGCGACCACCCCGTCGGAGGCTCCCACCTCGGCGACGCCGACATCGTCGGCCGCAGCCGACCCGTCGCCCACGCCCGAGGCCTCC
Organism: Microbacterium hatanonis; assembly: GCF_008017415.1. Classification (NCBI taxonomy): domain Bacteria; kingdom Bacillati; phylum Actinomycetota; class Actinomycetes; order Micrococcales; family Microbacteriaceae; genus Microbacterium; species Microbacterium hatanonis. Next base: position 2,005,538 of record NZ_VRSV01000001.1, on the reverse strand, counting down.
GAGACGACTGCCGGCATCGCCCTGCCCGACGACTGCGCGCAGATCTATTCGCCGGCGATGCTATCGTCGCTGGAGCAGGAAGGCCTGCCTCTGAACGATCCGGCCGTCACGATGCTGGCGACGCAGAACGCGGCGCTGCTGGGCGACCTCGAAACCCTGCCCACCCTCCGCTGCTCGTGGGGGGCGCCCGGCAGCGTCGGTATCACGACGAACGTCACGGTCGTCGACGCGGCGCAGGCCGCGGCGATCGAGACGGAGCTCGCGGAGGGCGGGTTCGGCTGCGGCGACCAGGGCGGCGGTACGGTCTGCAGCATCGAACAGCGCGGGGTGAGCCTGGACGACGTCCCCTATGTCCGCGGCGAGACGCACGCTCTTCGAGGCAATGTCTGGGTGGCGACCTCGTGGCTGAACCACCCTCTCGACGGGTACGTCGAAGACATCCTGGCGACTCTGGGAGCCTGACCGCGCGTCGAGGCGGCCAGGACAGGCCGACATGACCGACGACGCGCCCCGGTGCGCGAGCCCGGTCGAAGGGTCGGCGGGGGTGCGCGGCATCCGAGTCGCTCCCGACTGCCGCGCGTTGCGGTGATCTTCCAGCGATGCGTCCTAGCCTTATGGGCGTGACCCGACCGCTGCATTCTTCCGACGCGCCCGTGGTCGGCGTCGTCATGGGCTCCGATTCCGATTGGAGGGTGATGGCGGATGCTTCGCAGGCCCTCACCGACTTCGGGATCGCGCACGAGGTGGAGGTCGTCTCGGCCCACCGCACGCCCGACAAGCTCCTCAGGTACGGCCGCGAGGCGCGGGAGCGCGGTCTCCGCGTGATCATCGCCGGGGCCGGCGGTGCGGCGCATCTCCCGGGCATGCTCGCCTCCGTCACGGCTCTCCCCGTCATCGGCGTCCCCGTGCAGCTCGCGACGCTCGACGGCCTGGACTCGCTGCTGAGCATCGTGCAGATGCCCGCGGGCATCCCGGTCGCGACCGTCTCGATCAACGGCGCCAAGAACGCCGGACTCCTCGCGGCCCGCATCCTCGGTGCCGGAGACGCCGCGATCGCCGACCGCGTGGAAACCTTCGCCCGGGACCTCGAGGCGCAGGTCGAGGAGAAGAACCGCCGGCTGAAGGAGTCGTTGTGAGCGTGGCCAGCCCGCCGCTCCAGCGCCCGGTGCGCAAGAGCGTCGTCGAGTCGCGTCCGATCCGCAATCCCGACGTCACCTCCGCCGGCATGATGACGAAACGCGGCTGGTGGCTGGTCGCGCTCAACTTCCTGCTGCCCGGCTCGGCCCAGGTGCTCGCCGGAAGCCGCAAGCTCGGACGCTTCGGACTCGGCGCCACGGTCTTCATGTGGCTGCTCGTCGTCTTCGCGGGCCTCGGAGCGCTGCTCTGGCCCTCCGGCACTTTCAGCATCGCCTCGGGGGCCTGGCTCCCCGCTCCGCTGTCGCTCCTGCGCCCGATCCCCCTCCTCATCGTGCAGGGGCTCTTCATCGCCTACGCCGTGCTCTGGATCGTGCTCACCGTCGACACGCTGCGGCTCGTGCGGCTCGTGCGGGTCAAGACGCTCTCGCGCATCGGGATCCCCGCCCTCGCGATCATCCTCGTCGCCGCGTCGTCGACCACGGCGGCGTACGGCGCGCAGGTCGCCGGTTCGACCCGCGAGGCTCTCGGAGCGATCTTCGGCTCCTCGGCCGCGGTCGTCCCACCGTCGGACGGCTACTACAACATCCTTCTCCTCGGCGCGGACAGCGGCGAGGGGCGCGATTCCATGCGCTTCGACAGCATCTCGGTCGTCTCGGTCAACGCCGAGACCGGCGCGACGACCATCACCGGCATCCCGCGCGACCTCGGGCACTTCCCGTTCGCGCCAGGACCGATGCAAGACCTCTACCCCGACGTGCACGAGGGCAAGTCCAGTGCCACCTGCGGGTGGGGGAGCGGCATCAACCAGCTGCGCACCGAGGTCGAGGTGTGCCGCGACGGCAACGCCCTCTACCCCGACGCCGTCGCCAACGGCTCAGAGCCCGGTGTCGAAGCGACCAAGGACGCAGCCGAAGGGCTCCTCGGCATCACCATCCCGTACTACGTCTTCATCGACATGCACGGCTTCGCCGCCATGATCGACGCGCTCGGCGGGGTCGACATCGACGTCGCACAGCGCCTGCCCAAGGGCGGCGGGCCGCAGTACACGGGCGAGCCCGCCGAAGACTGGGCCATCGGGTGGATCGAGGCCGGTCCGCAGCACATGGACGGCGACACGGCCCAGTGGTACGCCCGTTCGCGGTACACGACGAGCGACTGGGACCGGATGCTGCGCCAGCGCCAGCTGCAGGAAGCGATCCTCGCTCAGTTCACCCCCGAGACCGTGCTCACCCGCTTCCAGAGCGTCGCGACCGCCGGCACGAACCTCGTGCAGACCGACCTGCCGCAGGGGCTGCTCCCCACTCTGGTCGACCTCGCTCTGAAGGCGAAGGAGCAGCCGGTCACGACGATCGAGCTCACGCCCGAGGCGCACCAGATCGTTCAGGACTCGCCCGACGTCGCGTACATCCAGCAGCTCGTCGACAGCACGCTGCATCCACCGACCCCGGAGCCGACCGAGTGACGGTTGCGCTGCGCGTCGTCCTCGACCAGCTCGTCGCTCCGACAGCCCCGGCGCTCGCCGAGGCGTCGCGAGAACTCGTCCGCGCCCTGGCCGAGACCGCGCCGTCGGGATGCGTCGTCGAGGGGATCGTGCCGTCTCCGGGGCTCGACGACGCGGATGCTGCGGGTCTCGCCGACGTGCACCGGCTCGGCCTCGCCCGCCGCGAGCTCGCCGCGTCGTGGCAGCTCGGCATCGCCCCGGGCGTCGGAAAGGGCATGATCCACTCGCCGACGCTGCTCGCGCCACTCGTGCGGCACGACCGGGTCAACGACACGCACCAGCTCGTGGCCACCGTCTGGGATCTCCGCGCCTGGGAGGCGCCCGACACCCTCTCGCGCACCGAGGTCGTCTGGTACAAGGCGATGCTCAAGCGCGCCGAGAAGCACGCGGATGCGATCGTCGTCCCCACTCATGCGCTCGCCTCGAGGCTCGGCGAGCTCGGCCGTTTCGGCCGGCGGGTGCGCGTCATCTCCGGCGCCGCACCCGTGGGGTTCCGGGTGCCCAACGATCACGTCGGGCGCCTGCGCGCCCTCGACCTGCCCTCCTCATTCATCGCCGTCGCCGGCGGTGCCGTGGAATCGGACGGACTCGCGCACGCGTTCCGCGCCGTCGTCGAGTCGGGCGAGACCGCTGACGTCGTCGTGCTCGACTGCCCCGAGGGCGAGGAGCCGGCCGTGGCGGATCTCGCGTCAGCCGCTGGGCTCGCGGCCTCGCGCGTGCACGTTCGCGGTGCGCTCGAGACCTGGGACCGCGCGGCCGTCCTGGGAGGTGCGAGCGTGCTGCTCGCGCCGTCGATGCGGTCGGACTGGCCCTGGCGCGTCGTCGAGGCGCTCGCGTTGGGCGTACCCGTCGTCGCGGCGGATTCACCCGTGCACCGCGAGGTGCTCGTGGACGCCGGGATCCTCGTCTGGCAGGAAGAGCTCGGTGCGGCGCTGGTGCGGGCCGCCGGTGATGCGGCCGACCGGCTGCGGGTGCTGTCCCGCGATCGGGCGCAGGCCTTCTCATGGCGCGAATCGGCCGAGCGCGTGTGGGCGCTCCACGCCGACCTCTGATCGGCGTCCGAGGATCAGTTGCGCATCAGAGCGACGGCGTCCTTGCTCGCGCCGTCGTACCTGACCTTGCCGTCCTTCAGAAGGATGCCGCGTTCGCAGAGATCGGAGACCATGTCGAGGTCGTGACTGACGACGACGAGGGTCTTCCCTTTCGCGTGCAGCTCACGGATCCGCGCCAGGCACTTCTGCTGGAAGGGCTCGTCTCCGACCGAGAGGATCTCGTCGATGAGGAGGATGTCGACCTCGGTGTGGATCGCGACGGAGAACGCCAGCCTCAGGAACATCCCCGACGAGTAGTGCTTCACCTCGGTGTCGATGAACTGCTCGATCTCGCTGAACGCGACGATATCGTCGTAGCGCTCTTCCGTCTCCTTCTTGCTCATGCCCAGGATCGCGGCATTGAGGAAGATGTTCTCGCGGCCGGAGAGGTCCGGGTGGAAGCCCGCCCCGACCTCTATGAGCCCCGCAACGCGCCCTCGGGTGAGCACGCGCCCGGTGTCGGGTAGAAGGACCCCGGAGATCAGCTTCAACATGGTCGACTTGCCCGAGCCGTTGTATCCCAGGAGGGCGATCGATTCGCCCTGTCCCACCTCGAAGGAGATCCCGTCCAGAGCGTGGAATTTTGTGGTCAACGGCTTCCGGCGGACCGCCGCGACGAAGGTCTCCTTGATGGAGTGCGTGTGACGGAGTTTGAACTCCTTGTGCACGCCGTCCACCACGATGCGGTTGTTCGATGTCGTCACAGCCTCAGAGATCCTGTGCAAAACGTCCCTCCAACCGCCGGAACACCAGCTGACCGATCACGAGAAAAGCGAGGGAGAGGACCGTGCCGATCCCCGCGAAGAGCCACATGTCGGGAATCAACTGTCCATCCACGGGCTCCAGGGGGAACCAGATGCCGAAGTGGAACAGCTCGACCGCCGCCGTGATCGGGTTCATCCGATAGAGGACGAACAGCCAGTCCGGAACCTTCTGCTGCACCATCTCCCACTGGTACATCACGGGCGAGGCCCACACCGCGCACATGGTGATGATCTCCACGAAGCTCTGCGCGTCGCGGAACGTGACGTTCACAGCCCCGAACAGCAGGCCGAGCCCGGTGGCCAGCATGGCCACGATGACCAGGCCGAGCAGGAGGGCTGCGATGTGCAGCGCCGATGGTGCCCAGCCGAAGAAGACAGCGATGACCGTGACGACGAGGATCTGCGGCAGGATGTTGACGGCCGCGACCAAGACACTCGCGACAGGGAACATCTCTCGGGGGAGGTAGATCTTCTTGATGAGCGCCGCGTTGTCGACCAGCGAACGGGTGCCGTTGGTGAAGGCCTCGCTGAAGAACGTGACCACGGTGATGCCCGCGAGCAGATAGAGCGGGAAGTACTCCACGCGCCCGTTCATCCCGAGGAAGACGCCGATGGCGAGGTAGAACACGACGAACTGCACGAGCGGTTTGACGTACGACCACATCCACCCGAGCACGGATCCGCGGTAGCGGATGCCGATCTCCTTGCGGACGATCAACGACAGAAGATATCGACGGCGGAAGACGTCTGCCAGCCCGACGCTTCTGCCGGGAGCGACAAATGAGGACTGATCGGACATGGGTCTTCTTTCACGGCGCTCGGGCGCGCGGTCATCTACTGTAATCGCGATCGGCTGTGCGCTCGCACCACAGCAGGCCGCGCGGGTCAGGCGGGGCTGCTCAACCACCCCGCGGTCAGCTCGCGCGCGTCGTCGGGTGTGAAGCCCGTCGCTGTGATGCGGGCGAGGTCGAGGGTGCTGTTGCGCGGACGCGGGGAGACGGGTCCTGCGGCGTTCTCGAAGTAGGCGGCGGTGTCGACGGGGGTGACGCGGTCGGGGTCGTGTCCGGTGAGTCGGTAGACGTCGCGCGCGATGTCGTACCACGTGGTGGGCTCGCCGGTGTTGGTGACGTTGTACGTGCCGTAGGGCGCGCGGGTGTCGAGGAGGTGTCGGATGGCGTCGGCGATGGTCGGCGTGAACGTGAGCCGGCCGTATTGGTCGTCGACGACGGCGGGGTCGATCCCGCGTTCGGCGAGGGAGGCCATCGTGCGGACGAAGTTGTTGCCGTCGCCGATGACCCAGCTGGTGCGGACGATGTAGTGGCGGGGAACGGTGGCCACCGCGGCGTCGCCGGCGGCCTTCGTCTGTCCGTAGACGCCGAGCGGTGACACGGGGTCGCTCTCGCCGTAGGCGCCGTCTTTCGTTCCGTCGAACACGTAGTCGCTCGAGACGTGGACCAGGGTGATGCCGTTCTGGGCGGCGATCGTAGCGAGGCCCGTCACGGCGGTCACGTTCGCCGCCCACGCTGCGGCGCGCCCCTCGGGGGTCTCGGCTTTATCGACGGCGGTGTAGGCCGCGGCGTTGATGATGGTGTCGTAATCTCGCCACCGTCGGGCCGTGCCGAGTTCGGGATCCGTCAGGTCGAGGGTGTCGCGGGTGGTGTATTCGACGTGGGGCGCGTCGCCGAGCGCATCGCGAAGGGCCTTGCCGAGTTGCCCGTTCGACCCGGTGACGAGGATCTTCGCCGGGGGCATCGGGGTCACGTCCTGCAAGCGAGGGTGTGCCTTGTCTTTGTCGCTGATCTCGACCTGGTCCAGTGGGATGGGCCAGGTTATCGCGGCGGTCTCGTCGGCGAGGTTGAGGAAGGTGTAGGAAGCGGTGGGGGACCAGTGGTCGTTGACGAGGTAGGTGTAGGCGGTGTTCTCGTCCAGGGTCTGGTAGCTGTTGCCGACGCCACGGGGGACGAAGATCGCCTTCGAGGGGTCGAGCTCGGTCGTGTAGACAGCCCCGAATGTCTCTCCCTCACGGAGGTCGACCCAGGCACCGAAGATCCGTCCTGTCGCGACGGACACCCACTTGTCCCACGGTTCCGCGTGGATGCCGCGCGTGGTCCCGGCCGCGTCGTTGAAGGAGATGTTGTTCTGCACCGGTCCGAAGTCCGGCAGCCCGAGGGCGGTCATCTTCTCCCGCTGCCAGTTCTCCTTGAACCATCCGCGCGCGTCGCCGTGGACGGGCAGATCGAAGACGACCAGTCCGGGAATCGGGGTTTCGGTGACGGAGAGCGGCTTGGCGTACTCGGTCATCGGGGTTACTGGCCTTTCGAGGCGTAGAAGGCTTCGACGCCGTCTTTGGCGGGTGCCCACCAGGGTTCGTTGGCTTTGTACCAGTCGATGGTGGCGGCCAGGCCCGCGTCGAAGTCGCGGTACTGGGGTGTCCAGCCGAGTTCGGTGCGGAGTTTGGTGGAGTCGATGGCGTAACGCATGTCGTGGCCGGGTCGGTCGGTGACGTGGTCGTAGGCGTCGGGTTCTTCCCCCATGAGGGTGAGGATGAGTTCGACGACGGTCTTGTTGTCCTTCTCGCCGTCGGCGCCGATGAGATAGGTCTCGCCGATCTTCCCGTTGTCGAGGATGGTGAGGACGGCGGAGGAGTGGTCGTCGGCGTGGATCCAGTCGCGGACGTTCTCGCCGGCACCGTAGAGCTTGGGACGGATGCCGCGGATCACGTTGGTGATCTGGCGGGGGATGAACTTCTCCACGTGCTGGTAGGGGCCGTAGTTGTTGGAGCAGTTCGAGATGGTCGCCTGCACACCGAAGGACCGCACCCAGGCGCGGACGAGGAGGTCGCTGCCGGCCTTCGTCGAGGAGTACGGCGAGGACGGGTTGTAGGGGGTGTTCTCGGTGAACCGTGCCGGGTCGTCGAGCTCCAGGTCGCCGTAGACCTCGTCGGTGGAGATGTGGTGGAACCGGGTGCCGTGCTTGCGGGCGGCTTCGAGCAGCGTGTACGTGCCGACGATGTTGGTGTCCAGGAACGGGCGCGGGTCGTTGAGGGAGTTGTCGTTGTGCGACTCCGCGGCGTAATGGACGACCGCGTCGGCGTCCGCGAACAGGGTGTCGACGAGGTCGGCGTCGGCGATGTCGCCCTTCACGAGACGGACCCGGTCCTCGGGGAGGCCCGCGAGGGAGGACTCGTTGCCGGCGTAGGTGAGCTTGTCCAGCACGGTCACCACATGGTCGGTGTGCTGCACGACGTGGTGGACGAAGTTCGATCCGATGAATCCGGCGCCACCAGTGACCAACAAACGTGCCATGCGCTACTTCCCCCGCTTCAACAGATCCAACAGGTACGTCCCGTACCCCGACTTCACGAGCTTGCCCGCACGTTCTTCCAGCTCCGCGTCGGAGAGGAACCCCTGCCGCCACGCGACTTCCTCGGGCACCCCGATCCGCATCCCGGTGCGCCGCTCCATGGTGCGCACGTACTCGCCGGCGTCCATCATCTGATCGAACGTGCCGGTATCCAGCCACGCCGTACCGCGGGGGAGGACCTCGACCTGCAGCTTCCCCGCCTCCAGATACGCACGGTTCACATCGGTGATCTCGTACTCGCCCCGCGGCGACGGAGACAGGTTCCGGGCGATCTCGATCACATCGTTGTCATAGAAGTACAGACCCGGGACCGCGTAATTGCTCTTCGGCTCCGCAGGCTTCTCCTCCAGAGACACCGCCCGCCCCGCCGCATCGAACTCCACCACCCCGTACGCCGACGGCTCCGCGACGTAATACGCGAACACCGCACCCCCGTCGACATCCGCGTACCGGGACAACTGCGACCCCAGACCAGGCCCGTACAACAGGTTGTCACCCAGCACGAGCGCGACCTTGTCATCACCGATGTGATCCGCACCGATCGTGAACGCCTGCGCCAACCCATCCGGCGACGGCTGCGCCGCGAACGACAGATTGATCCCGAACTTCGACCCGTCACCCAGAAGACGCTCGAAGTGCTCCGCATCATGCGGCGTCGTGATCACCAGGATGTCCCGGATACCCGCCAACATCAACGTCGACAACGGGTAGTACACCATCGGCTTGTCGTACACCGGGATCAACTGCTTCGACACACCCAGCGTGATCGGATGCAAGCGCGTGCCAGAACCACCGGCGAGAATTATGCCCTTCACCCGTCAATCGTGCCACACCGGGGTCGCCGACTCTGGCGTGTCGAACCCGTATCGCCGTGGTCGCACCAGGGTTGTCCGCAAGAATATGCCGGTGAGATCTAACACAGCGCGCTCGCGTCCGCTCCGGTTGTTCCTGGCGTTCGCCGCGGCGCTCGCGCTGATCGGTGCGACACCGAACGTCGCTGTCGCCGCTGTGGAGGTGCAGTCCTCCGTCGCCGCTGCGGGGACGCAGTCCGCCGTTTCCTCTCGTCAGGTGCTGTCCGCCGCCGATCTCTCGCAGTTCCGTCCCGGGAACATCATCTCGAACGCGGTCTTCTACGACTCCACGACGATGTCGGAGGCGCAGATCGACGCGTTCCTGCGCACCCGCGTGCCGAACTGTCAGTCCGGTTACACCTGCTTGAAGGACTTCCGCCAGGACACCGTCACCCGTGCGGCCGACGCTTACTGCGGCCGATACGACGGTGCGACTGCGGAGTCGGCGGCGCGCATCATCCAGAAGGTGGCCGCCGCGTGCGGTATCAACCCGCAGGTGATCCTGGCGACGCTCCAGAAGGAGCAGGGACTCGTCACACATACGTGGCCGTCGGACTGGCGGTACACGATCGCGATGGGGCAGGGGTGCCCGGACACGGCCGCATGCGACACGAGGTACTACGGGTTCTACAACCAGGTGTACGGCGCCGCTCGACAGTTCAAGCTGTACGGGCAGAGCACGTACTTCAACTGGTACACACCGGGCAAGACGTGGAACGTGCAGTTCAACCCGAATCAGTCCTGCGGTTCTTCGCCGGTCTACATCGAGAACCAGGCCACGGCGAACCTCTACTACTACACGCCGTATCAGCCCAACGCGGCAGCGCTTCGTGCAGGATACGGCGAGGGCGACGGGTGCTCGAGTTACGGCAACCGCAACTTCTACAACTACTTCTCAGACTGGTTCGGCAGCCTTCAGACGCGGTACGCCCCGATCGTGAAGTCTGCTTCGTCGCCGGCGATGTACTTCGTGACCGAGGGTGTCAAGCACTACATCCCGGATGAGGCCACGCTGCGGGTGCTGATGTCGGCGTTGCCCACAGTGTCCACAGTTCCCGATACCTATCTGACCTCGCTGCCGGCAGGCAGGGATGCCTCGCGCTACGTTCACGATGCTCGCAACGGTGCGCTGTACCTCCTCGAGAGCGACGGCACGAAGCACTGGTTCTCCAGTGGTGACCTCATCGCCCGATTCGGGTATGCGTTCGGCGACTACGTCAACCTGTCTCCCTCGCACATCGATGCCTACCGCACCGGGGACGCTGTCGGCGACTACTTCAAGGCCGAGGGATCGGTCGACTACTACGTCTGGCGGGACAACCAGAAGCGCTATGTCGTCGACGATTGGGCGTGGGCCGAGCTCACCGGCTCACGTCCGACCTACGTGGCGACGATGAAGGCCGCCTCTGCGGCCGGCATTCCGCTCGGGCGTCCGGTTCTCGCCTCGGGGATCCTCGCGAAAGAGCAGTCCACGCCCAACGTCTACCTCACGGGAACGGCGGCGGATCTGGTCTACGTCGATTCGTTCGACACCGCGCGCGACGCGGGCGTGACCCGGTATCGGATCTACGCCGACGGCACCCTGAGCGGCTTCACGAAATCGAACGTGACCCTCAGCCCTGTTCTCACCTGCGGCGGCTCCGTGTTCGCGGTCGCGGGAACGGGCATCGTCCCCGTCAACGGTGCGGTGCCATCCGCTGCGGCGCCGGCTCTCCCGGAATCGATCTGCGCCGTCCTTCCCCGCAGGGGCAATGCGGTCAGCACTCCGTTCTTCGTCAAGAACCCGGCTGCGGACCCCGTTCTCGTCTACTCGGACGGGACGCTCCGACACGTGCGGGACCAGCAGACGCTCCAGCGACTCAACGCCGGGCGGCCGCTGGTCTTCCTGTCGTGGTCGGCGGCGTCGATCGCGCGCGTCCCTTCGGGAGCCCCGTACCTGACCGACGGATCATTCGTGCAGTTCGGTGATCCCGACATCTTCTACGTCACCGGTGGAACGCTCAGACTGGTTCCGGACGTCGAGACGCTCACGCGCCTCGCCAGCCCGCGCTGGCCCGTCGTGGAACGGCTGCCGGAATCCTTCCGCGCCTCGTACACGTTCGGTCCGGCGATGCCCCGCTGACCGGGTCGACGCGTACCGCCCGCCTAGAATGAGAGCATGCCCTCGTCGCTCGCCGATCTTCTGATCATCGTCCCGGCCTGGAACGAAGAGGGGAACGTCGGCAACACGGTTCGAGAGATACGCAGCGAACTCCCGGCGGCGCACGTGCTCGTCGTCGACGACGGATCCACCGACGCTACAGCCGCAGTGGCGAAGGCGGCGGGAGCGCGTGTCCTGGTTCTGCCGTTCAACCTCGGAGTCGGGGGAGCGATGCGAGCGGGATATGTCTTCGCCCAGCGGCACGGCTTCGCCCGTGCGATCCAGGTGGACGCGGACGGCCAGCACAACCCCCGAGACATCGTCTCCGTGCTCGAAGGCCTCGATCGCGCCGACATCTCCATCGGAGCGCGTTTCGCCGAAGTCGGAGAGTTCTCGGCGCGGGGGCCTCGACGATGGGCGATGGTCTTTCTCGCCTCCATCTTGTCGCGTGTCGCGAAGACCCGTCTCACAGACGTCACGAGCGGCTTCCGAGCCGCGAATCGGCACGCCATCGATCAGTACGTCCGCTACTACCCGGCGGAGTACCTCGGAGACACCATCGACAGCCTCGTGGCGGCAGCGCACGTCGGCCTCACTGTGACGCAGGTGCCGGTGGCGATGAGACCGCGACAAGGCGGACGTCCCAGTCAGGGCGCACTCGGATCGACGATCTACCTTCTCCGATCAGTCTTCGCCCTGATGCTTGCGATCATGCGACGACCGACGGGACCGACGAGCCCGGGAGCGCGCGCATGATGGTTCTCGGGGCGATTCTGCTCGCCGTCGCACTCGTCGTCGCCGTCGTCACCATGCTGCTGCGACGTCAGCTGCGCGAGAAGTACGCCGTCCTGTGGCTGATCATCGGCGCGGCCGTGCTCATCCTCGGGATCTTTCCCCAGCTGCTCATGTGGGCGACCGTATCGCTCGGCTTCCAGTTGCCAGCGAACCTCCTTTTCACGCTGGCGATCCTTCTGCTGCTCGGCGTTGCGCTGCACCTCTCGTGGGAGCAGTCGCAGGCGGAGGAGGAGATCCGCCGTCTGGCAGAGGAGGTCGCGGTGCTCCGCGAGGGCGTGGAGCGGCTGCAGGGGTCCGTCGACGCAGGCTCCGCTGCCCCGACCGATCCCGCTGACGGCTCCGATCGGTGATGACCGACGATTCCACGAGACCATCGGCCGTCATCGCGTCCTTCCGGCCCCCGGCGGCTCTCGCCGACCTCGTCGCTCTGCTCGCCCGTGATTGCGACGTCGTGGTGGTCGACGACGGAAGCGGGCCCCGATCGGACGCCGTGTACGAGGCTGCGGCGGTCGCCGGTGCCGATGTCGTTCGTCATGCGGAGAACCGAGGCATAGCGCACGCCTTGAACGTCGGCGTCGAGCGTGCGCTGTCGTCGGGTGCCGCCGCCGTCTTCACGTTCGACCAGGACTCCGCGCCACCGACGGACTTCGTCGGGCGGATGAGCGACGCCCTCTCCAGGGCGCGAGAATCGTCGTCATCGGTCGCCGCGATCGTTCCGGAGTTCTTCGCGGACACGGCACAGTCGCGCGGAGCGGATATCGCGCCGGGCCTGTGTCGGGCGAGGAAGGTCATCCAGTCGGGGATGCTCGTTCCGCGCGAAGCGTGGAGTGCGCTCGGGACTCTTCGTGACGACTACTTCATCGACCTCGTCGACACGGAGTTCGAGATGCGGGCGCTGACCCGCGGCTGGGAGGTTCTCGCAGCGCGGGGTGTGTCGATGCCGCACTCGCTCGGACGCACGGTCCGGTTGAGCTTGGCTCCGGGCCTCCACATCACGACGTCGGTCAGCACCCCTTTCCGGTATTTCTACCGGGCCCGCAACCGTGTCGTATTCAGTCGGTCGTATGTGCGGCGGGCTCCGGTGCGAGTGCTCACTGATGCAGGCGTAGATCTCGCCTACTTCGTCGTCTCGGTTCTCGGGGCTCGGCCGCGCCGGGCACTCGCGCAGATCGTCGCACGGGGTCTGTCCGCGGGCTTCCGGGGCACCATGGGTCGTCTGCCGGACCGGCTCGCGACAGTGGCCGAGGGTGTGCGATGGAGCGGTGTCGAGGTCAGCCGCGACGGCGCCGCGGAGTGATCGTCCCGCACATCCAGCTCGCCAGATACTGCACAGCGAACCCGCGGGGGACATAACCGTCTCGTACTGCGACACGGAGGTTGGGAAGGAGAGCCCGCAGGCGTCGTCGCGACCCGAAGCTCCGTTCTAGGACGTTCAGTGACGCGTCGTCGTCCCGTCGTTGCGCAAGCGTGGACGTCATCGCCTGACGCCAGCCCACGTAGACGTTGTACGTGGTGCGCACGACCGCGAGAACGCCGTCATCGCCCTCCGCGCCGCGGCTCATCTTTCGAGCATTCCGCCACGACTGGATGAGGCTGGGGCGTGAGGGCATGGAGGTCGGATCGCCGAACACGTTCGCGGAATGCTGGACGTAATCCTGCACGACGTCGCTCGTGATGTGTGTGCCTGATGTCGCTGCGGCGCAGACGGCCAGCCAGTGATCGTGCGCTGCTGCCCTCGTGCTCAGCCGCGGGAAGGGGAGGGCGAGTTCCAGCAGTTCGCGGCGGAGCACACTGAGCGAACCGGTGAACTGATTGCTGAGCATGAGTCGCTCGAGAGTGCCGTTACGCCGATCGGTCTGACCGAGGACGGCGCCCGACGGGTATTCGACGAGGCGAGCCTGACCGGAGACCATTCCGTGGGTCGTGAGGTGAGGGAGCAGCGTCTCGAGCTTCTCGGGGTACCACCAGTCGTCCTGGTCGGCGAGTGCGACCCACTCGGCCTGGGGCGGCACGGACAGCAGGCCGCGTTCGAAGTTCAGATAGAAGCCGAGCCGCTCGCCGCCCGTGTCGATGACGGTGAATCGCTCGTCGCCCGGCGCGGCTTCGGACAGGAGGGCGCGGATCGGTGCGGGGTCGCTGTCAGGAGAGATCACGCAGATGAAATCCGTGACCGTCTGGGCCGCGATGGATCGGATCTGCCGACGGAAGAGCTCCGGGTCGGGCTCGTAGGCGGCCATGACGATGGCGCCCGGTGTGGGACGGAGCATCGATCGTCCTCCCGATTGAGTTGCATGCCGGCGCCCTTCGGCGCTGTGGATAGTCTAGATGGCGCGGGCGCGGTGCACGGGATGCGCCGTTCATCGCGCATTCGACCGGAGGACTCACAGTGGCCACCACTCCTGCGCCGACGGGCCCGAGCGTCTCGGTCTGCATGGCGGTGTACAACGGCGCGCGGTGGCTCACGCCGCAGCTGGACTCCATTCTCGTCGAGCTCCGTTCCGATGACGAGATCGTGATCGTCGATGACGCGAGCACGGACGACAGTGTCGCCCTCATCGAAGCGTTCGACGATCCACGAGTGCGCCTGATCAGGCAGAAGGCGAATCGGGGATACGTGGCGACCTTCGAGCACGCTCTGTCGCTGGCGTCACGCGAGGTGATCCTGCTCTCCGATCAAGACGACGTCTGGATCCCCGGACGGCGTGACCTGCTGTGCGCTGCCGTGGACTCGGCTGAGGTCGCCGCATCCGACCTCGTCCTGTTGGGCGACGGCGCACCTCTTCCGCACCCTCTGACGAGGCGCCCGTGGCGGCTGGGGCGATCCCGTCCGTCCGATCGAATCCGGCGTCAGCTGACCATCTGGGCGGGGATCGCCCCATACTTCGGCTGCGCGATGGCGGTGCGTCGAGAATTCCTCTCGACGGTGCTGCCGTTCCCGACGTTCCTCACCGAGTCGCACGATCTGTGGATCGCAACGGTCGCGAACGCGTCGGCCACTCTCGAGCACGTGCACTCGCCCTCGGTGCAACGGCGACTGCACGAGGCGAATGCGTCGCCTTCGCGTCCGCGAGGAGTGCGGGCGGTTCTCCGTGCCCGGGTCATGCTCGTACGGTGCTCGATCGAGGCCGTCCGCCGCATCCGCCGTCGGCCGCGGAGCAAGGCCTAGCTCACCGTCCGAAGACGTTCCTCGCCGCTGCAGAAGAAGCGGCGGAGTCGCGTGACCGCACGGCACCCGGCAGCGCGGCGGCGGAGTGGAGTCGCGATGACGGGCGCAGTGCCGCCCACCGCGCCGCTCTCCGCCATCCGCGTGTGCGCGCACGGAGGCTGACCTCCCGGTGGAATCGAGCTTCGTCGCGGAACCGGACGCCGTCGGAGATCGCCGTCTGGGACAGGCTCGACTCGTGCCGTCGGTACTCGAACGACGGCTCACCGTTC
The DNA here is from genome assembly GCF_008017415.1 of Microbacterium hatanonis. NCBI lineage: Bacteria > Bacillati > Actinomycetota > Actinomycetes > Micrococcales > Microbacteriaceae > Microbacterium > Microbacterium hatanonis. The sequence goes on along the minus strand of NZ_VRSV01000001.1, from coordinate 1,990,461 downwards.
ATGTACATCACAGCGCCGCCATCGAAGGCGACGTCGAGGATGAAGGCCAGGTCGAGGATGATCGGCAGGTCGAGCCGAAACGGGATCTGCTTCAGCCGCGCGGTGCGGATGGCCAGCGAGGGCCAGTAGAGCCAGTTGCCGCGAACGAGGCTTGCCACGAGGGCCTCGCCCTCGAGGCGAACGGGTCCCGCCGCGGGCGGCGGTGTCAGAAGCCCTTTGACGCGATCGGCCAGCGGGCGGTGGGGATCGCCGTTCTCGTCGATCACGACGACCGCGGGGGCGAAGATGTCGACGTCGGGGAACCGCGCGACGAAGGTCCGGAGCAACCGGACGTAGTCGGGGAGCAGACGGTCGTCGGAGCCCAAGATGGTGGTGTATTCCGCGGAGGCGAGCTCGGCGCAGCGACGGAAGTTCTCCATGATGCCGACGTTGCTGTCGTTTCGCAGATAGCGCACTCGTTCGTCATCGAGATCGGCGAAGAACTGGGGCACCGACTCGCTCGGGTAGGCGTCATCGATGACGGTCAGACGCCATCCCGGATCGCTCTGATCGAGAACGCTCCGCACCGCCTCGAACAGGAGCTCGGGTGGTCCCCAGAAGGGGAGCATGATGTCGACGACGACGGGGTCGTCGCTCATCGTGCGCAACCGACGATGCGGTAGAGGCGTGCGTCGCCCTCCTCGTCGACGAGTTCGACAGCCTTCGAGGCGGCGAGTCGGCTGAATCCGGGATAGGGGTGATTGCCTCCGTGGACCTCCCGGGTGCCGAAGTCGAGGACGTATCGAACCCTGGTGTCGTCGACCGCCCGGCACACCGTACCGCCCGGCGCCGCGCGATCGAGGCCGTCGTTGATGGCGGTCATCTCGCTCGTGATGTCCATGAGGGTGTGGGGTTGGAGAACCTCTCGCCCGCTGATGGCGTAGGCCAGCCCGGCACCCGTCCACGGGCTCCCGGCGATCACCGCGTCCGGCTCGACCTCGTCGTCGAGTCGCCGCATGAGGGCCATCTCGTCGGCCGAGACCAGGGGGGAGTCGGCGTCCAACGTGTAGTTCGCCTGCGCTGTATCAATGGGCGTCCGCATCGGCAGGAGCGCGGCGACGACGGCGATGAGCAGGACGCCCGCAGTCGCGATCGCCTGAAGAGGGCCGCGCAGTCGCATCCGTCGAGCCGCCCCTCGCACGCCGGCCGACAGGAACAGGGCGCCCGCACCGGCGAGAGGGACCACCGCGGTCGGAAGGATCGCCGCGACGCGGGGGAGGTTGTTGTACCAGCTGCCCGTCAGTACGTCTCGAATCTCGAAGTAGGGGAGCGCAGCGACCACCACGTACAGGCCGCCGACGGCGAGCAGCGCGACAACGGCGTAGAGGGGAGCGCGACGGCGCGACCGCACGGCCCAGACGACTCCCGCGATCATGAGAACGGCGACGAGCAGTGCGAGCGGGGCGCGGTAGGGAGATGCGAACGACACCTCTCCCATCGCCTGGGCGACGGTCATCTCGGGCTGCCATGTCCGAGCCGCGGCCGGCGGGCGCAGGACCCACCAGACGGCGGCGGCGACGATCGCGTAGGCAGCGACGAAAACCACGACGAGGGCACGCTGACCTCGCGAGCGCGAACCCTTCCAGGCGCGAACCGCGGTGAACACGATTCCCACCGAGACGAAGACGATCCACGCGACGAGAGCACCGGGGTGTGCGACGGCCAGGCCAGGCAGCGTCCCAAGGGTGCCGACCACGGCCAGTGCCGCGGGCAGACCCCCGGGAGAGGTGATCCGCAGCGCGCGCAGCGCGAGCGCGAGGGCGGCAGGAAGAACGGCGAGCCCCATGTGGAGCGGGTAGAGCACGCCGTAATCGATCATCAGCAACGGGAACGACGCCGACCCGATGATCGCCAACCCCGCGCCGATCGCGGTTCCGCGCCCACGCCCGAAGAGCTCGGACGTCAGCCACATCGCCCCCGCCGGCCACGCGAGCGCGGAGAACACGAGCGCCATCGCGTTGGCGGCGACCGGGATCGATGCGCCGGTCGCCTGGACGACCAGAGCGGCCGTTGCGTGCCATGCGGTGGGGTAGAACCACATGCCACCGCTCGTACTGGTCATCGATCCCACGAACAACGGCGACGCGTTCCCGTTGTCCAGTGCGTATCGCACGGCATTCAGATGGAAGATGTTGTCGAACGTCTGGGAGATGTTGTCGGGCGCCCCGATGACGACGACGACCTGCGCAGCGACCACGATCCCCGCGGCCACCACCGCGGCGATGACCCACCTGCCCCGCTCCACCGGTTGGGGCGCGCGCAACCGCCACCCCCGATTCGCGGCGAGCCGGACGCCCACGATCACGGCGGCGAAGACGACCGTCACGAGGACGACGGGCAGCGGCGACCAGGCCAGACCGATGAGCGGGGCGGCCACGGACGCCGTGCTGATGACGGTGACTCCGAACGGGAAGGCAGCAGCCCAGGAGGCGAGCCCGCGCAGTCCCATCACGAGGGCGAGCACGATCCCCGGGAGGACGACCACGGCCGCGGTGAGGGCGCCGGCGACGGCGAGATCGATCCAGGTCATTCATATGTCTTTCGCTCAGCGCGCGGGGCCCGGGGGGCTCGAACTCGGCGCATATCGGCACCGAGCCCGCAGGGAAGGATAACGGACACACATCGACGGACTCCGAGAGGCGCCGCCGCGGGTTCTCGAATAGAGGTCAACTAGTCTCTTCGGGTGGCCACTCTCATCCGACGTCTTGCCGGATTCTCCACACTTCCTTTCATCTCGGCCATCCTGCCCTTCGTGGCCATCCCGATCGTGGGACGCGCCAGCGGTGAGGACGGATGGGTCGCGTTCAACGTCGGCCAAGCCGTCGGCACATACGCCGCCGCGGTCGGCTACGTCGGGTGGAACGCGCTGGGCACGCCCATGGTCGCCGTGGAGACATCCTCTGAAGCCCGCCACGAGCTCTACGGTCGGTCGTTCTACGCGCGACTGCCCATCATCGCGGCCGTGGCCGTGGGTGCGGCCATCATCGGCGCGCTCCTCGCTCCCGGTGCGACGGTCGGCGTCGCCGTGACGTTCGCGATCGCCGGGGCGCTGGGCGGGTTCGGTGTGAGCTGGTACGCGGTCGGTGTGTCGTCCATCTCGATCATCGTGTGGTTCGAGATCGTGCCCCGGGCGATCGCGACGGCGATAGCCATCGGCCTGCTGCTGTGGACGGGTGACGTGGTCTGGTACGGCGTCGCCATGATCGTGGCGGCGGTCGCGGGGGTTCTCGCGTTCCACCTCGTCCACCTTCGTCGGGTGTTCCCGCGGTGGGTGGGATGGCGCCGAGTCCGGTCGGATATCCAGGGACTGCGCTCCGCCTGGGGTGTCGAGGTCGTCGGCAATCTCTACTCGAACGCGCCGGTGCCCATCGTCGCGGCCACGTCGTCGCCCGCCGCTTCCGCATCGTACGGATCGAGCGACCGCATCTATCGCTACGGTCTCCTCGGTGTGGTCGCCATGGGGAACGCCTTGCAGGGGTGGGCGCTCGAGGCGCGCGGGGATCATCGTCGCGCGCGCAACCTCGCGTCCATCGGGATCATGCTCGCCCTCGGGCTGGTGGGGTTCGCCTTCCTCGTCTTCCTCGGAGTCCCCGCGAGTCAGCTCATCTTCGGGGAGGAGCTCGCAGCCGACCCCGCGATGCTCTTCTGGCTCGGAGTGTCGTACATCGCGATCTCCACCTCCACGCCGTTGATACGCAACGTGCTGCTCCCGGCACGGCGGGAGGGCTCGGTTCTCTGGGTCACGACGGCGAGTGCGATCCTGGGCCTGTCGGGGATGCTCATCGGCGGGATAGCTTTCGGTCCGGTCGGAGTCGCCGCAGGCCTCGCCCTCAGCGAGGTGTTCACACTGCTGTGCTGCGTCTGGTACTCGCGACGGACCGGATTGGCCGAGCCGCTCGCTTCCGGGGCGGCGGCGCGATGAGCGCCGACGAGCCTGTCTCGGACGTCCACTTCCTGCTGCCTGCTCCGGCCCCGACCCCTATCGGCGGGTACAAGGTGGTCTACGAGTACGCGGACGCGCTCGTCAGCCAGGGCGTCGGTGTGACGGTCTGGCACAGCCCGTTCTTCAACGCGTTCGAGAATGGAAGGCTCTCGCTGTTCCGTGCCGGGATACTTGCGGCGGGTCTGTGGCGACGGCGGCTGATGGGGCGCGCGACCACCTCCATCCCGTGGTACCACTTCGACGAGCGCGTGCAGGTGAAGGTCACCGCTGCCCGACCGCGTCCGAAGCTGGGCCGGCGGTCTGTCGTCGTGGCGACCGCGGTGCAGACCACGGCGTACGTCGCTCACGTCGCCCGGCGTGCGGGCGCGACGTCTCTCGCCCTCATCCAGCACTTCGAGACCTGGGCGGCCCCGGAGGATGTGATCCGTCGCGCCTGGGCGCGCGCTGACGAGCGGATAGTCATCGCCCCCTGGCTCGCAGACCTGTGTTCGCGGGCGGGACTCTCCAGCGTCCTGCTGACGAATGCGCTCGACGTCGATTCGTTCCCGACCGGCGCTCCGCTCGCGGAGCGCCGCCCGATGGTGATGTCGCTGCTCTCTCCTCACGGGTACAAACGGCCCGATGTCGTCGCGGAAGCGCTCGGCGCCGTCCGTGCCCGCCGCCCGGATGTGCGGGTGGTCGCCTTCGGGATCGATCCTGTCCCGCCGCGTCCGCTCGCTCCGGGGGTGGAGTACGTGTCCGACCCGTCGCCCGAGGTGCTGCGCGAGCTCTATAGGTCTGCATCCGTCTACCTGTGCGGGAGCGATGCAGAGGGGTGGCACCTCCCGCCGGCGGAGGCGACGCTAAGCGGAGCCGCCGTGGTGTCCACCGACATCGGTGGCGTCCGGGCATCGATGGGTGATGAGGCGCTCTACGCCCCACCGGGCGACGGTGAGGCCCTGGCCTCGCTCGCCGAACATGTGCTGGACGATCTGGACGCGTCCCAGTCCCGCGTCGACGCCGCGGCTGCGAGGCTCCGCTCGGTGACATACGCGTCGAACACCCGGGCGTTCCTCGCCATCGCCGCGGCCGTGCGACAGCGCCATAGCTGAAAATGCGCGGCGGGGCGGCCGTCTAGACTTGAGGGCGATTTGCCAACGCAAAGGACGTGACTGTGAATCCTGATCTTCTCGTCGTCGGCTCCGGCTTCTTCGGTCTCACGATCGCGGAGCGGGCGGCGGCATCCGGTCGAAAGGTGACCGTGATCGACCGCCGGCACCATGTCGGCGGGAACGCGTACTCCGAAGCCGAACCGACCACCGGGATCGAGGTGCACCGCTACGGCGCCCACCTCTTCCACACGTCGAACCCGACCGTGTGGGAGTACGTGAACCGGTTCACCCAGTTCACGAACTACGTGCACCGCGTCTACACGAACCACAAGGGTGTCGTGTTCCCGCTTCCGATCAACCTGGGAACGATCAACCAGTTCTTCCAGGCGGCGTACACCCCGGCCGAGGCGCGTGCGCTGGTGCAGGAGCTCGCCGGAGAGTTCGACCCGAAGGATGCGGCGAACCTCGAGGAACGGGGCATCGGTCTCATCGGCCGCCCGCTGTATGAGGCCTTCATCCGTGACTACACGGCGAAGCAGTGGCAGACCGACCCGACCAATCTGCCCGCCGAGGTGATCTCCCGTCTTCCTGTGCGATACACCTACGACAACAGGTACTTCAACGACACGTGGGAGGGTCTCCCCGTCGACGGATACACCGCGTGGCTGGAGCGCATGGCCGACCACCCGAACATCGACGTCAAGCTGCACACCGATTTCTTCGACGAGTCGCAGCCGTTGAACAAGCGGGCGACCGTCGGCCAGCTCCCGATCGTGTACACGGGCCCCGTCGACCGGTACTTCGACTTCGCAGAGGGGGAGCTGAGCTGGCGCACGCTCGACTTCGAGCAGGAAGTTCTGCCGATCGCCGACTTCCAGGGCACGAGCGTCATGAACTACGCCGATGCAGACGTCCCCTACACGCGCATCCACGAGTTCAAGCACTTCCACCCCGAGCGTGCCGACCGGTACCCCTCCGACAAGACGGTCATCATGCGGGAGTTCTCCCGATTCGCGACACGCGAGGACGAGCCCTACTACCCGGTCAACACCCCCGCCGATCGCACCGGCCTGCTCGCATACCGCGAGCTCGCCAAGGGCGAGAGCGGCGTGCATTTCGGAGGGCGGCTGGGCACGTACCAGTACCTCGACATGCACATGGCCATCGGCGCGGCCCTGTCGCTGTGGAACAACACGCTGGCGTCATGACGGAGGGCACCTCGATGAACACGACCGACGATTTCGTGACCGTGAACCGGATCGTCTTCCCCACGGAGGGCGTTGCGGAGGTCTCGGCTCTGTACGTCGACACGGGCGCGGGCGATGGGTCGCAGCCCGGCGCCGATTACGAGATCAACGGCCGACGGTCCATCACGGTGTACGCCCACCGTCGGATCTCGCTCAGTACCTACTTCAACGCGTTCCCCGCGAGCTACTGGCAGCGATGGACGAGCGTCCGGTCCGTGCGGCTGGTCGTGACGTTGCGCGGTCAGGGACTCCTCTCCGTATACAAGTCGAGCGCGCGCGGTCGAGCCTCCGCGGTCGCGTCGCAGCAGTTCGACGACGAGACCGTGGCGTTCGATCTCCCGGTGCTCTCGTTCGTCGATGGCGGGAACTACTGGTTCGACATCGCGTGTGCGCAGTCCGAGGCCACTCTCGAGAGCGCCGAGTGGCAGGTGGCGGCCCCCGAGGCGAAGGCACCCGGCACGGTCTCGGTCGGCATCACGACGTACAACCGCCCCTCGTACTGCCTCAATCAGCTCCTCACGATCGGTGCCGACACCGACATCGCGGGCGTTCTCGACACCGTGTACGTCATCGATCAGGGGACCGATCTCGTCGAGGACCAGCCTCGTTTCCGCGAGGCCGCAGAGCAGCTCGGCGAGCACCTGACCGTGCTGCGGCAGGCCAACCTGGGCGGGTCCGGCGGGTTCTCGCGAGCCATGCTCGAGACGCTGACGGAGGGTCGCAGCGATTACGTCCTCCTCCTCGACGACGACGCCATCTCCGAGCCCGAGGCGATCATGAGGGCGGTGCGCTTCGCCGATTTCGCGACGGTGCCGACGATCGTGGGAGGGGGGATGCTCCATCTCGACGAGCGGTCCGTCCTCTATACCCAGGGAGAGGTGTGGGACACCCGTAAATCGTGGATGTCCGCATCGGGCGAGAGCGAATACGACCACGACTTCGCCGAGGACACGCTTCGCGAGACACCCGAGCTCCACCGTCGTCTCGCGGCCGACTTCAACGGCTGGTGGATGTGTCTGATCCCGACGCACATCCTGCGCGACATCGGTCTTTCCTTGCCCGTGTTCCTGAAGTTCGACGACATCGAATACTCCCTCAGGGCGGCGCAGAGCGGCTACCCGACGGTGTGTCTTCCCGGCGTCGCGGTCTGGCACATGGCTTGGCACGACAAGGATCCGACGAGGACGTGGGAGGAGTACTTCATCCACCGCAACCGCGTCATCACCGGCCTGCTGCGCTCGCCGGTGCCGCGCGGCGGGTACTTGCCGCTGCATTCGTTCCTCGGCGACGTCAAGCTCCTGTTCATGCTGCAGTACTCGACCGTGCGGCTGCGTCATCAGGCTCTGCGCGACGCGTTCGCGGGCCCGGAGGCGCTGCCGGGTTGGCTGGCGACCAAGCAGGGCGACGCGCGACGACTCCGCGCGGATTTCGTGGATGCGACCGTCGTCGAGGACTTCTCGACCCTGCCACCTGTGCGGCGTTCGTCACGGGTCATGCTGGGCGCCGTCCGCCGCCCGACCAACCCGGTCGCAGCGGTGGTCCTCGCCCTGCGGGTGGCGGTGAGGCAGCTCTTCATCCGCGAGTCCGAGGGCAGCCACCGCAACCCGGAGCGCGTCATCGCCGCCCCTGACATCACCTGGTGGCGGTTCGCCGACATCGACTCGGCCCTGGTCACCTCGCCCGACGGCGTGGGTGTGGCCTGGTACCAGCGCGACCGTTCCGCGATGCGACGATTCCTCTTCGACAGCGTGCGCCTGAACATGCGGTTGGCACGTCGCTGGGCTCGGCTCGCCGAGGCCTACGGTCGAGAGGCGCCGAAGATCACGTCCCCCGAGCAGTGGCGGTCGATCTTCGCGGGAGATGTGACGACCACCAAGAAGTGAGACGCGGGCGCCTGCGGCGGCCGCGAGCCGCGGCAGGCTAGCCTCTTCCGAGGCGGAACGCCGCCTTCGGAGCAGAGGGATCGAGCATGGCGACACCGGCCGTCCAGGCACCGTCGAACGAGCCCGCCGAGCGCACCCGGACGTTCCGCACCGACATCCAGTCGCTCCGTGCCCTCGCCATCGCGGCGGTCGTGCTCAACCACCTCTGGCCGCTGCGCTTCACCGGCGGTTACGTCGGTGTCGATGTCTTCTTCGTGATCTCGGGTTTCCTCATCACCGGCCATCTTCTCGCGGAGATCGACCGCACCGGGCGCGTGCGCCTCGGCCGGTTCTATGCCCGCCGCGTCCGCCGACTGCTGCCGGCGGCCCTGCTCGTGCTCGCCGCGGCCGGCGCGCTCGTGTACGTCTTCCTGCCGTATCCGCGGTGGGAACGCAACGCGGCCGAGATCGCCGCGGCGGCGCTCTATGTCGAGAACTGGGTGCTCACGGGCTTCTCCGTCGACTACTCCGCCGCGAATGAGGCGGCCAGTGCGGTTCAGCACTACTGGTCGCTGTCGGTCGAGGAGCAGTTCTACGTCGTCTGGCCCGTGCTGCTGCTCGCGCTCGCCGGGTGGGGTGTTCGCCGCGCGGACGACCGCCGCCGCCGGGCGCTGGTGCTGATCGCCGTCATCGGGGTGGCGTCCTTCGCGGCGAGCGTCGTCTACACCCAGCTGGCGCCGAACGCGGCCTACTTCGTCACCTTCACGAGGATGTGGGAGTTCGCGCTCGGCGGCCTGGTCGCGGTCTTGGCTTCGCGCATCCGGCTGCCGCGAAGGGCCGCCGATCTGCTGTCGCTCCTGGGGTTCGCCGGGATCGTGCTCTCGGTCTTCCTCTTCGGGCCCGAGACGCCGTTCCCGGGGTGGACGGCACTCCTCCCCGTGCTCTCGACCGTTGCCGTGATCGTGGCGGGGACGGGCCACGATCGGCTCGTCCACTCCGCGGTCACGGCGGCGAGGCCCGTCCAGTGGGTGGGAGACGTCTCGTACTCGCTGTACCTCTGGCACTGGCCCCTCATCGTCGTGGCGCCGTTCGTGCTCGCGGGACCCCTCTCGACGGTGTCGAAGATCGCCGTGCTCGTCGCCTCGCTGGCGCTCGCGTGGCTGACGCATCGTCTCGTGGAAAGACCCGCCCAGCGGTGGCGGTGGTGGTCGACGTCGACCCGCCGGGCCTTCGCCGGGATGGCGGTGGGGATGGTCGTGATCCTCGGGGCTGCGGGCTCGATGCACGCCGCCTACGCTCAGCAGAGCTCGTACGATCTGCCCGACGGCCCGCTCCGGGCGGGAGCGTGCGTAGGACCCGCGGCGATCGCGGATGCGGCGTCCTGCCCCGATGCGTTCGGACCCCCGGAGTCGGCCGTCATCACCGGCGCCCATGTCTACTGGTGGGCCCCCGAGGTCTGTCGGCCCGTCGACCGGATGATCTACGGCGATCGCACGACGACGACGCACTGCGACTTCTCCCGGGGGACGAGCGATCCCACCGACGTGTGGCTCGTCGGCGATTCGCACGCCGAGCAGTGGCAGGGCCCGCTGCTCGACATCGCGGAACGGCGAGGATGGCGTCTGACGATCAGCCACTTCGGCGGCTGCCCACCCGCCGACGTCCCCTTCGCCGGGTTCCGAACGCTCTGGGGGCCGCCGGAGGTCGCGGTGTGCCGCGCCTGGTCGAGGGACGTGTCGGCGGCGGTGGTGGAGACCCGCCCCGATCTGGTCTTCACGTCCATGGCCGGCCGCTTCGAGCTGCTGGAGGGGGATCTCCCACCCGAACTCGCCCAGGAGCGTTTCGCCGAGGGCCTGGTCGCCGATTGGGACGCCTGGGCCGATGCGGGCTCACGCGTGTTCGCCATCGTCGATCCTCCGCTCAACGGCGACGTCCGCGATCCCGATTGCGTGCTGCTCAACCCCCAGCATCCGCTCGAATGCGCTCGGCCCCGTGCGGTGGCCCTGCCTCCGGGCGACCCGCTCCCGCTCGCCGTCGAGAAGGCGGCCAGGCCGGAGGTTCGTCTGATCGACCTCACGGATGCGTTCTGCGACGACCAGTCGTGCTTCGCCGTGATCGGCGGCGAACCGGTGTACTACGACGCCGACCACGTGAGTCGGCGATACTCGCGCATGCTGGCCGACCGGTTCGAGAGCGCCGTGGATCGCGCGCCGGGCACCTGACGGTCGATCAGACGGCAGACTCGACGGCGTCCGCCAGGGGAGGCATCGGCCGCCATGATCGATCGCCCGCGATCTTGCGCCCGTCGCGCAGACCCCTCACCAGATGGCTCGTGCCGCGGATCGTTCGCTCGACGAGCACCAGACGGATGAGCTCCTTGGCGAGCGTGAGTGCGGTGCCGACGGCGAACGGCAGGGGTTTGTAGGCCCCGTTCGCTCGGTAGTACTGCTTCAGATAGGCGCGGTTGCGCATGATGTAGTAACGGTAGGCGTTGCTCGACGCGTTCATATGGCGCACACCGAAGTCGTGCTGCTTGATCTCACGCGTGCGGCGCAGCACGAAGTCGTCGACGATCACGGAGGTCGTGATCCGCGAGGCCAGCCAGCCGTACATCTGGTCGTCCCAGTAGATGAAGAACCGGGGGTCGGGCAGACCGATCCGCTGGACGATGTCGCGATGGATGAACATCCCCTCGAAGCATCCCGAGTTCATCTCCTTGTACCCGGATGCGTCGAAGGCGGCGGGTGCGAACGGGATCGGGATCGCCATCGACTCGGCGACGCGGTACTGCCAGTAGAAGGCGCTCCCGTCGTAGTCGTAACGCCGGCCCTGGATGCTGCGGAAGCGGGGCGTCCACTTGCCCATGCGGGCGAGGCCGTCGGAGATGACCTCGACGTCGTCGTCCATGAGCCACATCCACTCGGATCCCAGCTCGTAGGCGACGCGCATGCCTTCGCTGAACCCGCCTGACCCGCCGGTGTTGGTGTCGAGCCGGCGATAGACGAGCTCCGTGCCGAGCTGCTCGCGGAGAGCCTCGACGATCTCGGTCGTGTCGTCGGTGGACGCATTGTCGATGACGACGACGTGACCCGGCTTGGGGTCCATGCGTCCGATGCTCTCGAGGAGCCGGGTGAGCAGGTGCGAGCGGTTGTAGGTGACGATCGCGATCGTCACGGAAGCCGGATCGAACGCTTCGGACTCTGGCGCGGGCGGGCGGGAGGAGGCGTTCATATCGTGGTCGATCCTATCCGAGACAACCTCAGGAGACCTGGCCGGGCGCCTCCCCGCGCTCGATCGCCATGCTCTGCTCGGCGGGTCCGACCCCGATCAGCGGAGCCTGCTTGATCTTCGCGCCGAGGAGCACGAGCAGCATCCATCCCCACAGCAGGAGCACACCGGGTTCGGCGACGCCCTCCACGAGGAGGAGCGCCGCGAGGAGTGTGGGGAGGAGGGAGAGGGGCGAGTAGGGGCGGTCGGCGCGCAGATCGAAGCGGGGGCGGTCGATCGCGAAGAACCAGGCGCGCCAGATGAAGGCGAGAAGGGTGAGAGCGAGGAGGACCACCCCGACAGGCCCGAGGTGCGCGAAGACCTGGGCCCACGCGCCTTCGGCGCGGGAGAGCTCCGCGCCGAAAGCGATCCAGACGACGGCGCCGCCGGCGAGGCCCGCCGTGGCGTACAGGAGGTAGTACCGTGTGCGCTCGCCGGGGTGGGTGGCGGTGCGCATGAGCAGAACGGTCGTGAGCACGAGGGTGACCCCCGCCAGCGCGAGGAGGGACACGGTCGATCCCGAGCGGATCAGGATGAATGCCGCGACGACGATCCAGGCGAGCAGGACGACGCGCCGCGGGGCCCCGGCCGCGAAGCGGATCACGAAGACGATCATGGCGAGCACCATGAGCGCTCCGAGCACGCCGGGGTCGCCGACGAGACCTTCGAGGGGGCTGGCGCCGAAGAAGTCGCCGCTGGACCAGAACGTCGCAGGGTCGGAATCGGCCGAGGCGACGACGAAGCCCGGGAGGAGCGGCCCGCCCACGAAGACGCCGACCGCGAGTTCGAAGACGATGGAGAGGCCGATCAGCCACTTCAGCGCCGACGCGATCGTTCGGACGACATCGCGCCAGGTGAGCGCCGCCGCGATGAACACCGCGTGCACCGCTGCGGCGGCCAGCAGCGTCCACACGACTGCCGCCTCGGCAGGCCGGGGGCTCCAGATCATCGGCACCGCGGCCCACATCAGGAAGGCGAGCGCGACCCACGGGAGCCGGCGCCACTGGAGCGGGGGGCGGATCGTCACCCACAGCACGATCGTGACGACGACCGTCGCCGCCACGAGCACACCCGTGCCGAGGGGACCGAGGGCGAACACCCAGCCCGACCCGATGAGGGCGGAGACGATGACGAAGGCGCACCATCCGCGCAACAGCAGGTGGCCGGTCGTCTCGCGCGCCGGCGCCTCCGGGGGAGCGGACGCGGGATGCTTCGTCGAGATCGCCATCGTGCCTTCCAGGGTAGTGCGGCAGCGACCTTACGCTAGATGGATGTGCGGTCGTCTCCCCATCACCTCGCTGTGGCCAGGATGAGTCGGGCGACCTCTGCTTCGGGTGCGTTCCCCGGGCTCCGGCGTGCGACGAGGATCGTGTCGCGGTCCGCGGAGCGCCGAGCCGACATCGACGGCCTGCGCGCGTTCGCGATCGCCCTGGTGGTCATCTACCACGTGTGGGTCGGGCGGGTCTCGGGCGGCGTCGACGTCTTCCTGATGGTCTCGGCGTACTTCCTCACCTCGTCGTTCCTCCGTCGCGCCGACAGCGTTACCGCTCCGTATCTGGGTCGGTTCTGGTTGCGCAGGTTCGCCCGCTTGATCCCTGCTGCCGCCGTCACCGTGCTCGGCGTGCTCCTCCTCGCCGCGGCGGTGTTCCCCACGTCGTCGTGGAACACGATCTGGTCGCAGTCCTTCGCGTCGCTCTTCTACGCGCAGAACTGGCAGTTGTCGGCGGAGTCCGTCGACTACTACGCCCGCACCGAGACCTTCCCCTCGCCGCTCCTGCACTTCTGGTCGCTCTCCGTCCAGGGCCAGGTCTTCCTTCTTTGGCCGGTGATCATCGCGGGCGGTCTGTGGGTGGCCCGACGTCTGGGCCTCAACCCGCGACGCGTGCTGCTGATCGTGTTCGCCGCGGTCTTCGCCGCATCCCTCGTCCGCTCCATCGTCTACACCGCTGCGGACCAGCAGCTGGCGTACTTCGACACGTGGTCGCGACTCTGGGAGTTCGCACTCGGGTCGTTGCTCGCGATCATCGCGCCGTCGCTGCGCATCGGCGCCCGCTTCGGCGCGATCCTGGCATGGGTCGGTATCGCCGGCGTGCTGCTGTGCGGGATCGTCCTCGACGTCGAGTCGGGGTTCCCGGGCGCCGCCGCGCTCTGGCCGACGCTGAGCGCGGCCTTCCTGATCCTGGCGGGGCAGGCCGAGACGACGAGCGCTCCCGTGCGGTTCCTCGGTTCGACCTGGATGGTCCGGCTGGGGACCATCGCCTACAGCCTGTATCTCGTCCACTGGCCCGTTCTGGTGGCCTATCTCGTCATCACCGATTCGGCGTCGGTCTCATTCGTCGGCGGGCTCGTGGTCGTCGCCGTCTCGCTGGCGCTGGCGATGGCCCTGAATCGCCTGGTGGAGCGTCGGGCCGAGAAGGCGTCGGCCTCGTCCCTGCGCAGGAGTGCCGGCATCACCATCGGGTGGCTGCTCATCGTGCTCGTGCCGCTCACGGGGTGGCAGACCGCCGACCGCATCCGGTCCGCCATGGCCGACCCGCAGGCGAACCCCGGCGCGGCCGTCCTGCTGCCACGGAACGCCGCCAATGTGATCGCCGACGCCGACATCGTTCCGGGCGGCACCGCGGTCGATACGGACTGGGTGGACTTCGACTCGCGGTGCACGGGGGACAGGGTGCCGCGTGATGGTTCGCTGGCCGCGACCTGCCTCGAGACCCTCAGCGCGGACGGCGCCGCGCGGACCGCTCTCGTCATCGGAGACTCCCACGCGCAGCAGTGGTCGGGCACGCTGCTGCCGATCATGCAGGAGGAGGGCTGGAACGTCGTCGCGCTCCTCAAAGGCGGGTGCTTCTTCGCCCCGGGCGAGGCCGCCCAGGTCGACGCGGAATGCGAGGACTGGGAACGGGAGGCCGCGTCCTATGCCGAGGACTTCCCGGCAGACCTGGTGGTCCTGATCGGAAGCCGCGCCGTCGCCGAGTCGCCGGACGAGCGGCTGCCGCTCGGCATCGAGGAGCGGGTGGATCAGATCGTGGCATCCGGATCCGACGTCCTCCTCATCCGAGACAATCCTCGGTACGAGACCAACATGTATCGCTGCGTCGAGGACAACGGGCGAGAGGCCGCCGAATGCACTCGCCCTCGGGCCGACGTCTCGGCCGAGATCAATCCTGCGGCGGAGCTCGGGTCTCGGGACCGCGTCCACGCCGTGGACCTCCTCGACTTCCTCTGCCCCGAGGAGACGTGCCAGGCGGTCATCGGCAACGTGGCGGTGTACCTGGACCAGAGTCACCTCTCGGCGTCATACGCGGCGACCCTGACACCCGCGATGCGCGACGCCCTCGCGTCGATCCCCGGCATCCCGATCGGATAGCAGCACTCCCGTTCCGGGAGGCGAGGGCGTCCGCCGCCCCGCCCCTACGATGGGAGCGTGCTGACCCGGATCTCGAACACCCCGCGCGACTACGCCTGGGGCTCCACCACCCTCATCGCGGGGCTGGAGGGGCGTGCGCCGAGCGGCCGGCCCGAGGCCGAGGTGTGGTTCGGCGATCATCCCGGCTCTCCCTCCGAGGTGCACGACGGCACCGGCCGGACGCTCGACGACTGGCTCCCGGCGCAGGCGGCCGCCGACGACGTTCCGGCGAAGCTGCCGTTCCTGCTCAAACTCCTCGCGGCCGGTGCGCCTCTGTCGATCCAGGTGCACCCGTCGAAGGCGCAGGCCGAGGCCGGGTTCGCCCGTGAGGAGGCCGCCGGGGTGCCGCGAGACGCGGGTGAGCGGAACTACCGCGACGACAACCACAAGCCCGAGGTCATCGTCGCGCTGAGCGACCCGTTCGTCGCCCTGGCGGGTCTGCGCGACATCCGAGCGACACGACGCCTGTTCGACGGCCTCGGAGCCGACGCGGCGCCGCTGCGCGCGCATCTCGACGGAACGGATGCGCAGGAGGCCCTCCGCTCGACGATCGGCTGGCTGCTCGGGGGAGACGCGCGAACCGACGTCCATCGCATCATCGGCGCCGCCGCGTCGGCGTCGTCGGACGAGTTCGCCGACGAGCTGGCGCTCGCCGCCCGACTCGCCGAGGCGTACCCCGGCGACCCCGGGGTGGTCGTCGCGCTGCTGATGAATCTCGTGTCGCTGCGGCCGGGGGAGGCCGTGTTCGTGCCCGCTGGCGTCCTGCACGCGTACGTCGCCGGGCTGGGGGTCGAGCTCATGGCCGCGAGCGACAACGTGCTGCGGGGCGGGCTGACCCCGAAGCACATCGACGTCGACGAATTGCTCTCGCTGGTGGATGCTGCGCCCTCCCCGCCGCCGAGGCTCGCGCCCGTCGAGCTGGAGCCCGGGGTGGAGCTCTTCGACGCGGGCGTGCCCGACTTCGCGCTGCTGCACGTCGAGGTCGGCGGCGCATCGGCCACGGTGGCGCTGCGCGGCACGGCCATCGCCCTCGCGACGCACGGCACCGTGCGCGTGACGGGCGCGTCGGGGGAGGGCATCGAGCTCACACCGGGGCAGGCGATCCTCGCGACGGCCGACGAGGCTCCGCTCGTCGTCGCGGGCTCAGGCGAGCTCTTCATCGCCATGCCCGGCGACGACTGACCGCCTGATTTCACCCCGCGACACGCCGATGAATCCGTGTAAAGGTTCAATGCGCGATTGAGGCTTTAGTATCCGCGACTTGATTTCCGCGAATAACACCGGTGTAATTATGAGCGCGTGACCGACACGCGGTGGATCGCGAAGGGGACGAAATGGCGTCAGATTACCGTTCCGGTGCACCCGAGAACTGGTTCGTCGATCCGGTGCAGCTCGGCGTCCCCGGTGTTCGCCGCGAGGCCGACGTCGAAGACAACGCCCTCGCCTGGCAGACCGATGCGCTCTGCTCGCAGACCGACCCCGAAGCGTTCTTCCCCGAAAAGGGCGGCTCGACCCGCGACGCCAAGCGCGTATGCACCACCTGCGACGTCCGCACCGAATGCCTCGAGTACGCACTGCAGAACGACGAGCGCTTCGGCATCTGGGGCGGTCTCAGCGAGCGCGAACGACGCAAGCTCAAGCGTCGCGCCAGCTGATCGTCGATCCCGTCGGCTTCGGCGCGTGCGGCTCGTCCCGATCGCTGCCCCGCTTAGGCTGATCGCGCCATGCCCGCGCGAGTCCATGCCATCCTCGTCGTGCGTCCCGAGGGACGTACGCCCGCTGCGCCGCACCTGAAGCGCACGATCGACGCCCTCCGGGCGCAGACCCAACCGGTCGATGCGCTCACCATCGTGCTCTGCGGTGGCGATGCCGCGCTGACCGAGATCGCCGCCGCATCCGGTGCCGAGGGCGTCATCACCGCCCCGCACTCGACGGGCTTCGCCGCGGCGACCGCCCTCGCGACACCGCGGCTCACCGGCGACGCCGTGTGGTTGCTCGCGCAGGACACCGCGCCCGAGCCCCAGGCGCTGACGCGGTTGGCGGGTGCGCTCGAACTCGCACCCTCTCTCGCGATGGTGGCGCCCAAGCTCGTCCGCTGGGAGGACCGCACCGAGATCGTCTCGCTCGGCGTGAGCATGAGCGGCCTCGGTCGGGCCGTCGAGCTCGCCGCCGACGAACTCGACCAGGGCCAGCACGACGCCGCGGCGGACGTGCTCGGTTCCGATATCCGCGGTGTGCTCGTGCGTCGCGAGAACTGGCGCGCGCTGGGCGGACTCGACCCCGCGCTGGCGGGCGCCGACGAGGGTCTCGACCTCGGGGTCCGCGCGCGGCTGGCCGGTGACCTCGTCACCGTCGTCCCCGGCGCGCGGGTCGCCGTCGCCGGAGACGGCGTCGCATCCCTCCCCGTCGGTCACCGAGCCGGTCGCCGGGCGTTCGCGGTGCGCACGGCCGAACTCCACCGTCGCCTGAGCTACGCCCCGGGGTTCGCGGTGCCGCTGCACTGGCTGTCGCTGCTTCCCCTCGCGATCTGGCGCACGATCATGCACCTGGTCTCGAAAGAGCCGGGGCGCGTCTGGCCGGAGTGGCTCGCGACGCTGCGCGTTCTGGTGCGCCTCGATCACGTCGCTCGCGCGCGCGGCCGGATCCGGGCGGTGCGCCGCGTCGGCTGGCCGCGTCTGGCCGCGCTCCGCGTGAGCCGCACCCAGCTGCGGCTGCGCCTGGACGGCGACGCGGAGCCGACCGCGCCCGTGCGCTCCGACCTCCGCTTCTTCACCGGCGGCGCGGCCTGGGTGGTGCTCGGCGCGATCCTCGTGTCGGTCGCCGCGTTCCCCGCGCTGCTGGCGTGGCCGGCCCTCGGGGGCGGCGCGCTCGCTCCGATGCAGGACATCGTCGCCCGCCTCTGGGCCGATGCCGGCTTCGGGCAGCGCTCGATCGGACTCGCGGAGGTCGGGCCGGCCGACCCGTTCTCGGCCGTCATCGCGCTCCTCGGCACTCTGTGGCCCTTCGAACCCGCGCGCGCGATGGTGCTCCTCTGGCTCGCGGCGCTGCCCCTCGCCGTCCTCGGCGCGTGGTTCGCGAGCACCCGCGTCACCGAGCGCTCCATGCTCCGGCTCACCGCCTCCGTCGCATGGGCGCTCGCCCCGACGTTCCTCGCGGCGCTCTCCGAGGGCCGCGCAGCGGGAGTGCTCGTGCATCTGCTCCTCCCGTGGCTCTTCTACACCGCGAGCGTCGCGCACCGTTCGTGGGCTGCAGCGGGCGCAGCATCCCTTCTCCTGGTCGCCGTGATCGCGTGCTCGCCGTCGCTGGCTCCGGCCTTCGTGCTGCTGTGGTCGGCGACGCTGCTCCTCGCCGCCCTCGTCAAACGCGGTCGCGGGCTCGGGCAGATCGTGTGGCTCTTCGTGCCCTCGGTCATCGCTTTCGCGCCCCTGGTCTGGCATCAGGTGCGTGCGGGCAACCCGTGGGCACTGCTGGCGGATCCGGGCGTGCCCTATGCGGGCGCCACCGTCGCGGCCGACGCGGTCGGACGCTTCTTCCTCGCGACAGGGTTCCCCCTCTCCGACCCGGGCGGATGGTCGTCGTTCCTCTCGGGCGTCCCGACGTGGTGGGTGCTGCTCCTGGCCGCCCCGATCGCCGTGCTCGCGCTCCTCGCGGTCCTGACCCCGCGGTGGGTCAGCGGCGCGGGGCTGCTCGTCATCGCCGGTACGGGGTTGGCGACGGCGTTCGCCGCCGTCGGCGTGGCGGTGTCGTTCGCCGATGCCACCGCCGTCGCGATCTGGCCCGGTGCGGCTCTCAGCCTGGCGTGGCTCGGCGCGATCGGCGCCGCCATGGTCACCCTCGATGCGGGTGTGGTCAACCGCATGCGCGTGATCCGGCCGATCGCCGCGGTGCTCGCTCTCGCGGCGCTGGCGGTCGCGGCCGTTCCGATGCTCACGCTGTCGTTCCGCAACGAACTGGCGCTCACCAACGGCCCCGCCTCGACCCTTCCGGCCTACGTCGCCGCCGAGGGCCGCGACGACGCGCGGCTGGGCACGCTCGTGCTCGACCCCGACGACACCGGGCTCCATGTGCGCGTGGTGTGGGGCGGCAGCGAGACCCTGGGCGGCCAGAGCACCGTGATCGCGACGCGCGACTCCGTCGACCCGTCGGATCGGGAGGTGGCCGATCTCGCCGCGAGCCTCGTCACGTCCTCGGCGGGCGACGCCGTCTCCCAACTCGCGGAGCGCGGGATCGCGTTCGTGCTGCTGACTCCGGGCGACACGTCCACCGCTGATGCGGCAGCGGCGCTGCAGCTGTCGGCGTCGACCGCGCTCGACCAGCTCGGCGGGCTCGACACCGTCGGCGACACCTCTCGCGGCACGCTCTGGCGGGTGACCGAGGCGGTGGAGCCCCGCGCCGAACCCTCGCGCATGACACGGGATACCGCGCTCCTGATCGCCGGCATCCAGATCGGTGTCGTCGTCATCGCGCTGCTCCTCGCCATTCCCACGACCGCCAGCCGAGGAACGGCGCGCCGATCGCCGCGCATCGTCGGACCGACTCCCGGGGAGACCCGATGACCGATTCACGAGCACGCCGCTGGGCCACCACGAGCGCACGACTCGTGGTGGGCACGGGCATCGCCGCGGCCGCCGTCGTCGCGGTCGGGGCCGGGATCGCCGCTCCTTGGCCCACCCTCTCCGCCGAACCGGTCAGCGTATCGGCGACACCGGCGCCCTCGGCCGCGACGGTCGTCTGCGACGGCCCGATCCTCGCTCTCGGCCGCACCATCGAAGACTCCGGCGCGATCAGCATCGCTGCGGGGCAGTCGGTGGTGTCAGGTCCGTCGACCACCGCCGCGGAGCCGAAGACCGTCGCGGGGCCCGCGGGAGCCCAACCCGTCGCGCTCTCGGCCGATCCCTCCGGCGGAGTCCGGGCCGAGCTCGCGGCGTCGGGTTCGGCGTCGCTCGCCGATGCCGACCTCGCCGGGTTCGCCGCCTCGTCGTGCGCGACGCCGCTGCTGGAGTCGTGGCTCGTGGGGGGAGCGACCACCACCGGTTCGAACGATCTCATCGTCGTGTCGAACCCGGGCGACGTCGCCGCGACGGTGCAGCTCACCGTGTACGGCGTCGACGGTCCGCAGCTGCCACCCGGTGGCAGCAACCGTGTCGTCGCCGCCGGGTCGCAGGTCGTGATCCCGTTGGCCGGACTCCTCCTCGGCGAGGAGAGCCCGGTGGTGCGTGTCACCGCGAGCGGCGCGCCGGTGCGCGCGTCGCTCCAGGCGAGCCTGGCCCGCGCGCTGACGCCCGGGGGTGTCGACCAGGTCGGCGCGCTCGCCGCTGCCGCGCCCCGTCAAGTGATGCCGGGCGTATCGGTGGTGTCCGAGCCCGACGGTGCGAATTCGGCGACGATCGTGCGCCTGCTGGCACCGGTGGGCGATGCGCAGGCGACGGTCACGATCGAGTCTGTCGACGGCTCTGCCGAGCCGCGAACGTCGACCGTGCCGTTGACGGCGGGACTGCCCTCCTCGCTGGCCTACGACGATCTCGAGCCCGGTCGCTACACGGTCACGGTCGACGCATCCGTGCCCGTCGTCGCCGGCACGTTCGAGGCAACGGGCTTCGGCGAGGGCGACGACTTCGCCTGGTACACGTCGGCACCCGAGATCTCCACCGCGAGCGTCTTCGCGGTGCCCGACGGACCCGACGCGACCCTGACGATTGCGAACGCGGGAACCGACGCCGCGACCGTCACCCTGGTCGACACGACGGCCGGCGGCTCCACCACGCTCTCCGTCGCGGCGGGCGAGTCGACCGCCGCCCCCGTCTCACCCGGCAGCGTCTACCGGCTCGAGCCCTCCGCGCCGGTGCACGCCGGCGTCGACTTCTCGTCGGAGAGCGCGATCGCATCGTTCGTCGTCTGGGCATCGGATGCTGCGGCGCCGCCGCTGACCGTCTACCCCTGAGCCGACGCGCCCGCCGGCATCGGTGACATCGGTCGAGATCGGTGCGTGTGAGCGCTCGCGCGCACCGCTTCGGGCCGATTCGACCGACAGCGGGCGAGACTCAGAAGAAGCGGAAGCGCTCGGGACCGAGGTCCCACGGGTCGCGGTCGAGGTATTCGGCGGCGGCGCGGAAGACGCAGCCCTCGATCACCATCCGGCGGTGCATCTCGTCGTCGCGGTGCAGGTGACTGAGCCGCTCGATCGGCACACGGAAGAGGATGATGCGCTTCTCCTCGCGCAGTACCCGCCAGCGGGGGATGCCGGCGTTCTCGACGAGCGGCGGCATGATGCCGATCTCGAACGAGACGTCGCGCAATTCGTCCCACGCCGATCGGAGGAACTCCGCAGCTGTGCCCACGGCGAGCTCGAAGCGCTCCGCACGGGTATCGAGCGGGGGGAGCGGGGGCCGCACCACCGGGCTGCGATTCTCGCGCCCGTGGCGCCCGTGGCGGGACGGGCGCGGCGCCGCGGTCTCTCGAACCCGTCGCCACGCCATGCGGCCCATCCTACGCGGCGGCGGCCAGGCGTTCGGCGGTCAGCGGGGTGGCGTCGCGGGCGTGGGGGAGGCCCGCACTACGCTCGGGACAATGCGCGAGAGACTGTGTTCCAAGGTGGCGTGCGCCCGTGAGGCCGTGTCGACGCTGACGTACGACTACGGCGACCAGATGGCCGCGATCGGGCCCCTGGGGCGCGCCGACGACCCGCACGCGCACGACCTCTGCGCGATCCACACCGAGCGCCTCTCCGTTCCCCGCGGGTGGATCGTCGTTCGACACGAGACCCTCCAGGTCTGACGCCCCCCGACGATTCAGCGCAGCGAATCGCCGGTGCCCGCGAGGAGCGCGTCCACCCGCTGGTTCTGCCGGTTCAGCGCGCGCCACTCCCGGTCGCGCCGCACGGCCGCGACCCCTCTTAGCAGCGTCTCGGCGTCGACCTGCGGGATGGGGGCGACGTGCGGCCGCACCTCGTCGGCGAGTGACGCGGCGAGTCGAGCGCGCGGCGCGGGCTGCAGATCGGACGCCTGTCGCACGAACTGCGCGATGCGCGACGACAGCCGATCGGGAAGCCGGTCGACATCCGCCGTCCTCGCCCAGTCGACGAGAACATCGGGAACCCCGGGAGCGGGCGGCGGAAGGCGCTTCGTGCGCGTGCGCTCAGAAGAGGTGCCGGCCAGCAGGTCGCCCAGCCGCTGCGCGCGCGGGGTGAAGGCACCCACGAGGGCGGCGACCGACCCGAAGGTCAGCCAGATCTCGAGCACTCCCGCCAGAGCGCGCAGCAGCGCGTGGCGGAATCCCGTCGCCCCGCCGTCTGCGCGCACGATCCGCCCGCCCACGGCGAGCTTCCCCAGGCTCCGCCCGCGGGTGAGCGTCTCCACGGTCGTCGGCAGCACGACGGCGACGAGCACCAGCACGACGATCACGACGATCGGCAGCACCTCCGCGCTCAGCGCCCCGGCGTCGATCAGGGCGAAGGCGGCCAGCGCGAACAGCACGAGCACCGCGATCGAGACGAGCACGTCGATCAGGAGCCCGACACCGCGGAGGAAGAAACCCACGGGCTGCACGTCGAGGGCGACCGCCTCGCCGGTGAGGGTCTCCTCCTGAGGGATCCGTACCGGGGCGTGCGCCTGCGTCATGGATACAGTTAACCAGTGGACCTCGATGCCCTCACCGCCGCACGACGCGAGGAATGGGCGCGCCTGGACGAACTCGGCAGACGCCGGCGTCTGAGCGGCCCCGACGTCGACGAGCTCGTCACGCGCTACCGCGCAGCATCCGCCGATCTCGCCGACATCAAGACCTCGGCCGGTCGAACACCGCAGGGCGACCACGTCTCGACCCTGCTCGCCCGCACCCGGCTGCGACTGACCGGTGCGCGCGAGAACGTACTGCGCCAGGTTCCGCGCTTCTTCGCGCGGCAGCTGCCGGCGGCGCTGTACCGCGTGCGGTGGTCGACCCTGGCCGTGGCGGTGGCCTTCCTCGTGGTGGCGAGCCTCGTCGGTTCATGGATCTCGTCGGATGCTGCCGCCCTCGCCTCACTGGGGGAGCAGGTTGATCTGCAGGCCTACGCCGACGACCAGTTCACCGGCTATTACACCGAGAACCCCGCGGCGGTGTTCGCCGGCACGGTCTGGACGAACAACGCCTGGATCGCCGCCCAGTGCGTGGTCTTCGGCATCACCGGCTTCTGGCCCGTCATGGTGGTCATGCAGAACGCCGTGGGCGTGGGCCAGGCCGCCGCCATCATGTTCGCGTTCGGCCGAGGCGACATCTTCTTCCAGTTCATCCTCCCGCACGGGCTGCTCGAGCTCACGGCGATCTTCGTCGCCGCGGCCGCGGGCCTTGGCATCTTCTGGGCGTGGATCGCTCCCGGGCGCCGTTCTCGCGGGGAGGCGCTCGCCGCCGCCGGCCGCTCGCTCGGCACGATCGCGGTGGGGCTGGTGTTCGTGCTGGCGCTCTCGGGTCTGGTCGAGGGGTTCGTCACCCCGCAGACGTGGCCGTGGCAGATCAAGCTCACGATCGGCGCCGGAGCACTGGCGGTGTTCCTCGTCTACATGCTCGTGGTCGGGCGCCGCGCCGCAGAGGAGGGCGAGTCGGGCGATCTCACCGAGTACGAGGCGGGCACGCCGCGCCTCGTCGCCGGCTGACACGCCCGGTGACCTGCTCTTTTTGAGCAACTCAAAAAGAAGCCGTACGTTGGAGTCGTGACCGATCTTCCTGCGACCTCCGATACCGAGGGCATGCTCCGTCGATCCGGTCTCCGCGTCACGGGCACGCGGGTCGCGGTCTTCGACGCACTGAGGGACCTGCCCCACGCGCGGGCCGACGACGTCTTCGAGCGGGTGCGCCCCGCGCTCGCTCACACCAGCCTGCAGTCGGTCTACAACGCGCTCGGCGACCTCACGGCGGCGGGCCTGGTCCGGCGGATCGAGCCCGCAGGTCACCCCGGGCTCTTCGAACTGCGGGTCGACGACAACCACCATCACCTCGTGTGCGCATCCTGCGGACGCATCGAGGACGTCGACTGCACGGTCGGGGCGGCGCCCTGCCTCGTGCCGGCCGACACCCACGGCTTCACCGTGTTCTCAGCGGAGGTGACGTTCTGGGGTCTGTGCCGACCCTGCAGCGACGCCGCAGCATCCGCCCCCATCGACTCGACCTCTGCCCCCACCCACCCCGCGGAAGGAACCGAATGACCGACAGCGAAACCCCCGTCGTCACCGACGAGGAGACCGAATCGACCACGACCACCGGCGAGGAGTCGCCCGCCGCCGGCGCGAGCTGCCCCGTGCTGCACGAAGACCTTCCCCGTCCCACCGCGGGAGACCCGAACCACACGTGGTGGCCGAACAAGCTCAACATCGACCTCCTCGCGTTCAACCCGGCCGAGCGCAACCCGCTCGGCGTGGAGTTCGACTACGCGGCCGCGTTCCAGGGTCTCGACCTCGCCGCGGTGAAGGCCGAGATCCTCGAGGTGCTGACGACCTCGCAGCCCTGGTGGCCCGCCGACTTCGGCCACTACGGCCCGCTCATGATCCGCCTCGCCTGGCACAGCGCCGGCACCTACCGGGTGTGGGACGGCCGCGGCGGTGCAGGCAGCGGACAGCAGCGTTTCGCACCGCTCAACAGCTGGCCCGACAACGTCGGCCTCGACAAAGGCCGCCGTATCCTCTGGCCCCTGAAGAAGAAGTACGGGCAGAGCCTCTCGTGGGCCGACCTCTTCATCCTCGCGGGCAACGTCGCGCTCGAGTCGATGGGCTTCCAGACCTTCGGCTACGCCGGCGGACGCAAGGACGTCTGGGAGCCTGAGAACGTCTACTGGGGCTCGGAGACCGAGTGGCTCGGCGACGAGAAGCGCTTCCCCGGCGGACGCGAGGCGAAGAACCTCGAGAAGCCGCTCGCGGCGACCCACCTCGGCCTCATCTACGTGAATCCCGAGGGCCCGGGAGGCAACCCCGACCCGATCGCCGCCGCTCACGACATCCGCGAGACGTTCGGCCGGATGGCCATGAACGACGAGGAGACCGTCGCGCTGATCGCCGGTGGGCACACCTTCGGCAAGACGCACGGCGCGGCGCCCGACTCGAACCTCGAGGGCGATGTCGAGGCCGCGGGTATCGAGCAGCAGGGGCTCGGCTGGAAGAACAACCACGGAACCGGCAAGGGCGACGACCAGATCACGAGCGGGCTCGAGGTCACCTGGACCTACCACCCGACGCGCTGGGACAACGAGTTCTTCCACATCCTCTTCTCGTACGAGTGGGAGCTGTTCAAGAGCCCCGCGGGCGCCTGGCAGTGGCGCCCGAAGGACGGCGCGGGTTCCGACCTCGTGCCGCTGGCCCACGACCCCTCGTCGCGCCGCGAACCGCGCATGCTGACGACCGACCTCGCGCTGCGTTTCGACCCGTCGTACGGCGAGATCTCGCGCCGGTTCTTCGAGAACCCCGACCAGTTCGCTGATGCGTTCGCCCGTGCCTGGTTCAAGCTCACGCACCGCGATCTCGGTCCGAAGGTGCGCTACCTCGGCCCCGAGGTGCCCGCCGAAGACCTCATCTGGCAGGATCCGCTTCCGGCTGCCGAGTCCGAGCCGATCGACGCGACGGATGCTGCGGAGCTCAAGCGCCGCATCCTCGAGTCGGATCTCACGCCCGCTCAGCTCGTGTCGACCGCGTGGGCCGCAGCATCCACGTTCCGCGGCGGTGACAAGCGCGGCGGTGTCAACGGTGCCCGCATCCGTCTGGCTCCCCAGAAGGACTGGGAGGTCAACAACCCCGCCCAGCTCGCGACCGTGCTCGAAGTGCTCGAGAACGTGAAGAGCGGGTTCGATGCGGCGCAGACCGGAGGCAAGCGCGTCTCGATCGCCGACCTCATCGTGCTGGCGGGCAACGCCGGGGTCGAGCAGGCGGCCCGCGCCGCCGGCGTCGAGGTCGAGGTGCCCTTCCGCGCCGGACGCGTCGACGCGACTCCCGAGCAGACCGACGAGAAGTCGTTCGAGTGGCTGGAGCCCGTCGCCGACGGCTTCCGCAACTACCAGAGCCGTTCGGCGTCGCTCCCGGCCGAGTACCACCTGATCGACAAGGCCGCCCAGCTCACGCTGACCGCGCCCGAGACGACGGTGCTCGTCGGCGGACTCCGCGCGATCGGCGCCACCTGGGACGGCTCGTCGTTCGGCGTGCTCACCCAGACGCCGGGCGCGCTCACGAACGACTTCTTCGTGAACCTGCTCGAACTCGGCACGACGTGGAAGCCGCTCGACCCCGGCTCGCACGCGTTCCAGGCGCACGACGACGCCACCGGCGAGGCGACCTGGATCGGCACCCGCGCCGACCTGGTGTTCGGCTCGAACTCCGAGCTGCGCGCCCTGGCCGAGGTCTACGCCTCGGACGACGCCCGTGAGACGTTCGTCGCCGACTTCGTCGCCGCCTGGCGCAAGGTCACCGAGCTCGACCGCTTCGACCTGGTCTGAGGCTCACCGCGACGCGGCTCGTCCCTCCGGGGGCGGGCCGCGTCGCTGTCTCCGGTGAGGGCGCGCTCAGCGGGCGTAGTGGGCGGCGAGGCGGGCGAGGCCCGCATCCAGGGACACCGCGGGAGACCAGCCGAGGTCGTGACGGATGCTCTGCTGCTCGAACCAGTGCGCGGTGGAGAGCTGCTCCGCGAGGAACCGGGTCATGGGCGGTTCGTCCGAGCCCGGGCGCACGGCCCACACGCGCTCGATCAACCCGCCCGCGGCGCGGGCGAGGGGCGCGGGCACACTGATCCGTGGAACGGGCACGCCCGCGGCACGGCACATGCCCGCCAGCAGATCGCCGACCGGGCGCGGCTCGCCGTTCGTCAGCACGTAGGCCCGACCGCCGACGTCGGGCGCGCGGTGGAGAGCGGCGACGATGCCGGATGCCGCGTTGTCGACGTACGTCGAATCGATGAGCGCCGTGCCGCCGTTGAGCAGCGGCAGGCGCCCGCGCCTCGCACGGTCGATGATGCGCTCGACGAGCTGAGTGTCGCCCGGCCCCCACACCAGGTGAGGCCGCACGGCGACCACGGCGAGACCGTCGCTATTGCGCGAGAGCGCGAGGATCTCGGCCTCGGCCTTCGTCCGGGCGTACTCGCCGCGCGCGCCCACCGGGTCGGCGGTCTCCGCCCCGACCCCCGCGAGGGCGCTCCCCGCGTGCGCGACGGAGGGGGAGGAGACGTAGACGAACCGGGCGACGCCGTGCATCTCAGCGGCGTCGAGCAGCATCCGTGTGCCGTCGACGTTCACCGCGCGGAACTCGGCGGGGGCGCCGGCGAGCGAGACCTTCGCTGCGAGGTGCACGATGGCGTCGACGCCCCGCGCGGCGTCGTCGACGACGCCGGCATCGGTGACCGACCCGAGCACGTCGGTGACGCCCGGCACTCCGGAGGGCCGACGCTGCAGCGTACGCACCTCGTGGCCCGCCTCGACGAGGGCGGCGGCGACCGCGCGCCCGAGGAAACCGGACGTACCGGTGGCGAGGACGATCACGGCGCGCTCGGCGTGCGGCCCGACAGCACGCCCTCGGCCCACGCCGAGAGGCGCGAGCGGTCGATCTTGGAGTTGTGGCGGATGTCGGTCGGAAGCGCCCGCACCTGCAGGACGGCCGCGATGGGCAGATCGGTGCTCTCGCGGATCGCGGTGGTCAGCTCGGGATCGGCGAGGGCTGCCCGCCGGGCGCCCTCGGTGGTCTCGATCACGGCGACGCACTGACGGAGCCCCTCGGGCCCGACGCCGACGACCGCAGCTCGTGCGACGCCGCCCACGCGCTCGATGCTCTGCTCGGCGCCGACCGGGGTGACGGGTCCGTCGCTCGTCGCGATGACGTGCGGCATCCGCCCCTCGATCCAGAGCCTTCTCTTGTCATCGAGGTGCCCGACGTCGCCGGTGCGGTGCCACCGGGCGGAGGGGTCGGATGCGACGTCGCGGGTGGCCTCGCGGTCGGTCGCCCAGAGGCGGTGGTAGCCGCGCTTGAGATGTGGTGCCGAGATGACGACCTCGCCCGTGACCCCGGGTTCGGTCGTGAGAGCGCCGGACGCCCGGCCGACCCCGTCGAGCGGGATGATCCGCACGCGACCCGACCCGATCGGGGCTCCGACGCAGACGCCCTGCTGTCCGGATGCGGCGGCATCCTCGACGTCGGGAAGGGTGATGTCGGTGACCAGGAGGCACTCGGTCATGCCGTAGGGCGTGTGCGCGACCGCGTTCGGCATGAGCCGCTGCGCGGCCCGGAGCAGTTCGATGCGCACGGGGGCGCCCGTGGAGAGGAATGTGCGCACCTCGGCGAGGGCCGCGCGGTCGGCGTCGTCGAGCCCGCCGGACGTGGCGACGACGTTCGTCACCGCGGCGGGGGAGAGGAAGACGATCTTCGCCGCCGACTCCCGCACGGCTCGGGCGACCGCGGTGGCGGTGAGCGTGCGAGGTGCGGAGACGTCCATCTCGGGCGTGGCGGAGCGGGTGCCCAGCGCCGGCCCGAGAAGTGCGAAGGGTGCGAAGCCCGTCACGAGACCGGAGTCCTCATCGACGTCGAAGTGATCGCCGAGCGCGTCGCGGAGGGCCGAGAGCTGTCCGTGCGTGTACACGACGCCCTTCGCCGGTCCGGTCGAGCCGGACGTGAAGAGCACCGCGGCGTCGTCGCTCGCCGCGGGGGGCTCGGGGAGCACACCCGAGGCGCCGCGGGCGGCGACGTCGGCGAGGCTCTGCGAGACCCCGAGCAGCCGTGCCGTGGCCGACGGAAGCCGGGCGGCCGAGATGCGCGTTCCCGACCAGCCGAGGGCGCGCGCGGCGGCGAGACCGGCCGCCTCGCCCACCACGAACCGGGGGCTCGCGCCGCGGACGGCGCGGGAGAGGCCCCGGATTCCGAGGCCGCGATCGGCGACGACCACGACCGCGCCGATGCGGAGGCAGGCGTACAGCACGGCCGTGAGCGTCGGCCCCGGCTGCACGAGCAGGGAGACGCGATCGCCCCGGCGCACGCCCATGCGATGGAACCCGGCGGCGAGCTGCTCGACGCGGTCGGCCAGCTGACGCCAGCTGACGCGCAGCGCCGAGCCGTCGCTGCCGGCGGTCATGTCGATGACGGCGGTGCCGTCGTCGTCGCGGCGCGCGAAGAGGCGATCCCAGAGAGGGGTCGAGTCGTTGGAAGGGACGGATGCGGCGACCGGTGCGGCGCCGGACGTGCCGCCGCTCGAGCCGATGGTCGGAGCGACACGGTCGGAGAGCCAGGCGAGCACCGTCTCGGCGTACGGCCGTTCTTCGACGAGCAGGTGGCCGGCGCGTTCGAACCGATGAACGTCGGCCCACGGCATCCGCCGCGTCAGATCCTCGAGGTGCTTCTCGAGGAACACCGGATCCTTCGGGCCGCGCAGCAGCAGGGCGGGCACGCCGATCCCGCTCAACCCGCCCGAGACCCGCTCGAGCGCGGCAGTGCTGCGATGGTCGGGGGTCGCGGGGATGTCGGCGACGAATTCGCCGATCCCTCGGCGCCGCGCGGTGGTCGCGTAGGGCGAACGGTAGGCGGACGAGACGGCCGGGTCGAGCTTCGGCTCGGCGAGGGACAGCGTCGTATCGAGGAACGCCGTGGTGACGGTGGTGGCGGCACCGAGCACGCCTCGGGCTCCGGCCACACGGAGCGGGAACGGGATGCGCTCCTCCGACGGGTGGTGCACGGCGGTGTTGAGCACGATCGCGCCGGCGAGTCTCGTCGGGTTCTCGACCGCCCACCCGAGCGAGATCGGGCCGCCCCAGTCGTGCCCCAGGGTGACGATCGGCCCCTCGGGGGCGAGGGAGCGCACGAGCGCGCCGAGATCGCCGATGCGCTGCGCGAGCCCGCGGGATCGCGGGGTGCGCTCGGAGTACCCCATCTCCAACTGGTCGACCGCGATGACGCGCCAGGCGTCGCCGCCGTCCGCCGCCTGGCGCACCGAGGCGGCGAGCAGGTCGCGCCAGAGGTACGACCACGTGGGATTTCCGTGCACGGCGACGATCGTGCCGAGCGGCTCCGCACCGAGGCGGCGCAGTTCGTCGCCGGTGTCGAGCACGTGCCACCGCGGGGAGCGGCCGGAATCGATGCCGAATCCCGGCACGGCGACGACACGGGAGAGATCGGCGTTCAGACCCGGCAGTCCCTCCGGAGGGAGGGTCGCGGCGAGACCGGTCTCCCGACTCACCAGGCCAGCTCGAGCATTCCGGTGTTCAGGCCCGATCCCACTCCCATGAGCAGTACCCGGTCGCCGGAGCGCAACGTCGCCTTCTCGGCGTCGAGGGTGATGGGGATGGAGGCGGGGCCGACGTTGCCGAGATGCGGGTACGTTACCGGGACGCGCTTGCGGTCGAGGCCGATCGCCTTGACGATCGCGTTCGTGTGCACCGCGGACACCTGGTGGGTGATGTAGCGGTCCATGTCCGACCAGGACCAGTCGGTCCGAGCCTCTTTCCACGCCGACATGACCAGCTCCATGCCGCCCTTGAGCAGCGCCTTCGCGTCGGTGAACATCCCGTCGACGCTGCCGACGCACAGTTCGTGGAACTGGGTCGCGGCGCGCGTGACGCCGCCGAGGATGCGGTGCCCCTCCGGGTGCTCGCTCGCGCGCCCGAGCACGGCCGCGGCCGATCCCGAGCCGAGCGTCAGGGTGGCGAACTCGCTCATGAAGGAATCGCGGTCGATGTCGCTGCCGAGCAGCCGCGCCACCGTGTTCACCTGCACGTCGTCGGCGTCCTCGCCGTTGACGATCAGGGCGTAGCGCACCTGACCCGACTGGATCATGCCCGCCGCCAGGCTCATCCCGTTGATGAAGCCCAGGCAGGCATTGGCGACGTCGAAGTTGACGGCCGAGCTCGGCAGGCCCAGCTCGTGGTGCAGGCGCACCGCGACCGAGGGCTCGAGATGCTTCCGGGTGACCGAGGTGTTGATGATCAGCCCGACCTCGCCGGGGTCGACGCCCGCTTCGGCGAGCGCCCGTTTGGCGGCGATGACGGTCGAGGTGTCGGCGGATTCGCCCTCTGCCCAGTTGCGCCGTTCGAGCACGCCGGCGACGCGACGCAGGAGCCCGGGCTTCAGGTGCATCCGGGACAGGGCCGAGGCGAGTCGGCGCTCGATGTCGTCGGACGAGGTGACCCGTCCGGGTAACTGGCTGGCGACCGAGATGAGCGCGACATCATCGAATCGGGTCGTGGCGTTTCCGTGCAAGAGATCTCCGGTAGTGACGGCGGTCGACGGGGCAGGGCACTGCGTGTGCGCGAGCTCGCGGCCACATCCTTGCAACCCTAATCCGCTCCGTATGACGGAGGGCGTATGCATTCGCCTCTTGCGGAATCTCCCCAGGGAGGGATCAGAGACGCCCGGCCGCCTTCAGCGCCAGATATCGGTCGGCGACGAGGGGCGGCAGAGCCTCGGCGTCGGCGACGAGCGCCTCGCCTCCGGCGCGGCGGACGGCGCCCGCGACGCGCCCGGCATCGCGTCGTGCGCGCTCCAGAGCGGCGGCGGTGTAGACGTCGGAGGCGTCGTCGAAGATCGGGTCCGACGCATCGGCGTCGGTCGCGGTGGCCACGAGCACGCGGGTGCGGTCGGTGAGCCCCGACAGGGTGGCGAGGAACCCGCGGGCGGCGAGCGGCTCGTCGTGCGCGGTGAGCAGCACGACGAGCGACGGCCGACCGGTGAGCCGGCGCACCTGTGCGAACGCGGCATCCCAGTCGGTGTCGATGAGCTGCGGCTCGACCGGTGCCATGGCGTCGACCATCGCCGGCAGGAGCGCCGGGCCGTCGAGGCGGGTCACGCGCCCCCGCACCGTACGGTCGAACAGCAGCAGGTGGACGTGGTCGCCCGCGCGCACCGCGAGGGCCGCGAGCAGCAGGGCCGACTCCATCGCGGCGTCCAGGCGCACGCCGTCTCCGACGCGGGCGGCGGCCGTGCGGCCGGAGTCGATGACGATCACGATGTGGCGGTCGCGTTCGGGACGCCACGTGCGCAGCATCGTCGTGCCCGCGCGGGCGGTGGCGCGCCAATCGATCGCACGCACGTCGTCGCCGCGGACGTACTCGCGCAGGGAGTCGAACTCGGTTCCCTGGCCGCGCACCTGCACGCTCGTGTTGCCGTCGAGTTCGCGCAGGCGTGCGAGGCGTGAGGGGAGGTGTCGCCGCGACGTGAAAGGCGGGAGCACACGAACGCGGCCGGGGGCGTCGATCCACGCCTGCCGACCCGCGAGACCGAGCGGTCCGCTCGAGCGCACGACCACTCCGTCGGTGCCGAGCTCGCCGCGTCGCCGCGGCCGGAGCGCGATCGGCACCGACCGGCGTTCGCCCGGTGGGAGGTCGACGGCGGGGCGAACGGCCGACGCGCCGGCCGTCGGCTGCCACGCATCGCGCACCCGACCGCGCAGTCGCCGGTCGCCGGCGTTCGTCAGAAGCAGCTCGGTGGCGAGCGGTTCGTCGCGCAGCACGCGTGCGGCGATCCGACGTTCCACCGACACGCGACGCGGATCGGCCGCGACCGCAGCATCCGCTCCCATCGCGCCGAGAGCGAGCAGCACCCACACGCCGGCGGCGGCCCACGGGCTCACCCCTCCGAGAGAGAGCACCACGACGGGCACGACGCCGACGGCGAGGAGAAGAGCGAGACGACCGGTGACGAACATGGGCGCGATCAGATGGGGACGCGGGTCTGCTGGACGACGGAGGAGAGGATCGCGTCGACCGAGACTCCCTCGATCTCCGCCTCGGGGCGCAGACGGATGCGGTGGCGCCACGTCGGCACGATCATCGTCTGCACGTGGTCGGGGGTGATGGCGGGGTAACCGCCGAGCCACGCCCACGCCTTCGCCGTCGCGAGGAGGCCCGTCGACGCGCGAGGGCTCACCCCCAGCTCGACGGACGGGCTCTCGCGGGTCGCCCGCGCGAGGTCGACGACGTACGCGAGCACGTCGTCGGAGACGGCGACGGATGCGGCGGCGTGGCGAGCGGCGAGGATCTCCGCCGCGGTGACGGCCGCCTGCACGCCGGCCTCGCCGAGCTCGCGCGGGTCGAAGCCGTTGGCGTGACGGCGGAGCACGGCGACCTCCGCATCGCGGTCGGGCACCCCCACCACCAGCTTCAGCAGGAAGCGATCGAGCTGCGCCTCGGGAAGGGTGTACGTGCCCTCGTGCTCGACCGGGTTCTGGGTCGCGGCGACGAGGAACGGCTCGGGGAGAGCGCGCGTGATCCCGTCGGTGGAGACCTGCCGCTCCTCCATGGCCTCCAGGAGCGCGGCCTGCGTCTTCGGCGGGGTGCGGTTGATCTCGTCGGCCAGCACGACGTTCGTGAACACCGGCCCGGCGCGGAACTCGAACTCGCCGGTGCGTGCGTCGTAGACGAGCGACCCCGACACGTCGCCGGGCATGAGGTCGGGGGTGAACTGGATGCGCTTCGTGTCGAGCCCGAGTGCGCGGCTGAACGAGCGGACGAGCAGCGTCTTGGCCACGCCCGGCACGCCCTCCAGCAGCACGTGGCCGCCTGCCAGCAGGGCGATCAGAAGTCCCGTCACGGTGCCGTCCTGCCCCACGACGGCCTTGCCCACCTCGAGCCGGACGCGGTGCATCCCCTCGCGGAGGGCTGCGTCGTCGGATCCGACCGTCTCTTCGTGGCTCATCGGGTGTTCCTTTCGGGTCGAACGGCGGCGTGCACGCGCGCCTCGAGGTCGCGCAGACGTGCTGCCGACTCGACGAGGTCGCTGTCGCTACGGGGGATGGTGTCGATGAGGATGCTGCGCACTGACGCGCGGTCGCTGCCGAGGCGTGCGGCGACAGCGTCGACGACGGTGTCAGGACGCGCGGTGACGGCGAGGCCCAGCGTGCGCGCGAGGCGTTCGAGCGCACCGAGTCGCAGCTGGTCGAGGGCGTGCCCCGGATCGTGTGCGCGCGCGTACAGTCGAGCGCGTCCGGCGGTCGTCTCCGAGGCCCGCACCATCACGGGCAGGTTCTCGACCACCAGCGGACCGAAGCGGCGCCCGCGCCAGAATCCTGCAGCGACGGCTGCGAGGAGGAGCAGTACCAGTGCCGGTGTGACCCACCGGGGCGTCAGCTCGCCGAGTGTGGGTGCGGCGGTGGACACGTCGGAGTCGGCGAGCGAGGGCACGTACCAGACGACGCGGGGGTGGGCTCCGACGATCCCGAGGGCCAGGGCGGCGTTGCCGGCCTCGGCGAGCACGTCGTTGGCGAACATCGCCCGACCGTCCAGTGACGTGACCGTCGTCGGCCCCGTCTCGCCGACGAGCAGGGCGAATCCGTCGCCGGACGGGTAGCAGCCGGTGACGCCGTCGCCCGGGGTCATGAGCGAGCCGCCGACGACGCCTCCCGCGCGTTCCGCCACGGCGAGGTCGCACGCGGGGGCGAGTTCGTCGGTGCCGGCCGATCCCGCCAGCTGCGCGCCGGGGAGGAGCAGGCGGAGCGTTCTGCTGCGAGGTTCGAGCATGACGACCTCGTCGGCCGCCGACGCGAGCTCGGTGATGGCCTCGTCCGAGAGCGCAGGGGCGTCGGGCAGAACGAGCGTGGCCCCGCCGTCGAGCTCGGCCAGCGCCGAGGCGCGATCGCGGGTGACGCGCACGTCGATGCCCTGGTCGACGAGGAGGCGGGCCAGCGCGCGGGTTCCCGCCGGACCGGCGGATTCCGGATCGAGGGCGTCGCGCTCGGCCCACCCGTCGCCGGCCAGCACCGTGCCGACCAGGGCGAGGGCCACGGCCGCCGCGACGATGGCCGCCCACCCGAGGAGTGCGCGTCGGAGGCGGTTCGGTCGCGCGGCGACGCGGGCGGTCTCGGTCGTGTGCGTCACGACACTCCCGCCAGGGCCGGACGCGCGCGGGCGA
The DNA here is from genome assembly GCF_008017415.1 of Microbacterium hatanonis. Lineage (NCBI taxonomy): Bacteria > Bacillati > Actinomycetota > Actinomycetes > Micrococcales > Microbacteriaceae > Microbacterium > Microbacterium hatanonis. The sequence continues at coordinate 1,955,783 of NZ_VRSV01000001.1, read as the reverse complement.
GATCGTCGTCGAGGGCGCTGATCGCGAGGTAGGCGGCCTCGCTGCCGGGGCGCCGCAGGTACCGCACGTCGTCGAATGCGGCGGCCGCCGCATCCATCCGGTGGGACTCGGCGGGGAAGACCCGCGCGGTCCTGCGCGCGAAACCGTGCACGGTGGTGCCGGCGGACACCTCGACGAGGGTGCGTTCGGCGAGCCCGCGAGCGAGCGCGCGGAAGCGCAGCACGATGGCGTCGTTCCACGCGCCGGCCGATGCGGCGGCGGCCGCGTCGCGACGCAGGTCGGCCGCCGTCCGCTCATCCGCGTCTCCGAACAGCGGCGTCGTCGCGGCGGGCAGGCGGGCGGTGCGCCGCGGCCGGCCCCAGATGAGGAGTGCTGCCACGAGGAGCACCGCGACGATCACGGCGACGATGATCGCGGCCACCGGCCCCCAGTCGCCCGAGAGCTGGCCGTTGAACAGGCCGCCGATGAACTCGACCACCGCGCGCGCGGCGCGATCGAGGAGGTTGGGCTCGGCTGCGGCGTATCGCGGGTCGGAGAGCTCGCGCTCGGCCCACTCGCGCGCGTCGTCGCGGTCGGGCGTGAGAGGGGCCGCGGCGAGCACGTGGGTCAGGATCGCGGGGGCTGTCACGATCCGTCGCCCGGCGCGGACCAGCGGGTCGGCGAGGGGTCGGCGGGAGCCGTCGGGGCCGGGGGAGCGGGAGGCGCGTCCTCGGTCGGCCGCGGTTGTGCAGGTGGGCTGGCGTACCCCTGCGGCGGAGCGTACCCCTGCGGCGGCCCGTACCCCTGCGGCGGCCCGTACCCCTGCGGGGGGTACGGGTACTGCGGAGGTCGGGGGCCGACGGTGCGCCCGACGTTCTCGCGGTAGGGATCCGGCAGTCCCGTGCCTCCGGCGTCCCTCCGCTCGACGTAGGACTGCAGGTCGAGGTCGAGTCCCTCGTGCCGCATGCGGCAGTCGACGTAGATCAGGGCGGTCGCGGTGGACTGCACGATGACGGCCACGCACTGCACGAAGAGGGTCAGCACCTGCGTCAGCAGGGTGGATGCGATGTACCCGATGATCGCGCCCGGCTCGGGATCGCCGGTGGGCGTGAGCGCGGTGGTGAACCCGAGCGAGATGAAGGAGGTCGGGATGCTGACGAGCTGGGCGATCGCGCCGAAGGTGAACGAGATGATCACCACGACGCCGAGGGTCGGCCAGAACCGCCGACGGGTGAGCCGCCACGAGCGGACGATGGCCGTGCGGATGCCCGCGTGCTCGAGGATGATGATCGCCGGCACCAGCAGGAGCTTGGTGGTGAGCCACAGCGACAGCGGTATCGCTCCGAGGACGGCGAGGATGCCGCCCAGGATCGCAAGGGGGAGCACGGCGACGCCGATCGCGAACAGCAGTCCGCCGATGACGGCGATGGCGATCAGGGCCGCCAGCGTCACGAGGAAGGTATAGCCGATGAGGCGCCATGCGACCGGTTTCACCCGCCGCCAGACCTCGCCGAGAGTGGGCTTCTCGGCCACGACGGCCGAGGCGACCTCGCTCACCACGACGCCCTGGACGATGACGCCGAGGGCGGCGGTGGCGAGTCCGAGCACGAAGCCGGTGATGCCCGTGGCGGCGATCGATCCGATCATCACGGCGTCGTAGTCGTCGGTCCCCGATTGCAGCGTCTCCAGACGCGAGAACGATGCGAAGGCCACTCCGCCCGTCGCGACGATGAGCACGATGTAGGAGACGACCTGCACGCACAGTGCGAAGCCCAGGAGCACCTTCGGGTTCTGTCGGAGGGCCACGAAGGAACGGCCGAGGATCGTGCCGAATCCGAAGGGATGCAGCGGGACGATGCCCGGTCTCGGGGCAGGGCTCCAGGCCGGATACGTGGTCACGGTCGGTGCCTCCTCGTGCTGCGGCGGTCGTCCCATCGTGTCATACGCCGCGCGGCGGATGCGGCGACCTCTCCGACACGTCGACTACTCTGTGGGGAGCGCACGGGGAGGCTGTTGCGCGGGCCCATGGCGCCTGGGCCGGACGCGGGAGGGCGAAGCGCATATGACTTCACGGATCCTGGTGGTCGACGACGACACCGCACTCGCCGAGATGATCGGCATCGTGCTGAGCACCGAGGGATTCGAGACGGCCTTCTGCGCGGACGGAGCGCAGGCCGTCGACGCCTGGCGCCGAGAGCGGCCCGACCTCATTCTGCTCGACCTCATGCTTCCCGGTATGGACGGCATCGAGATCTGCACCCGCGTGCGTGCGGAATCGGGCGTGCCCATCATCATGCTGACCGCCCGCACCGACACCGCCGACGTGGTGAAGGGGCTGGAGTCGGGCGCCGACGACTACATCATGAAGCCCTTCAATCCGAAGGAGCTCGTCGCGCGCATCCGTACGCGTCTGCGCCCGACGGGCCAGCCGAGCAGCGAGACCCTCCGCATCGGAGATCTCACCGTCGACGTCGCGGCGCACGAGGTGCGTCGGGGTGATTCGCCGATCGGACTGACCCCGCTCGAATTCGAGCTGCTCGTCGCGCTGGCGTCGAAGCCCCAGCAGGTGTTCTCCCGCGAGATGCTCCTGGAGCAGGTGTGGGGATACCACTACAAGGCCGACACCCGCCTGGTGAACGTCCATGTGCAGCGCCTCCGCGCGAAGGTCGAGAACGACCCCGACAACCCGCGCATCGTCACCACCGTGCGCGGCGTCGGATATCGCGCCGGGGCGGTCGTGTGAGGCCCTGATGACCGGCCCGGTCGTCACCTCGACGGTGCGCGTGATCCGCGACTGGCGGTCGTGGCCGACCCGACTCGCAACCCTGTGGCGACGTTCGCTGCGGTTCCGCACGGTGCTGCTCACGGTGGGTCTGACGGCCCTCGCCATCCTCGTGGCGTGCGTCGGCATGGCCCTCGCGATCCAGAACGACCTCTTCCAGTCGCGGCTGAACCAGGTGCTCGAGAGCTCCCAGAATGCGACCATCGCGGCGCAGAAGACCCTCGAGTCGACGGTGGACACCGGTGAGAGCGCGGTGACGAGGCAGAACCTGCTGACCAGCATCCAGCAGCCCCTTCTGCAGCAGGCCTCGAGCGACGTGTTCGCGTTCTACCGCATCGGCACCGACATCTCGCCCCTCGCGCCCCAGAATCAGACCTCTCGGGGGTTCGACGAGAGCATCCTGTCGCCCGGACTCCGCGAGCAGGTGCAGAACGGTGACAGCGGCTCGCAATGGTGGCAGTCGGTGGCCCTCCCGACGTCGGGCGGCGGCACGGTGCCCGGCATCGTCGTCGGCCAGCAGCTGGAGATCCCCGACGTCGGCCCCTACGAGCTCTACCTCGCCTACGACTTCGCCAGTCCCGCGCAGACCCTCTCCTTCGTGCAGTTCGTGCTGTGGATGGTCGGGATCGTGCTGCTCATCCTCATCGGCGGTATCGCCTGGTACGTGCTGCGCTCGGTGACGACTCCCATCGGCGAGGCCGCCGACACGAGCGCGAAGCTCGCGTCGGGCGACCTCGGGGTGCGACTGGACGTGCGGGGCGACGACGAGCTCGCCACCCTCGGGCGTTCGTTCAACGCGATGGCCGACAGCATCCAGTCGCAGATCAAGGAGCTCGCCGACCTCTCGCTCGTGCAGCAGCGGTTCGTCTCCGACGTCTCGCACGAGTTGCGCACTCCGCTGACGACGATCCGTCTCGCAGCCGACATGCTCAACGACCGCCGCGACGACTTCGACCCCGCGACGGCACGCGCCGCCGAGCTGCTCCACGCGCAGGTGCAGCGCTTCGAGACGCTGCTCACCGACCTGCTCGAGATCAGCCGGTACGACGCCGGTTCGGTGCAGCTCGAACTCGAGCCCACGAGCCTGGCCCACCTCGCCGAAGACGTCATCGCCTCGATGTCGCAGCTGGCCCAGCAGCACGGATCGGACGTCCGGCTCGTGGCGCCCGGCGGTTACTCGCCGGTCGACATGGACCCGCGTCGCATCCGGCGCATCGTGCGCAACCTGCTCGGCAACGCCATCGAGCACGGTGAAGGGCGGCCGATCGTGATCACCGTGGACAGCGATCAGCGAACCGTCGCGCTCGGCGTGCTCGATTACGGTATGGGGATGCTGCCGGCCGACGCCGAGCGCGTCTTCGACCGGTTCTGGCGCGCCGACCCCTCCCGTAAGCGCACGATCGGCGGCACCGGTCTCGGACTCTCGATCGCGCTGGGCGACGCGCGCCTGCACGGCGGCACCCTTGCGGTGTGGTCGGAGCCGGGCAGGGGATCCCACTTCGTGCTGACGCTGCCGCGCGACGGTTCCCGCGTGGAGGGCTCGCCGATCCCGCTCGCCCCGCGCGAGGGCGAGGTCGCCCCGTTCGGCGCCCTGGGGCTCACCCAGCCCATCCACGTCTCGGACGGTGCCTCGTGAGGCGCGTCATCGCCGCGCTCGCGGTGGGGATGCTGCTGCTCCTGGCAGGCTGCACGGGACTGCCGACCTCGGGGCCGGTGCAGCCCGGACTCCTTCCGCGCGAGGCCGACGACTCGCCGCCGTTCGACCTCGTGCCCGATCCGCCGCAGGCCGGCGCGTCGCCTCAGCAGATCGTCGACGGGTTCCTGCGTGCCGGAGTGGGCGCGCAGAACGACTGGCAGACCGCTCGCGAGTACCTCACGACCGATTTCGCACCGCAGTGGCAGCCGAAATCGGTGACGATCGACCGACTGAGCGAGCGGGCTGCTGCGCCCTCCTCACCGTCTCCGACGCCGTCTCAGGGTTCCGACTCCGTCGAGGTCACCCAGCGCGTGACCGCGGAGGCGTTCGTCTCGGAGACGGGGGAGTACACTCCGGCCGACGGCAGGCCCCTCTCCCTGTCCTTCCACCTCGTGCAGACAGACGAGGGATGGCGCATCGACCGCGCGCCGGACGGCATCGTGCTGTACCAAGAGGTCTTCCCGAGCGTCTTCCGGTCGGCGTCGATCATGTACTTCGACCCCACCTACACCTACCTCGTGCCCGATGTGCGGTGGTTCCCCAACACCCTCATCGCGGCGAGGGTCGCCCAGGCCCTCGTCGACGGGCCGCCCAGCGAGTGGCTGTCGCGCGGCATCGCGAACGCGTTCCCCGACAACGTGACGCTGGCCAGCAGCGCCGTTCCGCTCGAAGACGGCGGTACCACCGCCCAGGTGGAGTTCACCCCGGCCGTTCTCGCGCTCGACGATCGCACCCTCGACCGCATGCAGACCCAGCTCGAGAAGAGCCTCGAGTCGGTGGGCGTCGCCGAGGTGCAGATGACCGTCGGTACGACGCCCGTCACGGCGGAGGCGGTCGCGGTCCGCTCCACCCGCGTGAACTCCAACCCGCTCGTCGAGATCGCCGGGGGAGAGTTCGGGTTCCTCAGCTCGAACACGGTGGAAGCCGTCCCGGGCATCTCCGGCGCGGTGCGCGAGATCGACGCCGCATCCGTCGGCCTCGCCGCCGACCGTGGCAGCGCCGCCGTGCAGAACACGGACGGCGCGATCCTCCGCGCCTTCGCGAACGGCACGTACGAGGTTCTCGACGGCAGCACCGTCGACCTCGTCGTTCCGTCGGTCGACACGCAGTCAGCGGTATGGTCGGCGTCGACGAGCGACCCCGACGCGTTCACGGTCTACCCGCTGGAGGGCGAGCCCGTGGCGGTGTCGGCCTCGCTCTGGACGGCCGCCGTCGAGCTCTCGGCCTTCCAGGTCTCGCGCGACGGAACGCGGCTCGCGGCCCTCGTGCGCACCGGCGACCGCACCGAGCTGTGGGTAGCCGCCATCACGCGTGAAGGCGGGGTGCCCGTCGCCGTCGGCGAACCGCAGGTGCTCGCCACCACGTCGTCGGTGGGGCTCGATCTCGCGTGGCTCGACGACGTCAGCGTGGGGGTGCTCCTGACCTCGGAGCAGGGGGCGACGGTGCTGCTGCAGCCGGTGGGCGGGCGAGGCTCGTCGAATGCGGTGACGTCCGGTGCCGTGGGCATCTCGGGCGGCAACTCCAGCGTTCGACTGCGGACCTCCGATGGAGCACTGCTCATCCAGCGCGGCGCCAACTGGGAGGAAGCCGCCGGCGACATCGCCGTCCTCGGCGTTCAGCAGGGCTCGCCGGAGTAGTCGGCTCCTCCCCAGGCGGGTGCGCGCACGCATCCGTTCTCCCGCGACCGCTCCCGCACCCGATCGGGCACCCGACGCGCGACGATGGCGCGATGCACTCGTTCGTCGTCCGACGCGCGCTCGCCGACGCGCTCGCCTTCATCCTCCCCGTCGAGTGCGCGGGATGCGGGGCCGAAGACGTGGCCCTGTGCGCCGAGTGCCTCGGCGCCCTCGAGCCCGAGCCCCATTCCCGGGTCGTCGACGGCGTGCCGGTCTGGAGCGGTATGCGCTTCGAGGGCGTCGTGGCCCGCGTCATGCGGACGCTCAAGGAGGAGGGGCGCACGACGCTCGCGCGCCCGCTCGGCGCGGGTCTCGGCGCGGCGCTCGCCGCCCTCCCCGCGGGCGCCGCATTCGTCCCGGTGCCGACCTCGACCGCGTCGATGCGACGACGCGGATACCGGGTGCCCGAGCTGCTGCTGCGCCGAGCGGGGGTTCCGGTCCACAGGGCGCTGCGCATCGCGCGGGCCACGGTCGACCAGCGTGCGCTCGGCATCGACGACCGCCGCGCGAACGTCGAGCGCAGTCTGGTCGCGCGCGGTGTCGCGGGGCGCCGCGTCATCGTCGTGGACGACGTCGTGACGACCGGCGCGACCCTGGGGGAGGCCGTGCGGGCCCTGCGCGCGGCAGGAGCCGATGTGGTCGGGGCGGCGACGGCCGCGGCGACGCCGAGACGTCGTCCGAGCCTTCGATAGGCGAATCCGATGAGGTTCGCCGCATCCGCGGTTCGGGCGTGACAGGCCCGGTCGTCGCGACTACGGTGGGGGGACTAGCAAGGCGACGGACCGTTCGCCCTTGGCACCGAACAAGCCGATTGGGCGAACCCGGAACAAGGAGGTCACGGATGGACACCAACATCGTCGGCGTGGGAGTAGGGATCACGGAACGATTCCGAACAGTCGTCGAAGAGAAGGCCTCACGCATCGAAACCCTCGCGCCCCGCGCGCAGGGACTCGAGGTGAAAGTCACCCATCGCGCCTATCACAACGGGCGGATGGAAGACGAGACCGTCGAGCTCACCCTCGGCGGCAAGGGTCCGGTCGTCCGGGCCGAAGCGACGGACGGTGACAAGTTCACCGCTCTCGACCTCGCCGTCGACAAGATGGCCGAGCAGTTGCGTCGGGCCAAGGACAAGCGCGTCGACGCGCGCAACCACCCCCGGGGTGCGAAGTTCGAGAAGGAGAGCGGATCGCTCGCGGGCATCGACATCGAGCCCGCCTCCGCCGAGCTGCTGCACGCCGTCGCGACGGGCGAGGTGCCCATCGTGCAGGCGGACGACGAGGCCGACTACACGCCGGTCGTCATCCGAACGAAGCAGTTCGACGCCGAGTGGATGACCGTCGAGGAGGCCGTCGACCGGATGGAACTCGTCGGGCACGACTTCTTCCTCTTCGTCGACGCCCGCTCCGATCACCCGAGCGTGGTCTACCGCCGCAAGGGCTGGGACTACGGCGTGATCTCCCTCGAGACGCAGGCCGCCCCCGAGGCGCGCGCCGCGTCGTGACGTCCTTCTGACGAAGACCGCGAGACTTCATCCCACGCACGAGACTGCACGCGACGCAGGCAGTCTCGAAGCGGGGATGAAGTCTCGCGGTTCGTTGTGGCGAAGAGCGGATGCTGCGGGGTCGGTCAGCCGTCGAACATGTCGCCGAGAAGCGACCCGATGACGAGGCCGCCGAGCATGCCGCCGACCATGTTGCCGCCGCCCATGCCGCCGCCGCGCCCGCCTCCGCGGCCTCCGCCCCATCCATCGCCGCCCCAGTCGTTCGGGCGGGAGGAGTCGATGTCGTTCTGCGCGAGCTGGAGGGCCTCCGACGCGAGGGCGGCGACCCGTCGGGCCTGGGCGATCGTGCGCTCGCGCGCCTCTTCTTCGATCGGTCCCAGGGGGATCTCCGAGCGGAGTCGCTCGGCCTCGGCGAACCGCGTGCGTGCGTCGGCTCCGATCCAGCCGCGGTGGCCGGAGATGATGCTGCGGGCCACCGTGAGCTGCCGATCGGCGTCGTCGACGGCGTGCGACACGTGGGTCTGGGGGATGACCGGCCGCGAGGCGCGCTCGCGGGCGGTGTCGAGCTCGGTGTTCGCCTGACGCAGTCGCGAGAGCGCGCCGAACGGGTCGTCGCGCACGCCGCCGGCCGGAAGCTCGGCCAGGGCCTTCTCGAGGGCGACCATCGCTTCGCGCACGGCCGGGGTCTGCGGTCCGCTCCGGGCGTCGACGAGGTCTCCGCGCGAGTCCTCCACGACCGCGGCGAGCGTCGACTCGGCGCGAAGGGCCTCGATCTCGTACGAGTCGATCGCGTCGAGCAGCGACTCAGCGCGGCGGATCGACTCCGTCGCCGCCTCGAGGGCGACCCCTGCCTGCTCGCGCTGGCCGGCCTCGCGACGGCGCTCGGACACGTCGGCGGTGTGGCCGGCGAAGCTCAGCAGCTGCTCGATCTCCTCGGGGTTCCCCGAGATCTGCTGCAGTGCGGCGGGGCTGTAGCGGGTGGCGAGCCGCTGCACGGCATCTCGGGCGGCAGGCACGCGGAGTGAGAGGCGTTCGCGGTCGGCGCGCACGCGTTCGAGCACCTCGGGCGCACGACGCACCTTCTCGATCGCGCCCTGCAGCACCGTGGTGCGCTCTTCGAGAAGATCCTCGGCCCACTCCGAGAGCTGGATGATGCGGGCGTTGCGCGTGCGGAGCTCCTCCGGGGTGTCGGGGATCTCGTCGTGGTTGAGCTGGTGGAGGTGGAACGCCTCGCTCAGGTGGGTCTTCACCGAGTCGAGGGCGTTGCGCAGGTCCGCGGTGGCGGACTCGCCGAGTTCGGCGACCGCGAAGTCGAGCTCATCCGTGGTCAGACGCACGCGCTCGTCGGCCGCGACGATGGCCATCTCGGCCCGCCGCATCAGGTCGGCATCCGCCGCATCCTGCTCTTCGCGCTTGCGTTTTCCCCAGAACCCGGCCATGTTCCGATCCTACGATCCCGGTGCGGTGTCGAAGCCGACTGTTCGCCGTGGGCGCGCAGTGGGCTTGCCCACCCGGGTTCCTCGGAGGTCACGAACGGATAACATGGGCGACATATGCCTGTTCGCAGGCGGGCCTTCGCGCCGCACCCGACAGATGGAGATCCTCCGTGGCCAATCCTCTCGAGAAACTGCTCCGCGCCGGAGAGGGGCGCATCCTCCGCCGGCTCCAGCAGGTTGTCAAAGCGGTCAACGCACTCGAAGACGACTACGCGCAGCTGACCGACGACGAACTCCGCGGCGAGACCGCGGAACTGCGCTCGCGTCACGAAGCGGGCGAGACCCTCGACCAGCTCATGCCCGAGGCGTTCGCCGCGATCCGCGAGGCAGCCAAGCGCACCCTCGGTCAGCGTCCCTACGACGTGCAGATCATGGGCGGCGCCGCCCTGCACCTCGGCAACATCGCCGAGATGAAGACCGGTGAGGGCAAGACCCTGACGGCGACGTTCGCGGTCTACCTCAACGCGATCGCCGGCAAGGGCGTCCACGTCATCACGGTCAACGACTTCCTGGCGAGCTACCAGTCCGAGCTCATGGGCCGCGTCTATCGCGCGCTGGGAATGACCACGGGTGTCATCGTCGCCGGTCAGACGCCGCAGGTGCGCCGCGAGCAGTACGCGGCCGACATCACATACGGAACCAACAACGAGTTCGGCTTCGACTACCTCCGCGACAACATGGCGTGGCGCAAGGAAGACCTCGTGCAGCGCGAGCACTTCTTCGCGATCGTCGACGAGGTCGACTCGATCCTCATCGACGAGGCGCGCACCCCGCTGATCATCTCCGGCCCCTCGTCGGGCGAGGCCAACCGGTGGTTCGCCGAATTCGCGAAGATCTCCCGCACCCTCGAGGTCGGCGTCGACTACGAGGTCGACGAGAAGAAGCGCACCATCGGCGTGCTCGAGCCCGGCATCGAGAAGGTCGAGGACTACCTCGGCATCGACAACCTCTACGAGTCGGCCAACACACCGCTGATCTCCTTCCTCAACAACTCGATCAAGGCGCTCGCACTGTTCAAGCGCGACAGCGACTACGTCGTGATGAACGACGAGGTCATGATCGTCGACGAGCACACCGGCCGCATCCTCGTGGGTCGTCGGTACAACGAGGGCATCCACCAGGCCATCGAGGCCAAGGAGAACGTGCCGGTCAAGGCCGAGAACCAGACCCTGGCGACGGTGACGCTGCAGAACTACTTCCGGCTCTACGACAAGCTCGCGGGCATGACCGGTACGGCCGAGACCGAGGCCGCCGAGTTCATGTCGACCTACAAGCTCGGCGTCGTGCCGATCCCGACGAACAAGCCGATGGTCCGCAAGGACCAGTCCGACCTCGTCTACAAGAACGAGACGGCCAAGTTCGCCCAGGTGGTCGAAGACATCGCGGAGCGCCACGAGACCGGCCAGCCGGTGCTCGTCGGAACCACCAGCGTCGAGAAGAGCGAGTACCTCTCGCGGCTGCTGGCGAAGAAGGGCATCAAGCACGAGGTGCTCAACGCCAAGAACCACGCGCGCGAGGCCGAGATCGTCGCCCGCGCCGGCCGTCTCGGCGCGGTCACGGTGGCCACGAACATGGCCGGCCGCGGTACCGACATCATGCTCGGAGGCAACGCCGAGTTCCTCGCCGTGCAGGAGATGAAGGCCAAGGGCCTCGACCCCGTCGAGACCCCCGAGGCGTACGAGTCGGAGTGGGACACGGTCTATAAGGGCACGAAGGACGTCGTGTCGGAGGAGGCCGCGAAGGTCGTCGAGGCCGGCGGTCTGTACGTGCTCGGCACCGAGCGGCACGAGTCGCGTCGCATCGACAACCAGCTGCGCGGTCGCTCCGGCCGTCAGGGCGACCCCGGTGAGAGCCGCTTCTACCTCTCCCTGACCGACGACCTCATGCGTCTGTTCCAGTCGGGTGCGGCGGAGGCGATCCTCGCCCGCACGAACTTCCCCGACGACGTCGCGATCGAATCGACCATGGTCTCGCGCGCCATCCGCAGTGCTCAGACCCAGGTCGAGGCGCGCAACGCCGAGGTGCGCAAGAACGTGCTGAAGTACGACGACGTCCTCAACCGCCAGCGCGAGGCGATCTACGCCGACCGGCGGCAGATGCTGCACGGCGACGACATCGCCGGGCGGGTCGAGCACTTCATCGAAGACGCCATCAGCACGGTGATCGACGACCACACCGGCAGCGGCCACACCGAGAGCTGGGACTTCGACGCGCTCTGGACGGAGCTGAAGACGATGTACCCCGTCTCGGTCACCATCGACGAGGTCGTCGCGGAAGCCGGCAACAAGGGCCGCGTGACGGCGGCCGGCCTCAAGCGAGAGATCCTCTCCGACGCGATGATCGCGTACAAGAACCGCGAAGAGACCCTGGGCGCTCCCGCCATGCGCGAGCTCGAGCGTCGCGTCGTCCTCCAGGTGCTCGACCGCCGTTGGCGCGACCACCTCTACGAGATGGACTACCTCAAGGACGGCATCGGTCTGCGCGCGATGGCACAGCGCGACCCGCTCATCGAGTACCAGCGCGAGGGGTACCAGATGTTCCAGTCGATGATGGGGCAGATCAAGGAGGAGTCGGTCGGCTACCTCTACAACCTCGAGGTCGAGGTGCGTCGCGCCGAAGGCGACGAGGCCGAGGTCGAGGCGAAGGGTCTCGCCGCGCCGCCCGTCGAGGGTCAGCGACTGGAGTACTCCGCCGCGAACGACGCCGGCGAGGTCGAGGTGCGCAACGATCGCGGTCAGGTGCAGCAGGCGGCGACGAACCGCGTGCGTCAGGCCGCGGCCGCCGCATCCGTTCCGGCCGCAGCGCCCGCAGCCGAAGCGCCCCGTGGCGCCTTCGGCCAGCGGACCGACGGCGGCCAGGGCGCCCCGGCGGCTGCCCCGCAGAACCGTGCCGAGCGACGGGCCGCTCCGAAGAAGAAGTGACCGCGGCCCCGGACCGGTCCACGCGATGAGCATTGGCCGGTTCGGGGCGGGTTTATTCTGACTGGATGACCTCGCCACGCTCGCTCGACCAGTCGTCGAAGCTGAAAGACGTCCTCTACGAGATCCGTGGTTCGGCTCTCGTCGAGGCCGATCGGCTCGAGAGCGAGGGGCACCGCATCCTGAAGCTGAACACCGGCAACCCTGCCGTGTTCGGTTTCGAGGCCCCCTTCCAGATCGTGCGCGACATGATCGACGCCGTGCCGCACGCGCACGGGTACAGCGACAGCAAGGGCATCATGTCGGCGCGCCGCGCCGTCGTCTCGCGGTACGAGCAGGTGCCCGGCTTCCCGCTGTTCGACCCCGACGACGTGTACCTCGGCAACGGTGTGTCCGAGCTGATCACGATGGTCATGCAGGCGCTGCTCGACGAGGGCGACGAGGTGCTCATCCCGGCGCCCGACTACCCGCTCTGGACGGCGATGACGAGCCTCGGCGGCGGTACGCCGGTGCACTACCTCTGCGACGAGCTCGACGGCTGGCAGCCCGATCTCGACGACATCCGGTCGAAGATCACCCCGCGCACCAAGGCGATCGTCATCATTAACCCGAACAACCCGACGGGGGCGGTCTACTCGCGCGAGGTGCTCGAGGGGATCGCGGCCCTCGCGCGCGAGCACTCGCTGCTGCTCCTCGCCGACGAGATCTACGACCGCATCCTCTTCGACGACGCGCAGCACATCCCGCTCGCGACGGTCGCCCCCGACCTGCTGTGCCTCACGTTCAACGGGCTGTCGAAGACCTACCGTGTGGCGGGATTCCGCTCGGGCTGGCTCGTCATCACCGGACCGAAGGACCACGCCAAGGGGTTCATCGAGGGGATCACCCTCCTCGCCTCGACCCGACTGTGCCCGAATGTCCCGGCGCAGTACGCCGTCCAAGCGGCACTCTCGGGGGTGCAATCGATCGACGCGCTCATCGCCCCCACGGGTCGGCTGCATGAACAGCGGGATGCGGCGTGGCAGGGCCTCGAGGCGATCCCCGGTGTCTCCTGCGTGATGCCGCAGGGCGCGCTCTACGCCTTCCCGCGCTTCGATCCGGAGGTCTACGAGATCCCGGACGACGGGAAGTTCGTCCACGACTTCCTCATCGCCGAGCACGTGCTGCTCGTGCAGGGCACGGGGTTCAACTGGCCGACGCCCGATCACGTCCGCATCGTGACGCTGCCGGAGGCACGGGTGCTGACCGACGCGATCGAGCGGCTCGGCAACTTCCTGTCGTCGTATCGCCCGTAGCGTCACAGGAGGGCGAGCGACGTCGCCCTCCAGCGTCGATCCATTCCCTCCAGTCGGATGGCCACGGCGCGGGTGCGCGCCGGGCCCGCGACGATCACGACGGACTCGACGACACCGTCGGCGGGGACGCATTCGCGCACGGACAGGATCCGATGCACCGGTCGCGCGGCAGGCACGCCTCGCGCGCTGCGGGCTCGTGTGGCGAGGTTCGCGCGCGTCATGAGGCTGCGATAGGCGTCTTCGGTGAGCCAGCGCGACAGCTGCTCGATCTCACGGACGCCGGCCAGCACCTCGAGCACGCCGAGGGTCAGGTTGCGCAGCAGGGGCCCGGGGGCGGGGAGGTCGCTGGAGCCGGTGGGCTGGGGTGCGAAGTACTCGTCGATCTCCAGCGAACGGACCGTGAGGGGGAATGCGCGGGCAGTGCCCGTAGACATCGGTGCCATCAGTGCGCCTATCTCGACCGGGGGGAGTCGTTGAGTCCAGCGGTGAACTTTCCGCTCAGTACAGCACAACATCTCCTACGGTTGCCGAACTTTCTCTCGTTGTGGATAAGAGATCGGACGCGCCCCACCGCTGCCCTAACGTCGGCGTCATGCGATGGGACCGCTTCTTCGAGGACATCGAAGATCAACTGGAGTCGGAGTGGGAGGCCGAGCGCGCCGCTCTCGACAGCGAGGCGGAGCGCCTGCGGCTGTCCCGGCTGACTCTCCACGAACGTCTTGCCGCGATGGTCGGCGCCGATGCCTCCGCGACCCTGGAACTCGTCGACGGCACGATGCTCGATGCCCCCGTGACCGCCCTCGGGGCGGACTGGCTGCTCGTGTCTCCCTGGCGCACCCGTGCGGGCGCCGCGCTCGTGCCGCTGGCCTCGGTGACGGCGATGCGGATGCCGCACGCCGAGCTGCTGCGCACCGCGCGCCCCGTCGGCGCGGCCGCGAAGACGCCCGTCTCGCGGCGGGCCACGTTCGGATTCGCGGTGCGGGATCTCGTCCGCCGCCGGGCGGCGGTCAGCATCCACGCCACCTCCGCGCGCGTGTTCGCGGGGACGATCGATCGAGCGGGGGCCGACCACCTCGATCTCGCGCTGCACGATCCGGGGTCGCCGCGCCGCCGCGCGGACGTCTCCGCATATCGGATCATCCCGTTCGCATCGGTCGCCTGGATCGGGATCGATGCACCGGTCGCGGTGTGAGCGGCGGGATCCGGTCAGTCGGGATTGCGCACGCTTCCCCGACCCCACAGTTCGGGGAAGCTGGCGGCGTTCGACTGGCGCCAGAGCGCGATCCGCCGCGCTTCCTCGGCCTGATCGTCGAGATATCCTCCGACGCTGTCCTCCTCGATCCGCCAGCGGGCGGGCGTGCCGACGCGGGCGCCGCGAAGGCGACCGTCGTGGACGAGCGCGATGACCTCCTCGACGGTCAGGTCGAGAAGCTCGGCCACCTGCGACGGCGCGAGCATGCGCGCGCCGGTCGGGGGGACATCTGGCATGTCTTCATTATGAGCGTCGCCATGGCGACCCAGCGGTGACCCGCGCCGCTGTGGATAATCCCCGCCGGGGCGGCGAGCTTCGGTGCACGATGGTCGCCATGACGGCCATCGACTCTCCTCGCCGACGACCTCGCACGTTCTGGGCCGATGCCCGATTCCTGACCGGCATCGTCGTCATCGCGCTCTCCACCTGCGGTGTCTGGCTCGTGGTGGCCGCGGCGCGGCAGACCGAACCGGTCTACGCTGCGACGCGCACGATCGTGCCGGGGGAGGCGGTTGCCCCCTCCGATCTCCGGGTCGTCGACGTCGCTCTCGGCCAGGCGCGGCATTCCTACCTCTCGGCCTCGGCGCTGGAGGACGCACTCGTGGCCACGAGGACGATCGGGGAGGGAGAGCTCGTGCCGGTCGGCGCCGTCGGCGATGCCGGCGGTGCGCGGACGACCAGCGTCGTGGTCCGCTCGACGACCGAGGTCTCCGAGGCGATCGAAGTGGGTACGCGTGTCGAGGTCTGGCACGCGCCCCCGCGCGATCGGGAGACCTTCGAGACACCGCGCGTGCTCATCGCCGACGCCACGGTGGCCGGCGTCGCGCGCGATGATGCGATGGTCGGGCGCCCCACGGCGACGCTCGAACTGGTGATCGCGCGAGCCGACGTCGCGACGGTCCTGCAGGCGCAGTCCGACGGCTCGGTCCTCTCGGTGGTCCCGATCGTCGGAGCGACGCGATGACCGTCGTCGTCGCGGTCGACGCGCCCCGGGGCGCCCGCCTCGCGTCGGAGCTCCGCGGTGAGGGCCTCACCGTGGTCGCTGTGGTCGAATCGGATGCTGCGGCGCGCACGCCGCGAGACGTCCTCCCCGACGGGGCCGACGTCGTGGTGGCCCAGTCGTCTCCCCGGGGTCTGTCGCGAACTCTCGTGGAGGAATGCCGTCGGCGAGGGTTCGCGGTCGTCGTCCTCGGTGACGATCCGTCCGCCGCGCGGGATGCGGAGCTGCTCGGACTGGCCAGACCCCTCCCGCTCGACGTCGAGGGGTGGGTGATCGCCGACGCCCTCGCCCATGCCGCGGCGACGTTCGCCGCGGCTCCGACCCCGCCCGCGAGGGGGAACGGGGTGATCGCCGTGTGGGGGCCCCACGGCTCGCCCGGCCGATCGACCCTCGCCGTCGAGCTCGCGGCCGAGCTGCGACGCAGCGCCGCGAGGGTCGCGTTGGTCGACGCCGACACGCACGCACCCGCGCTCGCGGTGATGCTGGGACTCGCCGACGAGGGGCCGGGGTTCGCCGCCGCGTGCCGTCAGGTCGACCTCGCCGAGCTCGACGATGACGAGCTCCGCCGGATCAGCGTGCCCATCGGGGCCGGCGCGGGGCTCATCGACGTGCTGACGGGCATCAACCGGCCCGGGAGGTGGCCCGAGCTGACGCACGGCCGAGTGACGGGAGCGCTGCGGGCCTGCCGGCGCTGGGCCGACCACGTGGTGGTCGACGTCGCGGCCTCGCTCGAGACCGACGAGGAGATCGTCAGCGACCTCGACGGACCGCGACGAAACGCGGCGACGCTCGGCGCGCTGCAGGAGGCCGACACGATCGTCGCCGTGCTGTCGGCCGACCCCGTGGGCGTCTCGCGCTTCCTCCGCGCCCACGCCGAGTTGCGGGCCGCCGTGGGGGCGACACGCGTCGTGGTCGTCGCGAACAGAATGCGCCCGGGCACGCTCGGCATGGACGCCCGTGGGCAGGTACGCCGCACGCTCGAGCGCTTCGCGGGGATCGAGGACGTCTGGTTCGTCCCCCTCGACCCCCGCTCCGTCGACGCGGCGGTGCTGGCGGCTCGACCGGTCGCGGAGACGTCACCGCGCTCACCGCTCTCCGCTGCCGTGCGTCGTGTCGTCGGCGAGGCGGTCGCTCCGGGCGTGGCCGCCCCCGCGGCTCCGCGGATGCGCCGAGGCACGGTCGGGCGACGCGTGACGCGTACGGCGTGAGCGTCGGTGGACGGGGGAGGCTCCCCGTACGCTAGGGGGGTGTCCACGCTCAGCGACCTCGTCTATGCCCAGGGCCGATTCACGGAACCGGACGTCGAGTGGCTCCATCGTCTCGCCGGGGACGGGCAGCTGCTCGCAGACCTCGCGTTCGCCGACATCGTGATCTGGGTGCCGACTGCCGACGACTCGTTCGTCGCCGTCGCGCACACCCGCCCGGGAGGCGCCGCGACCCTGTTCTACCGCGACATCGTCGGCGACCGCGTGCGTCCGCAGTGGCGCACGCAGGTGCTCGAGGCGTTCCAGAGCGGGCGCATCGTGGATTCGGCGTCGCCCGACTGGTTCGAAGAGACGCCGACGCGTGTACGCGCCGTGCCGATCGTCCGCACGTCGAACCAGGCCGGCAAGGCCGCGGTCACGGTCGGCGTTCTCACGCGTCACACGAACCTGGGCGAAGCGCGCATCCCTTCGCGTCAGCAGATCACCTTCAACGACTGCGCCGACGACGTCTTCGGCATGGTCGCATCGGGGGAGTTCCCCGATCTCGCCGCTCCGACCGCGCCTCGTCGCGGCGCGCCGCGCGCCTCCGACGGCCTCATCCGGCTCGACGTCGACGGGATCACCACCTTCGCGAGCCCGAACGCCCTCTCGGCGTTCAATCGCATGGGTTTCGACGACGAGCTCGAGGGCGAGGCCCTCGTCGACGTCACCACGCGCATCCTGCCGGCAGACCGCGAGGTCGACGAATCGCTGCCCGTGGTCGTGACCGGGCGCGCGCCGTGGCGGGCCGATATCGAGGCCCGAGGCGTGCAGGTGTCGCTGCGTACGATCCCGCTCCGTGATCACGGCGTGCGCATCGGCGCGATCGTGCTGTGCCGTGATGTGACCGAGATCAGGCATCAGGAGCAGGAGCTCATCACGAAGGATGCGACGATCCGGGAGATCCATCACCGGGTCAAGAACAACCTGCAGACCGTCGCCTCCCTGTTGCGCATCCAGGCGCGTCGCACCCATTCCGACGAGGCCCGCGACGCTCTCAGCCAGGCCATGCGACGCGTGTCGGCGATCGCCGTGGTGCACGACACGCTGTCGGAGGGTCTCGCGCAGAACGTCGATTTCGACGACGTGTTCGACCGCGTGCTCAAGCTGGTGGCCGAGGTCGCCGCGGCCCCGAACACCCGCGCACGCACGCGCTCCACGGGGCGCTTCGGAACACTGCCCAGCGAGTACGCCACGCCGCTCGCGCTCGCTCTCACCGAGCTCGTCACCAACGCGGTCGAGCACGGACTCGCCGGACGCGAGGGCGAGGTGGAGATCACCGCCGAGCGTTCCGACGAGAGGCTCGAGGTCCGGGTCCGCGACTCCGGTGTGGGCATGCCGGAGGGGCACGTCGGCCAGGGCCTCGGAACGCAGATCGTCCGCACCCTGATCCAGGGCGAACTGGGCGGCACGATCGACTGGCACACCCTGGTCGGCAGCGGCACCGAGGTGACGATCGACATCCCGATGCGCTACATCGACCGCTCTCGCGCCTGAGCGGGGAGCATCCGAAGAAGCTCCCCGCTCAGTGCGCGGTTCGTCACCACGCGAGTCGCCTCACGGGCGGTGTCGTGGCCCGGTGACGCTCGCGTGACGCAGGTCGTGGGTGCTCAGGAAGCGCGGCGGGCGCGTGCGGCGCGTCGCTTCAGCGCGCGACGCTCGTCTTCCGACAGGCCGCCCCAGACACCGGAGTCCTGACCGGACTCGAGCGCGTACTGCAGGCACACCTCGGTGACGGTGCACCGGGCGCAGACGGACTTCGCCTTCTCGATCTGGTCGACGGCCGGTCCGGTGTTCCCCACGGGGAAGAACAGCTCGGGGTCGACGGTGAGGCAGGCGGATTTGTCGCGCCAATCCATGGTGGTGCTCCTTGTGACGTAAGTCGGATGGGTTCGGATCCCGTATTCGGGTGTCGGGTACCCTGGTGGGAGATGCGGGCAGAAGGCCCGCCCCACTTCGCTGTGGGAGCACACGGCTTCGACCATGCTCCCACAGCGCTCCCGGACGATCAAGAGGTAACCGGCAGGTTTCCAGGGAGTTACCGCTTGCATCCGGTTCCCGAAAGGACGCATCGTGCCCGTGCGCGTTCTCGCTGCAGCCGTGCTGGCCCTGGAAGCTGCGGGAGCGCTCGCGCTCGTGGTGTGGCAGATCGCCGCGCTCGTCGAGGGCGACACCGTCTTCCTGACCACGGCTCTCGCGCTGATCGTGCTCACCGTGGTCGCGGCGGGCGCCCTGGGCGCGTTCGCCGTCGCCACGGCGCGCGACCAGTCGTGGGGACGCTCGGGAGGGATCGTCGTACAGATCCTCATCCTCGCGGTCGCGCTGGGTGCGCTCACGGGGATCGGGGCGGATCCGCTCACGGCCCTCGCGATCGCCGCTCCGGGCGCGATCGGGCTCGTGCTCCTCGTCGCGGCCGTCAGGCGGGCCGCGCCGGAACGCCCCGACGACGTGTGAGAAGGCGCCGTCCGTCAGGCGGCGTCGACACCGAGGGTCTTGCGCAGACGTGCGACGTGCCCGGTGGCCTTCACGTTGTACAGGGCTTCGACGAGGACGCCGTCCTCGTCGAGCACGAACGTCGACCGCAGCACGCCGGTGATCGTCTTGCCGTAGTTCTGCTTCTCACCCCACGCCCCGTACGCCTCGTGCACGGCGTGGTCGGGGTCGCTGAGCAGGGGGAAGGTGATCGCGTCGTTCTCGCGGAACTCACGCAGCTTGGCGGGTTCGTCGCGCGAGATTCCGAGCACGGTGTACCCGGCGCCCTGCAGCGATCCCATGCTGTCTCGGAAATCGCAGGCCTGCGTCGTGCACCCCGGGGTCATGGCGGCAGGGTAGAAGTACAGGATGACGCGACGGCCGCGGAAGTCCGAGAGCGATACCGGTCGCTCGTCCTGGTCGAGGAGGGTGAAATCGGGAGCAACGGAGCCGGGTTCGAGATGGGTCACCCGACCAGCCTACGATCCGGCGAAGGTGGCCAACAGCCGCTGCAGGGAATCCAATCGCGCGGGGCCCTCCGGACCCAGCCGGCCCTCGCTCACGGCCTCCACGATCGCGCAGTCGGGCGCATCGGGAAGATGCGTGCATCCGCGCGGGCAGTCCTCGGCGACCAGGGCCAGCTCGGTGAAGGCGCCCAGGATGTTGGCGGGATCGACGTGCCCCAGCCCGAACGAACGGACCCCCGGCGTATCGATGACCCAGCCCGTGCCGGCCTCGTCGCGGTAGCGCAGTGACACGGTCGACGACGAGGTGTGCCGGCCGCGGCCGGTGACCTCGTTCACGTGCCCGGTCGCTCGGTCCGAGCCGGTGAGGGCGTTGACGAGCGTGGACTTCCCCACGCCGGAGTGCCCGACGAAGACCGTCGAGTGATCGATCAGGGCGGCGCCGATGCGCTCCAGCGGCATCTCGTCGCGCCCGCTCGTGAACACCTCGAGATCGAGGCCGTCGAAGTGCGAGAGGAAGCGCGCCGGATCGGCGAGATCGGTCTTCGTGACGACGAGAAGGGGGCGTACCCCGGCGTCGAGCGCTGCCACGAGGTAGCGGTCGACGAGACGCTCGCGCGGCTCGGGGTCGGCCGCGGCCACCACGATGAGCATCTGGTCGGCGTTGGCGACGATGATGCGCTCGACCTGATCGGTGTCGTCGGCGCTGCGTCGCAGGAGCGAGGTCCGCGGCTCCAGGCCGACGATTCGCGCGAGCGTTCCCTCGTCGGCTGACGTGTCGCCGACGACACGGGCGAGATCGCCGGTGACGATCCGCTCGCGACGGAGCTCGCGCGCCCGCGTGGTGGTCACGCGTCGCTCCTCCGGGGTGTTCTCGTCGACGAGCACGGTGTACCGGCCGCGATCCACTCCCAGCACGCGCGCGACGGTCGCGTCGGCGTGCGCCGGACGCCGCTTCGTCCGCGGACGGTTGGCGCGAGGGTTGGGACGGGCGCGGAAGTCGGACTCGTCGAACTCCGGCTCGTCGTCGTCGGAGTCGTCGATCCAGCTCATGGTGCCGTCACGGGGTCAGGATCCCGCATGCGTCGACGACCCGTCGAGCATCCGCTGCCACAGGTGCGCGAACTGGGGCATGGTCTTGGCGGTCGTGCCGATGTCGTCGACGACCACGCCGGGCACGCGCAGCCCGATGAGGGCGCCGGTCGTCGCGAGGCGGTGGTCGTGGTGTGCACGCCACACGCCGCCGGTGAGCGGGCGGGGAACGATCCGGATGCCGTCCTCGAGCTCTTCGGCCTCGCCGCCGAGTGCGCGGAGGTTGCCCACCAGGGCGGCGATGCGGTCGGTCTCGTGACCTCGGATGTGTCCGATGCCGTAGAGCGTGGTGGGAGCGTCGGCGAACGCGGCGAGACCGAACAGGGTGGGGGCGAGCTCGCCCGCCGCCGAGAGATCGAGATCGACCCCGACGACCGACTCGCCCGCCGTCACGGTCAGGCTGCCGCCGCGCCGCGAGGCGCGCCCGCCCATCTCGGTCAGGATGTCGGTGAGCAGGGCGCCGGGCTGTGTCGAGTGCAGCGGCCATCCGGCTACGGAGACGCTGCCGCCGGTGAGCATCGCTGCGGCGAGGAACGGAGCCGCGTTAGAGAGGTCGGGCTCGATGGTCACGTCTTTCGCACGCACCGGTCCGGCCGGCACGAGCCACTCGCCCGGCGCGGGCTGCTCGACGTGGATGCCGCGGTGGCCGAGCGCCTCGATCGTCATGTCGATGTGGGGGATGCTGGGGAGCTTGGCGCCGACGTGACGCAGCCGCAGGCCCACATCGAAGCGCGGCGCGGCGAGTAGCAGGCCCGAGACGAACTGGCTGGACGCGCTCGCATCGATCTCGACCTCGCCGCCGCGGACGTGTCCGTGGCCGCGAACGGCGAAGGGGAGCGCCCATCGACCGCCGTCGTCGATGTCGACGCCCACTTCGCGCAGGGCCGTGATCATCGCGCCCATCGGACGGTGCAGCGCGCTCTCGTGAGCGGTGAGGACGACCTCGCCCCCGGCGAGCCCGGCGAGTCCGGCGACGAACCGCATGACGGTGCCGGCCTGGCCGCAATCGATCTCGGTGCCGCCGCGGAAAGGGGCGACAGGGGTGACCATGAGGTCGGGGCCGAACGACCCGGAGTTGGGAACCGCCTCGATCCCGACGCCGAGCGCGCGCAGGGCGTCGATCATGCGGGCGGAGTCGTCGGAGTGGAGCGGCGAATGCAGCATCCCCGGTCCGTCGGCGATCGCCGCGAGGATGAGCTCGCGGTTCGTGAGCGACTTCGAACCGGGCACCGACAGCGACGCGCGGACGGCGCCCTCGGACACGGGCGCGGCCCACTCCCCACGGGGAGCTGTCGCGTTCGTGGTGGTCGGGGAATAGCCGTCGGCGGTCATCGGTTTCAACTCTACTGAAGGCGAAAGGAGCCTGATGCCCGCAATCTTGGAACGTGAGTACGTACGATCGTCGCAGGCGACCGTGCCGATGGAAGCGTCGTGGCCCGACATAGACTGGCCGGTGATGAACGACGAGGTCGACGCGGCAGCGGAAACGCGCGCGCAGTTCGAGGAGCAGGCGCTCCCCTTCATGGATCAGCTGTACGCGGCTGGCATGCGTATGACGCGGAATCCGGCCGACGCGGCCGACCTCGTGCAGGAGACCTTCGTCAAGGCGTTCTCGTCGTGGTCGTCGTTCACGCAGGGGACCAACCTCAAGGCGTGGCTCTACCGCATCCTGACGAACACCTACATCAACACGTATCGCAAGAAGCAGCGCGAGCCCTACCAGGGCACCATCGACGACCTCGAGGATTGGCAACTCGGGGGAGCCGAATCGACCACGGCGACGAGCTCACGCTCGGCCGAGGCGGAGGCTATCGACCGGATGCCCGCATCCGTCGTGAAGGACGCCCTCCAGTCGATTCCCGAAGATTTCCGTTTGGCGGTGTACCTCGCCGACGTCGAGGGCTTCGCCTACCAGGAGATCGCCGACATCATGAAGACTCCGATCGGCACGGTCATGAGTCGCCTGCACCGAGGCAGGCGTATGCTCCGTGAGCTGCTGGCCGGCTATGCGAAGGAGCGCGGCTTCACCGCCGCGTCGGGAGTAGAGAAATGAGCGACTGCGGCTGCGACAAGGCCCGACGCGACCTGGAGGAGTACCTCCGTCACGAGGTCTGCAAGACCTCGCACGACGACATCGAGCAGCACCTCGAGGGGTGCCCCGGCTGTCAGGACGAGGCTCTCGTCGCGCGCACACTCACCGAGGTGGTGGCTCGCGCGTGCAAGGAGTCCGCGCCCGAAGACCTGCGCGACCTCGTCCTCGCGCGCCTTTCCGCCGCGCAGACCTCCCGCTGACCTCTCCGACGCGCAGGCCGCTCGCCGAGCACCGTGCGCGGTGCTGCGCGCCGATGTGCGCGGCCGAGAGTCCTGCCGCACGATGAAGAAGGCCCCGCACGGCGAACCGTGCGGGGCCTTCTTCGCGTGCGCTTACGGCGCGACGGCCTGAGCGAGGATCGCGGCGGACTCGCGAGCATGCACCTTCGGCGAACCGGTCGCGGGAGACGCGGCTGCGGCGCGCGAGATGCGGCGGATCGTACGACCGTGCAGGTGCTTGACCAGCTCGAGCGCGATGAACGGCCACGCGCCCTGGTTCTCGGGTTCGTCCTGCACCCACACCAGTTCGGCGTTCGGGTAGCGGTCGAGCACGGTGTTCAGCTCGGCGATCGGCGACGGGTAGAACTGCTCGAGGCGCACAAGGGCGATCTCGGGGCGCGGGTTCTTCTCGAGCTCGCCGCGGAGGTCCCAGTGGATCTTGCCCGCGTGGAGCAGAACGCGCGTGACCTTCGCGGCGTCGATCCCGCGGTCGTCGTCGAGAACGGGCTCGAACTTGCCACTGGTGAAGTCCTCCACCGGGCTGGTCGCACCGCGCAGACGCAGCATGGCCTTCGGCGTGAACACCACGAGCGGACGACGCGGGCGCTGGTAGGCCTGACGACGCAGCAGGTGGAAGTACGACGCGGGAGTCGACGGACGCGCCACGGTCATGTTGTCCTGTGCGCAGAGCTGCAGGTACCGCTCGATGCGCGCCGACGAGTGGTCGGGTCCCTGGCCTTCGTACCCGTGGGGGAGGAGAAGAACGACGCTCGACTGCTGGCCCCACTTCTGGTCGGCCGACGAGATGAACTCGTCGATGACCGACTGCGCACCGTTGCCGAAGTCGCCGAACTGCGCCTCCCAGAGGACGAGCGCGTCGGCCCGTTCGACGGAGTAGCCGTATTCGAACGCCATGGCCGCGTACTCGCTCAGCAGCGAGTCGTAGACCCAGAACCGTCCCTGGTTCTGGCTGAGGTTCGACAGCGGGATCCACTCCTGCCCGTTGGCGCGGTCGTGGAGCACCGAGTGGCGCTGCACGAAGGTGCCGCGGCGCGAGTCCTGGCCCTCGAGGCGCACGGACGTGCCCTCCAGGAGCAGCGAGCCGAACGCCAGCAGCTCGCCGAAGCCCCAGTCGATGTTGCCGCTGCGGCTCATCTCGAGGCGCTTGTCGAGCAGCTGCTGGAGCTTCGTGTGGACGGTGAAGCCCTCGGGCTTGTTGACGAAGGCGTCGCCGATCGACTGGACGACCTCGGTCGACACGCCGGTCGTCTCGGGCTCGCCCGCCACGGGCTCGTCCGAAGCATCCGGGTCTGCGATGGGCAGCGCCCCGGTCTCGGCGGCATGCGTCTCGGCGAAGGCGACCTCGAGTCGACCCTGGAAGTCGGCCTTGGCCTGCTCGTACTCCTCCTGCGTGATGTCGCCACGACCGATGAGCGACTCCGTGTACAGGCGGCGCACCGAGCGCTTCGCCTCGATGAGGTTCGTCATCAGGGGCTGGGTCATCGAGGGGTCGTCGCCCTCGTTGTGACCGCGGCGGCGGTAGCAGACGAGGTCGATCACGACGTCGCGGTGGAACTCTTCGCGGTACATGAACGCGAGCTGCGCGACGCGGACGACGGCCTCGGGGTCATCGCCGTTCACGTGGAAGATCGGCGCCTGGATGGTCTTCGCCACGTCGGTGGCGTAGACCGACGACCGTGCGTCGGAGGGCTGCGTGGTGAAGCCGACCTGGTTGTTGACCACGACGTGGATCGTTCCGCCGGTGCGGAAGCCGCGCAGGAGCGACATCTGCAGCGTCTCGACGACGACGCCCTGTCCGGCGAACGCGGCATCGCCGTGGACGAGGACGGGCAGCCAGGAGAAGCTCCCGATGGGCTTGCGGTCCTGCTTGGCGCGGACGATGCCCTCGAGCACGCCGTCGACGGTCTCGAGGTGCGACGGGTTGGCGGCGAGGTAGACCGGCAGCTCCGTACCGGTCTCGGTCGCGAAGGTGCCCTCGGTGCCGAGGTGGTACTTCACGTCGCCCGAGCCGCGCTCGTTGCCGAGGGCGACCGAGCCCTCGAACTCGCGGAACACCTGACCGTAGGTCTTGCCGGCGATGTTGGTCAGTACGTTGAGGCGCCCGCGGTGGGCCATGCCGATGGCTGCTCCGTCGAGTCCGGCGGATGCTGCGCCCCTGAGGATCTCGTCGAGGAGGGGGATGAGCGACTCGCCGCCCTCGAGGCTGAAGCGCTTCTGTCCGACGAACTTCGTCTGCAGGAACGTCTCGAACGCCTCGGCCTCGTTGAGCTTGGAGAGGATGCGCAGCTGCTCGTCGTGGCCGGGCTTGGTGTACTTGACCTCGACGTTGTTCTGGAACCACTTGCGCTGCACGGGATCCTGGATGTGCATGTACTCGAGGCCGATCGTGCGGCAGTACGAGTCGCGGAGCACGCCGAGCACGTCGCGGAGCTTCATGACGCGCTTGCCGCCGAAGCCGGCCGTCACGAACTCGCGGTCGAGGTCCCAGAAGGTCAGACCGTGCGACTCGATCTCGAGGTCGGGGTGGGTGCGCTGCACGTACTCGAGCGGATCGATGTCGGCCATGAGGTGGCCGCGCACGCGGAACGCGTTGATGAGCTCGTGGACCCGCGCTGCCTTGTCGATGCGCTCGGACAGGTCGACGTGGATGTCCTTGCCCCAGCGGATGGGGGAGTACGGGATGCGCAGCGCCGCGAACAGGTCGTCGTAGAAGCCGCGCTCACCCGTGAGCAGCTCGTGCACACGCTTGAGGAACTCGCCGGAGCCGGCGCCCTGGATGACCCGGTGGTCGTAGGTGCTGGTGAGCGTGATCGTCTTGCCGACGGCCAGCTCGTTGAGGATCGTGTCGCTCGAACCCTGGAACTCGGCGGGGTACTCGAGAGCGCCCGCGCCGATGATGCATCCCTGCCCCTTCATGAGGCGAGGCACCGAGTGCACGGTGCCGATGCCGCCGGGGTTGGTCAGCGAGAGGGTCGTGCCCTGGAAGTCGGCCGCGGTGAGCTTGTTGTTGCGCGCGCGCTTGACGAGGTCTTCGTAGGAGGACAGGAACTCGTCGAACGTCAGCGTGTCGGCTCGCTTGATGCTCGGAACGAGCAGTGCGCGCGTGCCGTCGGGCTTCGGGAGGTCGATCGCGATGCCGAGGTTGACGTGGGCCGGCGCGACGACCGAGGGCTTGCCGTCGACCTCCGCGTAGAACACGTTCTGGCTCGGAAACTCCTTGAGCGCCTGGACGAGGGCCCAGCCGATGAGGTGCGTGAAGCTGACCTTGCCGCCGCGCGTGCGCGCCATGTGGTTGTTGATGACGATGCGGTTGTCGATCATCAGCTTGGCCGGGACGGTGCGGACGCTGGTCGCCGTCGGGACGGTCAGCGACTCGTCCATGTTGGCGGCGAGGGTCTTCGGCATGCCCCGCAGCGGCGTGACCTTGTCGGCCTCCGGCTCCACCTGGGGCTTCGCCTCGACGGGCGCTGCCTTCGGCGCCTGCGCGGGGATCGGCTGCGGCTTGGCGGGCTTGGCCGTGGTGCGTGCGACCGGCGGAGCGCCGATCACCGGGATCGGAGCGGTCACGGGCTTCGGCTCGGAGGGCGCTGCTCCCGTCGCGTTCGTCTCGTCGACGACAGGGTGGTAGGCCTCGAGAACCGGCCACCAGGCCTTGTCTACGGAATTCCGGTCGGACTTGAACTGTTCGTAGAGCTCGTCGACAAGCCATTCATTGGCGCCGAATTCGCCCTCGTTCGAAGTACCGACGCCCGTCACCTGGCTCGACACGGTCGATCGCCTGCTTTCCTCGATGAAGATGGAGGCGGCGCGCCGATGCTGCCTGTTGCACGCCGCCCCACAAGCGTAGCCCAGTTGACGGAGGGGTCTCCTCGTCGCCGGGCCTCGCGCACGCCGGCCGACCCGCGCGTAGCGTAGGAGGCATGGAGTTCTACGGAGAGCGGCCCGAGGTCGATCTGACCTATTCCGACGTGTTCCTCGTTCCGCGCCGGTCGGCGGTCACGAGCCGGCTCGACGTCGACCTCTCACCGGGCGACGGGACCGGAGCGCGCATCCCGCTGGTCTCGGCGAACATGAACTCCGTCACCGGTCGGCGACTCGCCGCCACCCTCGCCCGCAGAGGCGGGCTCGGAGTGCTGCCGCAGGACCTCCCGCTGCAGGATCTCGACGCGGCCATCCGGTGGGTGAAGGCCCAACCGGTGCGGTGGGACAGCGCTCTCGTCCTCCCGCCCGACGCGACGGTCTCCGACGCCGCACGCCTCCTGCCTCCGACGGAGGGCCACGGGATCGTCGTCGCGGAGAGCGCCGATCGGGTGCACATCGACGACGTCGTGGGCACCGTCTCGGCCACCCGGCTCGGCACGGCCCTGCCCGACGCCCGATTGGGCGACCTCGTGCGCGGGCGCCCGCCGGCGATCGACGCTCACGACGTCGAGACCGCACGGCACGCCTTCGACCTCATCGTGGCCGCGGACGCCGACACGGTCTGCGTGCTCGAGCACGGATATCTCGTCGGAACGCTGTCCCGGCGCAGCGCTCTGCGCTCCACGCTCTACGCGCCGGCCGTCGATGCCTCCGGGCGGTTGATCGTCGCCGCCGCGGTCGGCATCAACGGCGACGCCGCCGCCAAGGCGCGCGCTCTCGCGGCAGCCGGCGTCGACGTCCTCGTGCTCGACACCGCCCACGGGCACCAGGAGGGGATGCTGCGCGCCCTGCGCGAGGTGGCGTCGCTCGACCTCGGACTGCCGATCGTCGCGGGGAACATCGTCACCGCCGACGGCGTGGACGACCTCGTCGATGCCGGCGCGACGATCCTCAAGGTGGGCGTCGGACCGGGGGCGATGTGCACCACGCGCATGATGACCGCCGTGGGGCGTCCGCAGTTCTCCGCCGTACTCGAGACCGCCGAGGCCGCTCGCGCGCGCGGCGCGCACGTCTGGGCCGACGGGGGAGTGCGCTATCCGCGCGATGTCGCTCTCGCACTCGCGGCGGGAGCAGCATCCGTCATGATCGGCTCCTGGTTCGCGGGCACCATCGAAGCGCCCGGCGAACTGCTCACCGACGCCGAGGGGCGCATCTACAAGGAGTCGTGGGGCATGGCCTCGACGAAGGCCGTGCACGAGCGGTTCGGGCGCCTCGACCCGTACGAGCTGGCACGCAAGGAGCTCTTCGCGGAGGGCATCTCGTCGTCGCGCATCTACCTCGACCCGCTGCGTCCGGGCCTCGAGGACCTGCTCGACATGATCACCTCGGGCGTGCGCTCCTCCTTCACCTACGCCGGTGCGGCCACCGTGCCGGAGTTCCGCGATCGAGCCCGCGTGGGTCTGCAGTCGGCGGCCGGCTACGAGGAGGGCAAAGCGCTCCCCGTCTCCTGGTGACGCCCGCCGCGCCGTGCTCGCGCTGCTCAGCGCGAGTGTCGGAATGTGGCGCATTCCTGCAACTGACACCAGCAATTCGTACAGTCAGAAGCAGGATGCTGTCGCAGTCGCTCTCTTAGCCGGGACGACGCACCGAGGTGGGCAGGCCGGCAGCGGTAAGGATGTCCCAGAGGGTGCCGGGGGAGTCGAGGGCGCTGACACGCCACCTCGCCACGCGGTGGACGAGTCGTCGCAGTTCGTCCTCGCGGTCTTTCTCCTCGGAGAGCACCTGCGCCGGCGAGCGGCTTGCCCGCATCCGTTCGTCGAGGTACTTCGTCAGGCCGTCGAGCTCGCCGATCACGCGCCACTTCGGCCACCAGAAGTCGGAGTAGGCGACCCCTCCGCCGGGTAGGTCGAAGCGCTGCTGCAGCTCGGGGGCGGGGAAACCCAGGGCGTGGATGAGGACCCGGCTCTGCGATTCCCGCACGTTCGCCGACCGGGCATCGGCGAACTGCGCGACACGATTGACACGCACGTTGCCGCGCCCGACGAATGAGTGGACCGCGTTCCACAGCTCGTCGGCGGTCGCGAGCGCCCCGCCGATCCGGCGCTCCCAGAGCGCCTGGTCGACCGAGGCGACCCCCACGGTGAAAGGCTGGGATGCTGCGATATCGATGACCGTCTGAGCGGGCGTCGTCACGAAGTGGTCGCCCCACGCGACGATGCCGTCGACCGGGACGCGGCGCGAATGCCTCACGATGAGACCGGTCGAGCGGCCACCGCCGGAGTCGTCGACGGCGACGTCGACGCGGCCCGGCCACGCGCCGAGCGTGTCGATCGACCAGAGGGCAGCCGCGGCGTGACGTACGAAGATCGCGCCGGGTTGCAGGCGTGCGGCCGCTTCCCAGACCCGCTGTGCGTGCCTCTGCAGGGGGTCGACCGCGTCCCAGGTGTTTCTCCACACGTACGAGCCGGGGGCGATCCGCACGGCCTCGCCGCGCTCCACGATTCGGCGGAGTCTGTGCTCGTTCACCTCCGCGTGCTCTCGTCGTCGGAAGACGGTGGAGATGGGCGGACGATCCATCCAGGTCATTCGCCGAGCATGGTCGAGCCGCAGCATCCGCTCGTCGGATACAGGGATGGTGAGGACAGGCCGCGTCGAGCCCACGCCTGTGGAGGAGAGCCTGCGGTGGGGCTCCGTGCGCGACTGCGCCACTTCCCGGTGAATGCCCGTACGAACCTGTGGTGTCATTCGGCGGAATGCGCCACATTCCAGCCCGGGAGAGATCGCGCGAGCACCCTCCGGGCGGTGAATGCTCGGGATAGAATGGCGGGACGATGGACGACCCTCCCAGTTGTAGATCCTTGCCCCACTGTCCTCTCTCCGCCCTGGGCGGAGGTGGTGCGTGATGGAATTCGTCATGCTGGGCGTGGGGCTTCTGCTCACGGTCGGAACGGGTCTGTTCGTTGCGAGCGAGTTCGCGCTGGTCAATCTGGATCGCGCCGATCTCGAGAAGCGACAGGATGCTGGTGAGTCGCGACTGTCGCTGACGATCGCGGCGCTGCGCATCACCTCGACGCATCTCTCCAGCGCGCAGCTGGGCATCACGCTGACGACGCTGCTGACCGGTTACACGATGGAGCCGGCGATCTCGAGTCTCATCCGCCCGATCTTCACCTCGTGGGGCTGGGCTGACGGATTCGTCACGCCCTTCTCGGCGATCCTCGGTGTGTCGGTCGCGACGATCCTGTCGATGATCCTCGGCGAGCTGGTGCCGAAGAACTTCGCCCTCGCGATCCCGCGGCAGACGGCGAAGCTCGTCATTCCCTTCCAGGTCGCGTTCACCGCCGTCTTCCGCCCCGCGATCGTGGTGCTCAACGGCAGCGCGAACGGCATCCTCCGCGCGATGGGCGTCGAGCCGAAGGAAGAGCTCTCGGGCGCCCGCACGGCCGAGGAGCTCTCGAGCCTCGTCCGCCGTTCGGCGAGCGCGGGGATGCTCGAGGAGGACACCGCGTCGCTCCTCGACCGCAGCCTCACGTTCGCGCGCCTGAGCGCCGCCGACGTGATGACGCCGCGTCCGAGCGTGCACGCCCTGTCGGCCGACGATTCCGCCGACGACGTGGTGCAGCTCGCCCGCCGCACGGGGCACAGCCGGTTCCCCGTCTACCAGGACTCGATGGACGACATCGTCGGCATCGTGCACCTGAAGGCCGCGATCGGCGTTCCGCGCGACCGCCGGGCCGACGTCCCCGCTGCTGCGCTGGCCACAGAGCCGCTGCGTGTTCCCGAGACGGTGCACCTCGACGCTCTCGTGGCCGAACTCCGCGCCCGGGGCTACCAGATGGCCGTCGTCGTCGACGAGTACGGCGGCACCGCCGGCGTCGTGACCCTCGAAGACCTCGTCGAGGAGATCGTGGGCGAGGTGCTCGACGAGCACGACCGCTCGCGTGCCGGAGTGGTCCGCACCGGTGGGTCGATCAACATCCCGGGCGATCTGCGGCCCGATGAGGTGCTCGACCGCGCGGGCGTCCGCGTTCCCGAGGGCGACGTCTACGACACCGTCGGGGGATACATGATGGCCGAGCTCGAACGCATCCCGGTCGTCGGCGACAGCGTGCCCGTCGAGGACGGCACCCTCACCGTCATCCGGATGGACGGCCGTCGCATCGACCGCGTGGCGTTCACCCCGAGTCCCGTGGAGGAGAACGTCGGCGACCTGGTGCGCGCGGCGAAGGGGGGTGACCAACGATGAACGATTGGGCAGGAATCGCCTGGCTCGTCGTCCTCCTGGTCGCCAACGCCTTCTTCGTCGGCGCCGAGTTCGCCGTCATCTCGGCCCGGCGCTCGCAGATCGAGCCGCTGGCGGAGCGCGGATCGCGCGCCGCCAAGACCGCGCTGTGGGCGATGGAGCACGCCACGCTCATGCTCGCGACCTGCCAGCTGGGCATCACGATCTGCTCGCTGCTGATCCTGAACGTGTCCGAGCCGGCCATCCACCACCTGCTGGCCGAACCTCTGGGCCTCACCGGCATGGGAGAGGTCGCGGTCGACGTGACCGCCTTCATCGTCGCGCTGCTGATCGTGTCGTACCTGCACGTCGTGTTCGGCGAGATGGTGCCGAAGAACCTCGCGTTCTCGTTGCCCGACCGGGCCGTGCTGATGCTCGCCCCGCCGCTCGTGGCCGTCTCGAAGGTCTTCCGACCGATCATCGTCACGCTGAACTGGATCGCCAACCACGTGCTGCGCCTGTTCCGTGTCGAGCCGAAGGACGAGGCAGCATCCACCTTCACCCTCGACGAGGTCGCGACGATCGTGAACCAGTCGCGTCGAGAGGGCGTGCTCGACGACCTGGCCGGCACAGTGGCGGCCGTCGTGGAGTTCACCGACAAGAAGAGTCGCGACGTGGCGGTGCCGCTGGCCGACCTGGTGACCCTCCCCGAGACGACGACGCCCGACGAGATCGAGCGGGCCGTCGCGAAGCACGGGTACTCGCGCTACGTGATCGTGGATGCCGAGAACATGCCCGTCGGCTACGTGCATCTGAAGGACGTGCTCCGTGCCGCCGAGGTGGAGGGCGCCGTGACCGACGTCGCTCGTCCGCTGCCGTCGAAGCGGATCCACCACATGGTGCCCGTGATGGAGTCGACCGACCTCGAGGACGCCCTCGCGCTCATGCGGCGCGCCGGCCGTCACCTCGCGCAGGTGCGCAACGAATCGGGTGAGACGACCGCGGTGCTGTTCCTCGAGGACATCATCGAAGAGCTCGTCGGCGAGGTGCAGGACGCCACTGCTCGTCGGCGCTGACGCGTCGTGCGAGGGAGAGATCCCCGCGATCGCCACACCTTCCGGCGACTGACCCTAGGAATTGATGGGGTCAGTCGCCGGAATGCGCCACATTCCTGCCGGTGGAGAAGCGGACGGGGGCGATGGCCGGATGCTGCGGGGGCCTCAGCGACGGCGGGCGCGCTCGTACTGCGGGGGCCACGAGACGTCGGCGCCCAGCTCGCCGGCGGCGCGGAGGGCGAAGTGCGGGTCGCGGAGCCACTCGCGCGCCGACATGATCGCGTCGGCGTCACCATGCGCGAGCACCTCTTCGGCGAGCGCGCCCGTGTCGATCATGCCGACGGCGTTCACGGCGATGTCGACCCCGGCACGCACGGCCGCAGCGAAGGGGACCTGGTAGCCCGGTCCGGTGGTGATCTGCTGGTGGGCGACGAGCCCGCCGCTGGAGACGTCGATGAGCTCCGCGCCGAGGTCCTGCACGAGTGCGGCCGCGCGCACGGTGTCGTCGACGTCCCATCCGCCGTCCGCCCAGTCGGTCGCGGAGAACCGCACAGCGACGAGCGCGCCGGGCGCGGCATCCTTCACCGCCGTGACCACACGGCGCAGCAGCCGGGTGCGGTTCTCGAACGACCCGCCGTACTCGTCGGTGCGCAGGTTCGACAGCGGCGAGAGGAACTGGTGGAGCAGGTATCCGTGCGCGGCGTGGATCTCGAGCACCGTGAAGCCGGCGGCTGCCGCGCGGCGCGCGGCGGAGGCGAAGTTCGCCACCACGTGGTCGATCCCGGTGTGATCGAGCTCTGCGGGAGTCGCGTATCCCTCGAAGGCGACCGCCGATGGCGCGACGGTCTGCCAACCGCCCCGGTCGGAGGGCACGGTTCCTCGCTCGCCGGAGAACGGCGACCATGTCGAGGCCTTGCGTCCGGCGTGGGCGAGCTGGATGCCGGCGACGGCCCCGCGGGAGCGGATCGCGGAGGCGATCGGGGCCCAGGCCGCCTGCTGGGCGTCGTTCCAGATGCCGACGTCCTCGGGCGAGATGCGCCCCTCCGGCGACACGGCGGCGGCTTCGGAGACGACCAGGCCCGCGCCGCCGGAGGCGAACTGTGCGAGGTGCATGTGGTGCCATTCGCCGGGCATGCCGTCGGTGGCGCTGTACTGGCACATGGGGGCCACCCACAGCCGGTTGCGGAACGTCGTCGCACCGATCGTGAGGGGGGAGAAGAGGATGCTCATGGTGCCTCCGGCGCGTAGGGTGTGGGCCATGTCTGGTGAGGGGCTCGAAGCCGCGATCGATGCCACGGCCGCCGAGTGGACCGCGGAGCGAACATCGGGCGTCCTCCGGGTGCCAACGGCGACGGACGACAAGTATTCCCGTGGGGTGCTCGGTGTCCGAACCGGCTCGACCCGCTACCCCGGGGCCGCCGTGCTCGGCGTGGAGGCCGCGTGGCGCACGGGCCTGGGCATGGTGCGCTACCTCGGCCCCGAGCGCGCGCAGGATCTCATCCTCGCCCGTCGGCCCGAAACCGTGACGGCCGACGGTCGCGTGCAGGCATGGCTCATCGGGTCGGGCACGGATGCCGCAGACCGGCCGGAGGCGGAAGACGCGGCGCTGCGCCGCATCCTCGCCTCCGATGTCCCCGTCGTCGTCGACGCGGGCGCTCTCGATCTCGCCGGCGTCGGCTCCGCGCCCCGCATCGTCACCCCGCACGGACGCGAGCACGACCGCCTCCGCGAGAGCATCGGACTCCCGCCGGTCGGAGGTGACGCCGACGACACCGGGCGGCAGCGAGCGGCGCTCGAGACGGCGCGCACGCTGGGGGCGACGGTGCTGCTGAAGGGTGCGCGCACGATCGTCGCCACTCCCGGCGGATGGACGGCGCGGGTGACGGCCGGCACTCCGTGGCTCGCGACCGCCGGAACGGGCGACGTGCTCGGCGGGATCATCGGCGCTGTCGTGGCGTCGGCCGCCGTCGAGCCGCTGGCCGACGCGGAGAGCCTGGGTGCGCTCGCCGCCACGGGTGCGTGGCTGCACGGCCGGGCGGCGACGTCCGCGGCGGGACGGCACGGCGCGGCGGGCGGACCGATCACCGCCCTCGACATCACGACGGAGCTCCCCGGCGCCGTCGCCGCGGTGCTCGCCCGCCGCGGGCGCTGAGGAGTCGTCGCGCGTCGCGCGGTGCGGGCGCTCAGGCGGTCGCGCTTAGGATGGACGCCGTGTCGAGGCGGGGTGTGTTGTGGATCGCCTTCGTGGTGGTCCATGCGGCTGTCGCCGTGGCCGGGTACATCCTGCCGAGCGGACCGATGGGTGACGTCTACCTCGTCTACGAACCCTGGTCGGCACGTGCGCTGACGGGCGGTGGCATCGTCGGCATCACCGAGCCGTGGGTCTACCCGCAGCTCGCCCTCGTGCCCCTGGTGCTCGCCTGGGCCTTCGGGTTCCTGACGTACACCGCCGGCTGGGCGGTCTTCGTCACGCTCATCGATGCGGTGGTGTTCCGGATGCTGGTGGGCACGGCGCGCTCGCGCGGGCGTGTCACCGGCGCGTGGTTCTGGCTCGCGGCGATCCTCCTCCTCGGCCCGGTCGGAATGTACCGGCTCGACGGGGTCACCGTGCCGCTCGCCCTCGCCGGATCGCTGTGGCTCGTCGGTCGCCCCTGGCTCGGGGCGATCCTGCTCGCCGTGGCGACGTGGATCAAGGTGTGGCCGGCCGCCGTGCTGGCCGCCGCCGTCGTGACGCTGCGACGGCGCTTCACCGTCATCGGCGGGGCTCTCGTCGTCTCGGCCGTCACGCTGGCGGTCGTGTTCCTCGCCGGGGGCGGGTCGTACGCGTTCGCGTTCGTGACGGAGCAGACCAACCGGGGCCTGCAGATCGAGGCCCCGGTCAGCGGCTTCTACATGCTCTTGGCCTCGCTGGGCGTCGAGGGGGCGAGCGTCTACTACGAGCCGAACATCCTGACCTTCCAGGTGACCGGCCCGAACGTCGACGCGGTCATCGCCGCGATGACCCCCCTCATGCTGCTGGCGATGGGTTCGGTGTTCGTGATCGGGGCGGTCAAATCGATCCGGGGCGCGAGTTTCGCGGCGGTCTTCCCGGCGCTCACCCTGGGTCTCGTGCTCGGGTTCATCGTGTTCAACAAGGTCGGGTCGCCCCAGTACATCGTGTGGCTCGTGACGCCCGTGATCGTCGGGCTCGTCATCGATCGTGCTCACTGGGCCAAGCCCGCGATCCTCATGCTCGCCATCGCCGGACTCACGCAGGGCGTGTACCCGCTCGCCTACGACGGACTGCTCGTCGCGCAGATCGGCGCCGTGCTCCTGGTGAACCTCCGCAACGTCCTCCTCGTGGTGCTGTTCGCCTGGACCGTCTACCGGCTCGCCCGGGTGCGCACGCGCGCCCACGCAGCATCCCTTCGTTTCCGGCGGCCCGCCGCCGTGAAAGGCTGACCCCATGCTCATCGCCTTCTCCGTCGCCCCGTCCGGATCCGGCAACGCCGACGGCTCGGTGCACGACGCCGTCGCCGCCGCGGTCGAGGTCGTCCGCGCGTCGGGCCTGCCGAACCGCACCACGTCGATGTTCACCGAGATCGAGGGGGAGTGGGACGAGGTGTTCGACGTCGTGCGCCGCGCGACCGAGGCCGTGATGCCCTTCGGCTCGCGCGTGTCGCTCGTGCTGAAGGCCGACATCCGCCCCGGACGCACGGGCGAGATCGACGGGAAGATCGAGCGGCTCGAGAACGCTATCGAATCGATTCGTCAGACCGACGCGGGCGGGTCTACCATCGAGGAATGACCTCCTCGATCCTCTCGAGGGGGGCGGCGATGCGGGCGCTCCTCTCGCTCGCCATCGGCAGCTTCGGCATCGGCATGACCGAGTTCGTGATGATGGGGCTGCTCCCCAACGTCGCGTCGGAGCTGCTTCCCACCGCCTGGGCCGCGAACCCCGACGACGCGATCGCGCAGGCCGGCTGGCTCATCTCGCTCTACGCCCTCGGCGTCGTCATCGGGGCCCCGACGATCGCCGGCTCCGTCGCCCGCTTCCCGCGGCATCGCGTGATGATCGTGCTGGCGCTCGCAC
The DNA here is from genome assembly GCF_008017415.1 of Microbacterium hatanonis. Taxonomy (NCBI): domain Bacteria; kingdom Bacillati; phylum Actinomycetota; class Actinomycetes; order Micrococcales; family Microbacteriaceae; genus Microbacterium; species Microbacterium hatanonis. The sequence continues at coordinate 1,919,375 of NZ_VRSV01000001.1, read as the reverse complement.
TGACGGTGTTCAACCTGCTGACGGTGATCGCTCCGACGTACGAGCTGGTCGCCGCATCCCGACTCCTCGCCGGGCTCCCGCACGGCGCCTACTTCGGCATCGGAGCCCTCGTCGCCGCCGACGTGCTCGGCCCCGGCAACCGCGCGAAGGGCGTCGCGTTCGTCCTCACCGGTCTGACGGTTGCGAACGTGGTCGGCGTCCCGCTGGGAACCCTGCTCGGTCAGAACTTCGGGTGGCGGCTCGCGTTCCTCGTCGTCGGCGGCGTGTTCGCCCTCGCGACCCTCGCGATCGTGCTGTTCGTGCCCGAGCACCCCGGCGATCCCGGTCGCCGACTGCGCGACGAGCTGAAGGTGTTCCGGGTCGGTCAGGTCTGGTTCGCACTCGGCATCGGAGCGGTCGGCTTCGGGGGATTCTTCGCGATGTACAGCTACATCGCGCCCATGGTGACGGAGCTCGCCGGATCGCCCGAGTGGGCGGTGTCGATCGTGCTCGTCGTCGTGGGCGTCGGCATGACGATCGGCAACATCGTCGGCGGACATCTCGCCGACGTGAACCTGAAGAAGTGGCTGCTCATCGGGCTGGTCGCGATGGCGGCGGCCTCGGCCCTGCTCGCCCTCACGGCCGGGTGGGTCGTGACCCTCGCCCTCTTCGCCTTCGCGGTCAGCTTCGTCGGGTCGGCGCTGAGCCCGGCGATACAGACCCGGCTCATGGACGTCGCGGGGGACAACCAGTCGATCGCCGCCGCGCTCAACCACTCGGCGCTGAACATCGGCAACAGTCTCGGTGCGTTCCTGGGCGGCGTCGTGATCGCGCTCGGCCTCGGGTTCGCCGCGCCCGCGTGGGTCGGCGCGGTGTTGGCGATCGGCGGGCTGCTCGTCGCGGTCTGGAGCTTCCGCGTCGAGAAGGCGCGAGCGGTGGAGCCCGTCGCGGTCTAGACGGCGAACAGGCGCCGCAGGTGCAGGCCGACCTCGTCGGTCTCGATGAGGAAGCCGTCGTGGCCGAAGTCGCTCGAGATGGTCACCGCTTCGCGCCCGTCGAGGGTGTTCGGGATGCTGCGGGCGATGCGGTGCTGTCCGTCGATGGGGAACAGGCGATCGCTGTCGATCCCGAGCACGAGGGTGGTCGCGGTCACCCGCTTCAGGGCGTCTTCGATACCGTCGCGGTCGCGCCCGACGTCGTGCGAGTTCATGGCGTCGACGAGCGTCAGGTAGCTGTTCGCGTCGAAGCGGCGCGTGAACTTGTTGCCGTGGAAATCGAGGTACGACGCCACCGCGAACCTCCCCCCACGACCGAGCGGGCTGACCCCCGACTGCCACGAACGCTGGAAGCGCTGGTTCAGCTCGGTGGGACTGCGGTAGTTCAGCAGCGCCATCCTGCGGGCGAGCGCGAGGCCGCGGTGGGGACCGTCGCCGTCGCCCGCGTCGTAGTACTCCCCGCCCGCGAACCGCGGGTCGATGCGGATGGCCTCCAGCTGCACCGAGTTGAGCGCGATCTGGTCGGCGGTGGTCACCGGGGGCGCCGACAGGATGGCCGCACGCTCGACGCGCGCGGGGTGGCCGATCGCCCACTCGAGCGCGTGCATGCCTCCCATCGAGCCGCCGATGACCCCGGCCCATACGTCGATGCCGAGCGCGTCGGCGAGGCGCGCCTGCGCGCTCACCTGGTCGCGGATGGTCAGGTACGGGAAGCGAGCCGCCCATTCGTAGCCGTCGGGTGCCACGCTCGCCGGGCCCGTCGACCCCTGGCAGCCGCCGAGCATGTTCGGGGCCACGACGAACCACCGGTCGGTGTCGATGGGCGCGCCGGGGCCGACGAGGTCTTCCCACCAACCGGCCGTGGGGTGCCCGGGGCCGGCAGGTCCTCGCAGATGGCTGTCACCGGTGAGAGCGTGGAGCACCAGCACGGCGTTGTCGCGGGCGGGGGAGAGCTCGCCCCACGTCTCGTACGACAGGCGCCAGGAGGGGAGCTCCTCGCCTCCCTCGGTGCGGAATCCGGTGAAGCTCGCGAACCGCCGGTCGCCGACCGGGTCGCCGTCGCGCCAGGCGCCCGTCGTCGGCGGTCGGCCGAGGAGCAGGCGCGCGTCGGCCTCCGTGATCGGTGCCGACGGCACCGTATCCTCCGACGTCTGCCAGTCCATGAGCACTACCTTTCGCGCCCTTCCAGGCTAGGCCGTCCGACCCGTGCGCCCGCGAACTGTTACACGGACGATCGGGGTGGACGCGATCGCACCGACTCTCCCCGAACGGCCCGGACGAGGAGAGAATGACGGAGGAGGTACTCCATGGCGCGATATCTGATCATCGCCGCATCCAGCGGTATCGGCGCGGCGACGTGCGAGCTGCTGCGCTCGGCGGGTCACGAGGTGGTGACGACGGCTCGCGAGGCCGGGAACGGCGATCCCGACATCGTGCTCGACGCGACCGACTTCGAGGCCGTCGAGCGGGCTTTCGCCGAGGCCGGACGCCTGGACGGTGTCGCGTGCTTCGCGGGATCCATGCTGCTCAAGCCCGCTCACCTCACATCCCGCGAACAGTACGACGGCATCATCGCCGCGTCGTTGACGACCGCGTTCGCGACCGTCCGTGCGGCCGGCCGGCAGCTGCGGTCCGGCGGCGCGGTCGTGCTGGTCTCCTCCGCGGCCGCGATGGCGGGACTGCCGAACCACGATGCGATCGCGGCGGCGAAGGCCGGCGTCATCGGGCTGATGCTCTCGTCGGCGGCGAGCTATGCGTCGCAGGGACTCCGCATCAACGCGGTCGCGCCCGGCTTGACCCGGACGCCGCTGACTTCTGCGCTCACAGCCAGCGAAGGATCCCGCAAGGTCTCGGAGTCGATGCACGCGCTCGGCCGCCTCGGCGACCCGGACGATGTCGCGCGCGGAGTGCAGTTCCTCCTCGACCCGGCGAACGACTGGATCACGGGCCAGGTGCTCGGCATCGACGGGGGACTCGGGCACCTCCGACCGAAGGTGCGGGCCTGATCCCGCGGACACCCGATCGCGAATGCTCCATCGGCCGCGCTGCCGTCCTGTGCCGGCGCGGTTCGTTCATCCACCGCGACGGCACCGATGGGCAGCACGAGCGCGGGCTGCCGATCGTCCGGGAGGAAAGACGGATGCCCCGGCGCCTGCGGGGCGCCGGGGCATCCGGATGCTGCGGGTCAGACGCGCGCGGCATCCACGCTGCGGCGCGCCGCAGCGAGGGCCTGCGAGAGGTCGGCCTTGAGGTCGTCGATGTTCTCGAGTCCGAGCGACAGCCGCACGAGGCCCGGCGTGACGCCGGTGGTGAGCTGCTGCTCGGGCGTGAGCTGCGAGTGCGTGGTCGAGGCGGGGTGGATCACCAGGGAGCGCACGTCGCCGATGTTCGCGAGGTGGCTGAACAGCGTCAGGGAGTTCACGAACTCCCGGCCCGCGTCGACGCCTCCCTTGAGTTCGAACGACAGCACCGCGCCGACACCCTTCGGGGCGTAAGTGTTGGCGGCGGCGTACCAGGGGGAGGTGGGAAGGCCCGAGTAGTTGACCGTGGCGACGTCGGGCTGGCCCTCGAGCCACTCGGCGATCTCCTGGGCGTTCTGCACGTGACGCTCGATGCGCAGCGACAGCGTCTCGATGCCTTGGATGAGCAGCCACGCGCTCTGCGGCGAGATCGCCGCACCGAGGTCGCGCAGCAGCTGCACGCGGGCCTTGATGACGTAGGCGAGACCGTCACCGACCGCCGCGGTGTAGCTCGCGCCGTGGTACGAGGGGTCGGGCTCGGTGAGGCCGGGGAAGCGCTCGACGTTGTCCGACCACTTGAACGAGCCGCCGTCGACGATGACGCCGCCGATGACCGTGCCGTGGCCGCCGAGGAACTTCGTCGCGGAGTGCACGACGATGTCGGCGCCGTGCTCGAACGGGCGGATGAGGTAGGGGGTCGCGATCGTGTTGTCGACGATCAGCGGCACGCCCGCAGCGTGCGCGACGTCGGCGACCGTACGGATGTCGAGCACGTTGATCTTGGGGTTGCCGATGGTCTCGGCGAAGAACAGCTTCGTGTTCGGGCGCACCGCGGCGCGCCATTCCTCGGCGTCGTCCTGGTTCTCCACGAACGTCACGTCGATGCCGAGCTTCTTCAGCGTGTACTTGAAGAGGTTGTAGGTGCCGCCGTAGATCGACGACGACGACACGATGTGGTCGCCGGCCTCGGCGATGTTCAGCACGGCGAAGGTCTCGGCCGCCTGGCCGCTGGCGACCAGGAGCGCACCCGTGCCGCCCTCCAGAGCCGCCACGCGCTCCTCCACGACCGCCTGGGTCGGGTTCTGGATGCGCGTGTAGATGTTGCCGAACTCGGCCAGCGAGAAGAGGTTCGCGGCGTGGTCGGCGTTGTCGAAGACGTAGGAGGTCGTCTGGTAGATCGGAGTGGCCCGCGCCTTTGTCACTGGGTCGGGCTGGGCGCCCGAGTGGATCTGCTTGGTCTCGAATCGCCAGTTCTCGGGTGCGGACATGATCGGGCTCCTGCAGTCGGATTCGGTCAGGCGGGTGCGGTGACCTGCTGCGAGACTACGGACGCCGCATCGGAGGGGCCACCGCTGCGGACACGCGGCGTAACAGCCGTCGGGGGAGCCGGGCGCGGGTAGCGTTGCTCTAATGACGCGACGTGTTGTGGTGACGGGTGCAAGTTCCGGAATCGGTGAGGCGACGGCTCGGATGCTGCGCTCCCGGGGATGGGACGTGGTGGGGGTAGCCCGGCGGGCCGAGCGTCTTGAGGCGCTCGAGGCCGAGACCGGCATCGTGGCCTACGCGGCCGACCTCACGCGCGGCGAGGACATCGACGCCCTCGCCGGATGGCTCGCCGAGACCGGACCGGTGCATGCGCTGGTGCAGGTGGCGGGCGGCGCCCGGGGGACCGACCTCGTCGAGCACGGCGACCCGGCGGACTGGCAGTGGATGTTCGAGGCCAACGTCGTCTCGACCCAGCGGCTCGTCGCCGCCCTGCTTCCGCTGCTGCGCGACGCCGCAGCATCCGACGGGCACGCCGACACGGTCTTCGTGACCTCCACCGCCGCGCAGACCGCCTATCCGGGCGGTGCGGGCTACAACGCGGCGAAGGCCGCGGAAGCGATGCTCGTGCACGCACTGCGGCTCGAGCTGAACGGCGAGCCGCTGCGCGTCATCGAGATCGCGCCGGGCATGGTCGCCACCGAGGAGTTCTCGCTCAATCGTCTGCGCGGCGACCAGAACGCCGCCGACCGCGTCTACGAGGACGTCGAGAACCCGCTCACCGGCGAGGACGTCGCCGATGTGATCGCCTACGCGCTCGAGGCGCCGGGTCACGTCAACCTCGATCTGGTCACGCTGCGTCCGGTCGCGCAGTCCGCGCAGCACGCGCTCGCCCGCGGACCGCTGCGCGTGCGTCAGGACTAGATCACCCGCGTCTGCCCGGCGGCCGTGTCCGCAGCGTCGGCGTCGCTGAACGCGACCTTCGGGACGAAGAAGAGAAGCGCCGCGGCGAGGAATCCGCCGACCGCGCAGACGGTCCAGACGGTCATGTAGCCGACGAGCGGCGCGGCGGTGCTCGCGACCGCGGCTCCGACGCCCGCCGCGAGCACCACGCCGAAGACGGCGGAGGCGAACGTGCCGCCGATCGTCTTGGTGGTGTTCGTCAGCGCGGACGCGATGCCGGTCTGGCCGCGCGGCGCGGCAGCCGCGGCAGCGGCGGGCAGAGCCGCCACGAGCGCCCCCGAGCCGATGCCCGCGACCGACAGGTTCGCCAGCACCTGCCACAGCTCGACGTGGAAGGGGACGAAGAGCGCGTAGCCGATGCCGACGAGCGCCGAGGCGCCGATGAGGATGAGGCGGGGGTTGCCCCGGCGCGAGAACACCGCGAAGAGGACGGCACCGACGATGAGCGACACGAGGTAGACGCCGATCACGTTGGAGCGGTCGGTGGCGTCGAGTCCGAGGCCGTATCCGAGCGACGAATCGGTGCCGGCGTACGTGGCGAGAGGGCCCTGCGCGCCGAGCAGGCTGATGCCGACGAGGAACGCGGTCGCCTGCACCGGCCACATCTCGGGACGCGCGAGCACGCGGATGTCGACGGCCGGATCGCTCTGACGCAGCTCGTACCAGACGAAGGCGGCCAGTGCTGCAAGGCCGGCGACCAGCAGGGCGATGACCACGCCCGCACCCGGCCCGTCGGGCACCCGGAGGAACGACAGTGCTCCGGTGATGAGCAGCAGCGCGAAAGCCAGGAGCACGAAACCACCGATGTCCAGGCGCCGCCCGGGCACCGGTTCGGACTCGGGCACACCCAGCCAGATCACCACGCAGACGAGCGTGACCGCCACCGCCGGCACCATGAGCGTCAGCTGCAGGTTCTCGCTCGTCGCCGCGAAGAGGCGCCCGGCGGCGAGGGCGCCGAGGATCGCGCCGGCCTGAAGGCCCACGACGAGCAGACCGGCCGCGCGTCGCGTCTGCGATACGCCCCGAGCCTGACGGCGCCCGCGCTCGAACACGAGGGCGATCTCGAGAGGGAGCCACACCACGTAGAAGCCCTGCAGCGCCCACGCGATGAGGAACGTCGTGAACGAATCGGCGAAGACGAGCCACCAGCTCGCGCCGGCCGTGAGGATCGCCGACGCGAGCAGCACCTTCTTGTGCCCGTACATGTCGCCGAGCTTGGCGAGGATCGGCAGCACGAGTGCCGAGAGCAGCAGCTGCGCCGCCTCGAACCAGTTGACGTCGGCGTCGGTCACCCCGAGATGCACCACGATGTCGCTGAGCAGGGGCACGTAGTAGCCCTGCAGGATGCCGCTGGTGATCTCGACGACGACGAACCAGCCGATGAGCCCGGCGGTGATGCCGAACGAGGACCCGCGCAGGCGTTCAGCGGCGGACGAGGCGCGTGACATGGGGCGAGAGTACACCGGGCACCGGGCGGGATACGGGCACGGCGGGCCGGATGCCTAGGCTGGAGCGAACCGTCCCCGAGGAGGACCCCATGGCCATGAGTGATGAGCGCGAGACACTGACGTGGGACGGGTTCGGCGCCGCGTCCCGAGACCTGGCCCGCGAGATCCTCGCCGACGGATTCGTTCCCGAGGTCGTGGTGGCGATCGCCCGCGGCGGTCTGCTGCCGGCGGGATCCATCGCATACGGGCTGGGGGTCAAGAACTGCGGAGCGCTGAACGTCGAGTTCTACACCGGCATCGGAACCGTGCTCGACGCCCCCGAGGTGCTGCGCCCGGCACTCGACACCGAGTATCTCGGCGGCCGCAAAGTGCTGCTCGTCGACGACGTCGCCGACAGCGGCCGGACGCTCGCCCTCGCGGTGAAGATGTTGCGCGAGCGCGGTGCCGACATGCGCTCGGTCGTCATCTACACGAAGCCGACGACGATCATCCAGCCCGACTACTCCTGGAAGGAGACGTCGCTGTGGATCGACTTCCCGTGGTCGGCGCAGGGGACGGTCATCGAAGAGGACGAGGCCTGACCCCGTGGCGATGACGCTGCCCGAGCTGTCGGCGGCCGGCCTCCTCGACGACGGGTGGGCCGCCGCGCTCGAACCCGTCGCCGACGACATCGCCGCGCTCGGCGACCGGCTCCGAGGCGAGGTGGCCGCGGGTCGCTCCTACCTGCCCGCGGGCGAGAACGTGCTGCGCGCCTTCGCAAGGCCGCGTGCCGACGTGAAGGTGCTGATCGTCGGGCAGGACCCGTATCCGACACCGGGCAACCCCATCGGGCTCTCGTTCGCCGTCGACCGGCACGTCCGCCCCATCCCTCGGAGCCTGTCGAACATCTACGCGGAGCTCGAGTCCGATCTCGGCATCCCGCCCGCGCCGCACGGCGACCTCTCGGCGTGGAGCGACCAGGGAGTCATGCTGCTCAACCGCGTGCTGACCGTCGCCCCCGGCGATGCGGGTTCGCACCGGGGCTGGGGATGGGAGAAGGTGACCGAGCTCGCGATCCGCAGCCTCGTGGAGCGCGATGCGCCGCTGGTGGCGATCCTGTGGGGGAAGGATGCGGCGAACCTCCGTCCTCTGCTCGGGGATACGCCGATCGTCGCCTCCGCCCATCCCTCCCCGCTGTCGGCGCGGCGCGGGTTCTTCGGATCGAAGCCCTTCTCGACGGCGAACGCGCTGCTCGAGCGGCAGGGAGCGACGCCGGTGGACTGGCGCCTGCCCGCCTGAACTGCCGCGACGTCTCGGGTGTTGCGGCACCGCCGGGACGGGATGCTGCGGGCGGAGCGTCGTGCTCGGCGGAGACGCTGGCATCGGGACTGGCGGGAGACGACGGCCGCAGGCCGACGTCTCGGGCATGCGTCACCGCCGAGCACGACGCGCAGCCCGCTAGGCCGAGCGAGGCCGGGCGAAGCCGTAAGACAGCATAAAATGACGGTCATGCTGGAAGACGAATACGACAAGAGCCGTCGGCGTCTTCCCTGGCATCTGCGCCGCGCGCCCGAGCCGGAACGCCCCTTCACCTACGAGATCCGGCCGGTGCGCGAGAGCGACATCCCCGACATCCGCGAGATCTACAACTACTACGTGACGAACTCGATGGTCACGTTCGACGAGAAGCGCTGGACCCTCGCGCAGTGGCGTGAGAAGTACGCCTACCTCCAGAAGCTCGGCATGCCGTTCCTGGTCGCGCAGTCGCCGTCGGGCCAGATCCTCGGATACGCGCTGCTGCAGCCGTGGAAGAGCAAGTCCGCCTATCGCTACACGGTCGAGAACTCGATCTACCTCGGGCAGGCGGCCGCGGGCAAGGGGCTCGGGCGTGCGCTGATGGAGGCCGTCATCGCCGCCGCGCAGGAAGCCGGGATCCGCGAGATCGTTGCGGCCATCAGCGACCGGGGAGCCGAGGCGTCGATCGCCCTGCACCAGAAGCTCGGGTTCGTCGAGGTCGGCCGGATGGGCCGGGTCGGTTTCAAGTTCGGTCGATGGCTGGGCGTGGTCTACCTGCAGCTGAGCGTGCCGAAGGTGAAGAAGAAGCGCCTCTTCGGCTGACGCGAGACCTCAGCGCGCGCGATCGGGGCGACGGGGGCGGGACTCGGCGCGCACCTCGTCGACGAGCGTGCGCCATGGCCCGGCGAGGTGGCCATCGCCGATGCGTGCCTCGCGCACAGGGGAGTCGTCTCGGCGCGCGCGGATGCTCCACTGGTACCGATCGGCCCCGGGCTCCGCGGCAGGCGGGTCGTCCCACGGGCACCCGTCGATCAGCGCGGTCCACCGATCGACCGCGTCGGGCGCCGGCTCTGCCCGCCACTCCCGCCGCAGCCCGGCGATCCCGCCGGATCGCACGACGGTGACGACCACTCTCGTCGGCTCAGTCGCTCGCTGCATCCTCGATGACGCCGACCCCGGTCCACCCGGCCCGGACGGCGGCGACCTCCTCCGACTCCTCACCGTACTCCGCCGTCGCCGTCGCGATCGTCGCTCGTGCGAACTCGGAGAAGTCGGCGGTCGACGACAGCGCGCCGCCCGTGAGAGTGCGGTACCACACCAGTCCCGCGCGCTCCCAGGCGCGCCCGCCGAGAGCGGTCGCCGTGAGATAGAACGCCTTGTTCGGGATGCCCGAGTTGATGTGCACCCCGCCGTTGTCGTCGGTCGTCTCGACGTAGTCGCGCATGTGGCCGGGCTGCGGGTCTCTGCCGAGCACGTCGTCGTCGTAGGCCGTGCCGGGCTCTTTCAGCGAACGCAGGGCGTCACCCTGCACCTCGTCGCTGAAGATGCCCTGGCCGACGAGCCAGGTCGCCCTGTCGGCGGTCTGACCGAGATGGTGCTGCTCGGCCAGCACGCCGAACACGTCGGACAGCGATTCGTTGATCGCCCCCGACTGCCCCTGGTACTCCAGGCCGCCCTCCGCCTCGGTCACCCCGTGCGCGAGCTCGTGCGCGATGACGCTCAACGACCGTGTGAAGCCGGTGAACACCTCGCCGTCGCCGTCGCCGAAGACCATGCGCTCGCCGTTCCAGAACGCGTTGTCGTAGTCCTCGCCGAAGTGCACCGTCGCCAGCAGGGCGCCGCCGCTGGCGTCGATCCCGTCTCTCGAGAAAGCGTCCCAGAAGAAGTCGAAGGTGGCGCCGAGGCCGTCGAAGGCTTCGTCGGCTGCCGCGTCGCCGGTGGCCGGATCGTCTTCGGACCGCACGATCGCTCCCGGAAGCCGCTCGGTGTTGCCGGCATCGAACACGACGCGGTCAGGACCCGGGGCGGCCTCGGCGACCAGGGTTCCGGATTCGTCGATCGACAGTCGCAGACGCGCGCGCACGGGACGGTCGGGACGCCCGACCGCGAGGGTCGCCCGTGCGGCTGCCGCAGCGCGGGCGAAGCGGGGATGATCGGTTTCGGCGAGCCGATCGAGCAAGAACGGGGGGATGATCGCGGGGGACATGTCCGAACACTAACCGTCGGTTCCGACACCTCGGTTTCGCGAAGATTACGGCTGGGGGAGCGTCGGGATCGCGTCGAGCAGCGACCGCGTGTACGCGGAGGTCGGATGCTGCAGCACCGATTCGGTGCGTCCTCGCTCGACGATGCGTGCATCCTTCATCACGACGACCTCGTCGCACAGGTTCTGCACGACGCCGAGGTCGTGGGAGACCAGCAGGAGGGTGAGCCCCGCGTCGGCGCGCAGCTCGGCGAGGAGCCGCAGGATCTGAGCGCGCACGGTGACGTCGAGCGCCGACAGCGGCTCGTCGCCGACGAGCAGGGTCGGCCGGTGCACGATGGCCCGGGCGATGGCGATGCGCTGACGCTGACCGCCGGAGAACTCGTGGGGGAAGCGGTCGGCCATGCCCGCTTCGAGGCCGACCTGCTCGAGCACCTCGCGGACGCGAGCACGTCTGTCGCCCGCGACGTCCAGCGCCCACAGCGGCTCGCCGACGATCCGCCCGACGCTCATGCGCGGATCGAGCGAGGCGTAGGGGTCCTGGAAGACGATGCCCGTCTGTCGTCGCAGCCAGTGGAGCGACCGCGCGCTCTGCCGGGCGTCCACCTCACGGCCGTCCAGTTCGACCGTTCCGTCGGTGGGGGTGTCGAGGGCCAGGAGCAGCCGCACGAGAGTGGACTTGCCCGACCCCGATTCACCGATGACGCCGACGGCCGATCCCGCCGTCACGTCGAGGTCGACCGCGTCGAGAGCCGTCGTGACGACCCGCGGCGCGAACAGGGTGCGACGCGGTGCCGTGTAGCGGCGCGTGAGTCCGCGAGCGCGCAGCAGGATCTCGCTCATGACCGGCCCTCCGGGCGCCAGAGCGTCGCACGCGCGTCGCGGACGAGGCCGCGGGTGACGGGTGACGCCGGCGCCTCGAGCAGCTGCGACACCTCACCCGCTTCGACGACGCGCCCGTGCTCGAGGACCACCGCTGTCGTGGCGACCTGCGCGAGTACCGCCAGGTCGTGCGTGATGAACACGAGCGACATGCCCGCATCGCGGACGAGGTCTGCGAGGAGGGAGAGGATGCCCGCCTGGATCGTCACGTCGAGAGCCGTGGTGGGTTCGTCGGCGATGAGCAGCCGCGGCCGGCAGGCCAGGGCCATGGCGATCGCGACGCGCTGGCGCTGGCCGCCCGAGAGCTGGTGCGGGTAGCGGGTCACGATCGTCGCGGGGTCGGGGAGGGCAACTCTCTCCGCTTCGTCGATCGCCCGCCGCCGGGCGTCGGCGCGGGAGAGCCCTTCGTGGATGCGGAGCGACTCGCCGATCTGCCGGCCCACCGTGCGGATGGGATTGAGCGCGGTCTGCGGTTCCTGGAACACGACGCCGATCTCATCGCCTCGGAGCCGGGCCAGTTCGCGGTCGGGGAGCCCCAGGATCTCGCGACCGTCCCAGCGGATGCTCCCGGCAGCCGTCGCCCCGTCGGGCAGGAGCCCGAGGATCGCGAGCGCGGTCAGCGACTTTCCCGACCCCGACTCCCCGATCAGCCCGAGGCGACCGCCGTCGGGAACGTCGAACGACACTCCGTCGACAGCCCGACGGCCGCCGATCTCGACCGTGAGGTCGCGCACCTCGAGAGTCACGAGACCACCTCCGGGACGTGCACGCGGGATGCGGCGGTGCGCCGCGACAGCGTCGGATCGGTGGCCTCGCGCAGCCCGTCGCCGAGGAGGTTGAGGCCGAGCACGGTCACGGTGATCGCAAGTCCCGGCCACACCACGGTCAACGGGTAGACCGACACGTACCGCTGCAGCTGCTCGAGCAGCACGCCCCACGACGGCTCGGTGAGCGGTGCGCCGAACCCGAGGTACGACAGCCCGGCCTCGGCGAGGACGGCGACCGCCATCGCCCACGACAGCTGCACGATGAAGACGGGCGCCACGTTCGGGAGCAGGTGCCGCCAGAGGTTCTGCGCCGGGGAGAGGCCGCTGGCGCGACCGGCCAGTACGAACTCGCTGTGGAGCACCCGGCGCAGCTCCGCGCGCGTGACGCGGGCGATGTTGACCCCGAACCCGATGCCGACGGCCCAGATCACCACACCGAGGGAGCCGCCCCAGACGGCGGTGATCATCATCGCGATGATCAGCACGGGGAAGGCGACGAGGATGTCGATCAGCACGGCCACCGTCTCGCGCACCCATCGGGTCGTCAGGGCGCCCAGCGCGGCCAACGCGATGCCCAGCAGGGTCGCGACGACGCCCGCCCCGATGGAGACCATCAGCGTGGTGCGCGCGCCGGCCATCAGCAGGCTCAGGATGTCGCGCCCGGTGTCGTCGGTGCCGAGCAGGTGCGGCCAACCGGGAGACGACCAACGGGCGGCGATGTCGACCTGCTGCGGAGGGAAGGGGGTCCAGAAGACGGCGACGATCGCCGTGGCGACGACCACGGCCACGACGACGAGGCCGAATCGCCCGGTGCCGAGCGCCCAGAGGCGGCCGAGCCAGGCACGGCGCGCGGCGGGTCTCGTCGTGCTCATACCGCCTCCCGCTGTCGAGGGTCGATCAGCCGCTGCACGAGATCGACGACGAACCCGATGACGAGCACGAAGCCGGTCAGCGCGAGCAGCTCGCTCTGCACTTTCGGGAGGTCCCGCTGACCGACGTCGGTGACCAGCATCCGTCCGATGCCCGGAAGGGAGAACAGCTGCTCGATGATGACGGCGCCGACCACGATTCCGGCGACCTGCAGACCGAGGACGGTGATGACCGACAGCGCGACGTTGGGGAGCCCGTGGCGTATGAGTGCCCGGGTGCGGGTGAGTCCTTTCGCGGCGGCCGTGCGCACGTAGTCCTGGTCGATCGCCTGCAGCGTGGCGCTGCGGACGAAGCGCATCAGCATCGCCCCCTCCACCACGCCGATCGTGAGAGCCGGGAGGATCAGCGAACGGATCGCCGCGTCGGGGTCGGCCCAGCCGTTGCGGGGGAAGCCCTGCGCGGGCAGCCAGCCGAGCCAGACCGCGAACACCACGACGAGCATGAGGCCCGCCCAGACCACGGGCACGGCCGCGAGGGACTGCGCCGCCACGCTCAGCGCGGTGCCGTCTGCACGGCCGCGGCGCAGCGCCGCGGCGACGCCGAGCGGGATGCTGAAGGCCAGGGCGATCAGCAGCGACAGCACGCCCAGCGGCACGGTGACCTGCGCCTTCGACGCGAGTTCGTCGGCGACCGGGGCGCCGGTCAGCAACGAGGTGCCGAGGTCGCCGCGGAGGAGTCCGCCGATCCAGTCGGTGTACTGCGTCGCGAGCGGGCGGTCGAGTCCCAGGCCCTCGCGGATGGCTGCGACCTGTTCGGGCGACGACGTGGTACCGCCGATCACCGCCGCGACGTCGCCGGGGAGAACGCGGAGCGTCAGGAAGATGAGCACGCTGGCGACGAGGAGGCCTGCCAGGAGCAGGACCATCCTCGTCACCGCGTAGCGCATCACTGCGACGACACCGTCAGTTCTTCGGCGACATCACTCGGACGAGACCGTGACGCCGGCCAACGGAAGCCGCACGTTCAACGAGTTCTTCGGGAAGTCGGCGACCTGCGTGCTCACCGCAGCCAGCGGGGTGGCCACGAAGAGCCAGTCGGCCGCGTCGTCCTCCGACACGATCCGCGCGGCCTCGGCGAGGAGGGTGTCGGCCTCTTCCTCGTCCACCGATGCGACGGCCTCGGCGTAGAGCGACTGCACCTCGGGGTTGTCGTACCCGAAGTAGTAGTCGGGATCGGTCCAGTTCGAGAAGTCGCGGGCCTCGACGTGACGGACGAAGCTGAGTTCGTAGTCCTTGTTCGTGTAGACGTCCTGCAGCCAGACGGAGAACTCGACCGATTCGACCGTGAGCGTCACACCGATGTCGTTGAACGCCGACACGAGGTAGGTCGGAATGGTCGCGTCGTAGATGTTCGGGATCGTGAGCGTCAGTTCGAGATCCTCCTGGCCGGCCTCCGTCAGGAGTTCCTTCGCGCGCTCGGGGTCGAACGGGACGAGGTCGGACAGGTCCTCGTAGCCCGGGTCGAGCTCGGGGATCGGGCCGTAGAGCGGCGAGCCGACGCCGCCGATGGCCTCGACGAGTCCGTCGTGATCGATCGCGAGGCGGAGCGCTTCGCGCACCTTCGGGTCGTTCAGCGGGGGAGCGGCGTTGTTGAACGCCAGCGTGCCCTTGTCGGTGGTCTGCCCGGTCTCGATCGTGAAGAGGCCGCTGTCCTCGATCTGGGAGCGGAACTCGGGGTCGAGCTCGAGGGTGACGTCGACCTCGTCCGCGAGGGCGGCGTTGGCCGCGGCCGTGCGGTCGGGGATGTAGTCGATGACGACCTCGGCGACGCCCGCCTGCTCGCCCCAGTAGGCGTCCGCCCGGTCGAGGGTCAGGCTCTGCCCCTGCGCCCACTGGGAGACGGTGAAGGGGCCGGTGCCGTTCGCCTTGGTCTGCAGGTCGGTGGTGTCACCGGCTCGGACGACGAGACCGGCACGCCCGGTGAGGGAGAAGAGGAAGTCGCTGTTCGGCTCGGCGAGCGTCACCACGACGGTCGCGGCGTCGGGGGAGGTGATCGAGGTCACGCCCGCGAGGGCGGAGTTGCCCTGGACGGTCGGGTCGTCCTTCGCCGTGGTGAGCGAGGTGACGACGTCGTCGGCGGTGAGGGCGCTGCCGTCGTGGAAGGTCACGCCGTCCTGCAGGGTGAACGTGTAGGTCAGTCCGTCGTCGGAGACCTCGTAGGCGCTCGCGAGCTTCGGGACGACGTTATTGTCCTGATCGCGGGAGACGATCCCCTCGTAGACGTTGTCGATGAGCGCCTGGTCGAGGGCCGCACCGGAGGTGTGGCGGATGTCGAGGTTCGACGGCTCGAGCGTCGCGGCGATCGTGAGGGTCGCGTCGGGGTCGGGGGCGCCGACAGATGTCGGTGCCGGGGACGGCGAGCTGGAGCAGCCCGCGAGGATCAGGGCCCCCGTGACGAAGAGGGCGGCGGTGGCGAGGGTGGCGCGGCGGGGCATGTGCGGGCGGGTCCTTTCCCCAGGAGGCGGCGTCATCGATGCTGTCGGACGCCGCGGGCAGGCGATCTCGGTGTGCCTACCAGCCTAGGGTTCCGCGCGGGTGCGTGAGGCGACCGTGACGCGGAACGTCACAGGCCGGTGCGCAGCGACTCAGAGCAGGCCGGCGATCGCCCGTGCCAGCTCGACCGGTGCGTCCTCCTGGACGTTGTGCCCGGAGTCGAAGGTGACGACGCTCGCCAGGGGCAGGCGACGCGCGAACTCCGCGGCATCCGCCTCGGTGACGTATCCCCGCTCGCCGCGGATGAGCGTGATCGGGCACCGTACGGCGGCGAGGTCGTCCCAGCCCGCGCCCGACAGCAGCGCCGTCACGGCGTCGTCGCGCGCCGGAGCGCTTCCGGTGTCGTTCGCGGCGGCTGCGGCGAGGTGAGCGAAATGGTGCTTCCATTCGACCCGCCCGTCGGCGCGCACGCGGGAGTTGAGGAACACGCCTCGCGCTGCCTTCTCGCGCGAGCCGCCGCCCAGGCCGAAGGCGAGTGCACGGTCGACGAGCTCGTCGCGCGACGCCCAGTCGGTCGGGCCGGCGAAGAAGGCGCGCACCTGAGTAGGGCCGGCGTCGGGGTCGACCCCCGGGGTGATGTCGACGATGAGAAGACGCGAGACGGCGTCGGGGGCGGATGCGGCGACCGGGGCCGCCGTGAGGCCTCCGAGCGATTGACCGACCAGGAGCTGCGGGGCGTCCGTCCAGGCCGACAGGGCGGCGACGACGTCGGCCGCGAGGTTGCGCGGCGTGTATGCCGCGTCATCGCGCCACGATGAATCGCCGTGACCGGCCAGGTCGATCGCCAGTGCGGGGCGGCCGAGCGCCAGGACCGTCGTGTCCCACGTGTGCGCGTTGAGCCCCGCGCCGTGGAGGAAGGTGACCTCGGGGGCGGAGTCGCCGTAGCGCAGTGCGCTGAGCGTCCGACCGTCCGGGAGGGTGAGGCTGAGACGCTCGCCCCGGGGGATCGGTACGGTCAACCCGGCGTCGGCGGCCTGGTCGGACAGGAACGAGAACTCGTCGAAGTCGGTCACGCGGCTATTCTGCCCGGACACCCGCGCGCTGCGCGCCTAGGCTGGTCGCATGACGGAAGAAGCGCGTGTCCACCTGTCGCGATCGGCTCCCGACGCCTATCGCGCGCTGGAGGCGTTCTCGAAGACCGTCGGCTCGGTGGCGTCGGACTCGGGCATCGAGCCGCGTCTGCGCGAGCTGGTGCAGATCCACGCGTCGCAGCTCAACGGGTGCTCTTTCTGCGTACGCGTCCACGTCGACCGCGCCGTCGCGGCGGGCGTCACGGTCGACGAGATCGCACAGGTCGCCGTGTGGCGCGATTCCGGGGTCTTCTCCGACCGCGAGCGTGCCGCCCTCGAACTGGCCGAGGCGTTCACGTTCATCTCCGAGGACGGCATCCCCGACGAGGTCTACGACCACGTCGGAGGCATCCTGAGCGAGAAGGAGTACGTCGGGCTGAGCTGGATCCTCGTGGCGATCAACGCCTTCAACCGCGTCGCGATCGCCGGTCGTTACGCCGTGCCGGCGCGCGAGGCCCGGGCATGAGCGACGTGCCCCCGACGCTCGTCTCGGGCGTGATGAACTTCCGCGACGTCGGAGGTCTGCCGGCCGAGGGCGGCCTCACCCGCAGCGGAGTGCTCTACCGGTCGGGGAACCTCGCCGACGTCGACGCCGCGGGGGCTGAATCGCTGCGCGGTCTCGGACTGCGACGCATCCTCGATCTGCGCGACGACGAAGAAGTGACGCGCTCGCCGAGCCGGGTCGACGGACTCGACCTCACGACCCAGCGCGTGCCGCTCTTCCTCGGCTCGGTCGCCTCCTTCTTCCGCAACGACCCGAGCCTGGGCGAGTTGTACGACAGCCTCATCGAGGACTCGGCCGACCGCGTGGTCGAGGTGGTGCGCAGCGTCCTCGTGGACCAGCCCGTGCTCGTCCACTGCACGGTCGGCAAGGATCGCACCGGGGTGACCGTCGCCCTCACCCTCGCCGCCGCCGGTGTCGACCTCGACGCCGTGGTCGACGACTACGCCCGCACCGAGACCCTGCTGCCCGCGTCGCGCAACACGCAGGTCGTCGCCCGTCTGCGGGCGATGCATCCGGAAGCCCGCCATCTCGAGGAGCTCGCGACCCGGTCGCCGGCACCCGTCATGCGCGACCTGCTAACCCGGCTCGAGCGCGAGTACGGGTCTCCGAGCGACTACCTGCGGGCCCAGGGGCTCGGCGACGACGAGATCGCCGAACTGCGCCGCATCCTGATCGTTCGCCCGGCATAAGGTGAGGCAACCCTTCCCTCGCGTATAGTGGGAGGGTCATGATCACCCAGAACGAGCACAACGAGACCGTCTGCCGGTCGTCGCGTCACACGCGCGTGCAGCACCTCATCACGGCCGACGAGTCGTCGCTGGTCGACCTCGAGACGCTCCTGGTGACGCTGCCGATCTGCTCGACGGGCCGCGTGTTCATCGAGGTGCCCGACGAGTCGTGGATCGGTCCCCTCCGGGCCCCCGCCCGCATGACGGTCACCTGGCTCGACCGCTCGCGCCGTGCCGGCGCACCGGGCACCGCCCGTTCGTGCGCTCCCGGCGAGGCGCTGACGCGCGCCGTCACGGGATGGGCCGGCGAGATGCTCTGCGAGGCCGAGGCCGCCGCCCACACGCGGGTCTTCCTGCTCGGCGGATACCTGGGCACGGCCGACATCGTCGACGAGCTGACCTCGGCCTACGACGTCGATGCCGCGTCGATCCACACTCCCGAGCGCTTCGGGCTCGCCACCGCTCGCTGACGCCCCGCGCGTCGCAAGCTGAGACCCGTCATTCGGCTGAGACGCACCGCCCGGCGTGGTGTGTCAGCCGAATCGGGGGTATCACCGCCGACGGGTGCGCGTCAGGCGTCGCGGGGCACGTAATTGCCGTCGACCAGACCGGCCTCGATCTCGAAGCGGTTGCGCAGCGGATCGCGCCCGGCGAGGGCGTAGAGGAACGGCATCAGCATGCCGTAGCGCCGCCACTGCCGCTGGTGCACGGCCTCGTGGCGCAGCATCGCGGGGGTCACCCGCGCGGAACCGGTGAGGAAGCACCCGCCCACGCAGACGCCGCCCCGCCCGAACGTCCAGGCGGGCATCCCGCGGAACACCAGCAGATCGCCGTGGCGTTCGACGCGACCCGTGCTCCAGATCGTCCCCCAGATCCACCCCGTGGCGGTGCCGTAGAGATAGCCCAGTCGGCTGACGGGGGAGTCGAGCAGGAACGACGGGATCCACCGATCGAGCCGGCGACCGCGCTGAACGGCGCGCTGAGCGCGCTGCTCCCAGCCGTCGGGCGGACGGGGGACCGGGCTCACGCGAGCGCTCCGACGATGCGCAGGATCGTACCGAGATCGTCGACGGCGGCGTCCGGAGAGGACGGCGAGAACTCGGTGAGGGATGCCCCGGCGAGGGGCAGCCGCGCCCGCAACGCTCGGATCGAGCCCACGAGGTCGGCGGTGCTCACACCGAACGGCTCCGCGAGCCCGACGCCGGTGATCTCCGCGGGGTCCAGCACGTCGAGGTCGACGTGGATGTACACGCGGGCGGCGCCGGTGGCTTCGACCGCGTCGGCGAGGGCCTCGTGGTTCGACAGATCGGAGGGCGCCAGCATCCGGATCTCCGATCCCGCGACGTACAGCTCCTCCTCGAGGTCGAGCGACCGCGCGCCGGCGAGCACGACCCGGGAGGGCGTGATGACGCCCGCCTGGACGGTCATCCCGTCGGGGCCGTCGCCCAGGATGCTGCGGAGGACCATTCCGTGGAAGGCGCCCGACGCCGACGTCTCGGGGTTGTGCGCGTCGGCGTGCGCGTCGAGCCAGACCACGGCGAGGTCTTCGCCCGCGACGGCGGCGACCGCTCCGAGGGCGACCCCGCAGTCTCCGCCGACGACGACCACCGTCTCGTCGGTGCCGCCGATCGCCTCCTCGACCTGGGCGCGGACCCGGTGCAGGGCGCTCAGTCGGTGCACGCCCGTGCCGAGCGCATCGCCCGCTTCGAGCGGGATGTCGAGCCGTGTCGTGGCGCTGCGCGGCAGATCGCCGGCGATGGCGTCCGCCCCGTCGACGAGCTGCATCGCGCGCGACGACGACGAACCCTGCCACTGGGGAACCACGACGAACCTGGTCATGCGTCCATCCTGCCTGTGCCGGGCTCGGTCGGGCCGCTCTTCAGCGACGGAACCTCGGCACGATGTCCATCCTGCCGCAGGTGGTGCGAGGTTCAGCGCTTCGCGGCGGCGGCCTTCTTCTTCGCGGTGCTGTCGGTGAAGAGCGTCTCGGACTGCTCGAGCGCCATCCCCTTCGTCTCGGGGATCTTGATCGCCACGTAGACGAACGACAGCGCGGCGAACAGCGCGTACATCCCGTACGTCACGGGCAGCGACCACTCGGACATCACGGGGAACGACACCGTGATGAGGAAGTTGGCGACCCACTGGGCGGCCGCGGCGACGCCGAGCGCCTTGCCGCGGATGCGGCTGGGGAAGATCTCGCCGAGGAGCACCCAGACCAGCGGGCCCCAGGAGGCGCCGAAGCCGACCACGAAGAGGTTCGCCGCGACCAGGGCGATCGGACCCCACGCGCCCGGCAGGCTCACGGCTCCGTCGACGGTCTCGGCGAAGGCGAAGGCGAGGGCCATCGTGCCGAGCGAGACGGCCATCAGGGTGGACCCGGTCAGCAGGATGGGCTTCCTGCCCACCCGATCGACGAGGAAGATCGCGACGAGGGTGACGACGACGTTCGTCACCGAGGTGATCACACTGATCAGCAGCGAATCGCTCTCCTGGAATCCGACCGCCTGCCAGAGGGTCGTGGAGTAGTAGAAGATCACGTTGATGCCGACGAACTGCTGGAACACCGACAGGATGATGCCGGTCCAGACGATGCCCTGCAGGCCCAGCACGGGGCCGCGCAGCGACGCGTTCGCGTTCTTGCGGTCGGTCTCGATGGCCTGGGAGATCTCGTTGACCGACTTCTCGAGGTCGGCGGGCGGCACGAGCCGGGCGAAGATCGCGCGGGCCTCGTCGGCGCGGTTCTTGGTCAGGAGGTACCGGGGCGACTCGGGCATCACGAACGCGAGGGCGCCGTATACGGCCGCGGGGACGACGCCGATGAGGAACATCCAGCGCCAGGCCGCCAGACCCCACCACAGCTGCTCCGACGCGCCTCCCGCGGACGTGGCGAGCACGGCGTCGCTCAGCAGCGCGGCGAAGATGCCGAGGGTGATCGCCAGCTGCTGCAGGGAGGCGAGCGCCCCGCGGATCTGTCGTGGCGCGATCTCGGCGATGTAGGCCGGGGCGACCACCGACGCGATGCCGATGCCGATGCCGCCGATGACGCGCCAGAGGATCAGGTCGGGCACGCTGAAGGTGAGCGCCGATCCGACCGAGGAGACGAGGAACATGATCGCGCCGAGCTTCATCACGCGCAGGCGGCCCCACCGGTCGGAGAGGTTCCCGGCGATGATGGCGCCGAGCGCGCAGCCGAGCAGCGCGATGGCGACCACGAACCCCTTGAGGAACTCGCCCAGGGCGAAGTTCTCCTGGATCGAGTCGACCGCACCGTTGATCACCGAGGAGTCGAACCCGAAGAGGAACCCGCCGACGGCGGCCGCGATCGAGAGGGCGGCTGCGCGTCGACCGAACGGGCTCTTCATCGAGAACGCGTTCGCGGGAATGGTGCCGGTTGATGTCATGGCCGTCACCGTACTCCTCGCCGTGGGACAAGACGAAGGCTTGCGCGCGAGGTCGTAGGGTAAAAGGATGCCTGTAACCCTGCTCGGGGCGACCGAGATCCGTCGGCTGGCGGCGGAACTCGATGTCACGCCGACGAAGAAGCTCGGGCAGAACTTCGTCGTCGACGCGAACAGCGTCCGCCGGATCGTGCAGGTCGCCGGCGTCACCGCGAGCGACCGCGTCGTCGAGATCGGTCCGGGGCTCGGTTCGCTCACCCTCGCCATCCTCGAGACCGGCGCGACGGTGACGGCGGTCGAGATCGACCACCGCCTCGCCGCCCGTCTCGCCGAGACGGCCGCCGCGCACGGCGTGCCCTCCGGCGCGTTGACCGTCGTCGATGCCGACGCTCTGAGGGTGACCGAGCTGCCGGGCGATCCCGAGGTGCTGGTGGCCAACCTGCCCTACAACGTGTCGGTGCCCGTCCTCCTGCACTTCCTCGAGACGTTCCCGGCCCTGCAGCGCGGGGTCGTCATGGTGCAGGCCGAGGTGGGGGAGCGGATGGCCGCGGGGCCCGGCTCCAAGATCTACGGCGCGCCCAGCGTGAAGGCCGCCTGGTACGGGTCGTGGCGACTCGCCGGCAACGTCTCCCGGCAGGTGTTCTGGCCGGTGCCCAACGTGGACTCCGTGCTCGTCGCCTTCATCCTCGACTCCGAGCCGCGTGGCACGGAGGAGGAACGCCGACGCACCTTCGCGATCGTGGATGCGGCGTTCCAGCAGCGACGCAAGATGCTGCGGCAGGCCCTCGCGGGCGTCGTCGGCACGACGGCCGCCGAAGCATCCGCCCTGCTCCAGAGCGCCGGCGTCGCACCGACGGCTCGCGGTGAGGAGCTCGGCGTCGAGGACTACCTCCGCATCGCCCGCATCAGCGTTTCATGACGTGTCCACCGGACGTTCACGAAACATGTCTGTAACATTTCCCTCGTTCTGCCACGATGATCGCCCGGCAGCCGGAACTCCGGCTCCACGGCACGAGGAGACACATGCGGTATGCGGAGTACCCCAAACCCGAGCGGGTACTGCTCCACCTGAGTGACACCCACCTGCGCGCGCACGGCGCCCCGCTGTACGACAGCGTCGATTCCGAGGCCTACCTCACCCGTGCGCTCGCCGCGATCTCCGCCTCGGGCGTGCAGCCCGACGCGCTGATCTTCACCGGCGATCTCGCCGATCACGGCGAGGACGACGCCTACGACCGGATCGCCGCCCTGGTCGAGCCGCTCGCCGCGTCGCTCGACGCGCGCGTCATCTGGGTCATGGGCAACCACGACGATCGCGCGGCCTTCCGCGCGCGCCTCCTGCCGGGCGACGCCGCCGGCGACGCGCCCGTAGACCGGGTCGACGAACTCGACGGCCTGCGCGTGATCACGCTCGACACCACCGTTCCGGGCCACCATCACGGCGAGGTGACCGACGCCCAGCTGCGCTGGCTCGCCGACGAGCTGTCGACCCCCGCGCCCCTGGGCACGATCCTCGCCCTGCACCACCCGCCCGTTCCGAGCGTGCTCGAGCTCGCGGCGTCCGTCGAGCTGCGCGAGCAGCGGCGCCTCGCCGATGTGCTGCGCGGCAGCGATGTGCGCGCGATCATCGGCGGCCACCTGCACTACTCGACGTTCGCGACGTTCGCGGGCATCCCGGTGTCGGTCGCCTCGGCCACCTGTTACACGCAGGACCTCACCGTGCCGGTCGGGGGAACGCGGCCCCACGACGGCGCACAGGGCTTCAACCTCATCCACGTCTACGACGACACGGTGGTGCACTCGGTCGTCCCGCTCGACACCGCGGCCCCGCTGCAGTTCGTGGATGCCGCGGAGTCGCTCGCGCGGCTGCGTGCCGCGGGCATCGAGACGCCCGCGGCTCGCGCGCTCACACCATCGTCGCCGCCGACGGCTCCGATGACGGCGATCCGCTGAGTTCGGCGGAGACCGCTTCGGCGCGCTCCCACGGTGCGCGCACCGGGAAGTAGCGCTCGAGGCACGAACGCAGCGCCTTGACCCGCATCTCTTCGGGGATCTCCGGCTCGCTGCCGTCGTTGAGGCAGAACATGTCGGTGTCGCGCCGCTCGATCAGACGCTCCATCCTGCGCAGCGAATCGAGCTTCGTGGTCTGGATGTAGCGCACCCGCGGCTCGGTCGTCACGACCGCCCGTCCGGTGAACAGCGAGTAGTAGTGGTACAGGCTGTTCGTCACCGAGACGTCGGTGGCCGAGCGGAATCGGCTGCCCGCGGTGCGCGCGTAGTCGTCGGCGAAGGTGCGCTCGAGTTCGGCGGCGATCGAGCGGCGCATCGGGACGGCGCTGTGCTCGAGGTCGTGGGTGATCACGCGCCCGAAGCGCTCCCGGAGCAGCGCCCGGTTCACGCGCAGCGCGTTGTCGTGGCCCGAGCGCTCCGGCGCGGACGCGCCGCCGCCGATGCGGATGCCGCTCTCGACGAATCGGCTGACGCCCGATCCGCTGAAGAACAGCTCGGGTGAGACGGGGCGACCGAAGAACATGTCGTCGTTGCTGTAGAGGAAGTGCTCGGCGAGACCCTCGATGCGGTGCAGCTGCGCCTCGACCGCATGCGAGTTGTGGGTGGGAAGAGTCGACGGGTCGGCGAAGAACTCCTCGCTGCGCACGATCGTCACGTTCGGGTGGTCGTCGAGCCACGCCGGTCGCGGAGAGTCGGTCGCGATGAAGATCCGTCGGACCCACGGTGCGTACATGTGCACGCTGCGCAGGGCGTAGCGGAGCTCGTCGATCTGGCGGTACCGCGCGGGTGCGTCGTCGCCGTCGCCGACCACGTACCCCTGCATGCGGGCGGCGCGCTGGCGCTGGAACTCCGAGTCGGTGCCGTCCACCCATGAGAAGACCATGTCGACGTCTTCGGTGAACTCGTTCGCGTGGGGCTCGAACATGCCCTCCACCGTGCGCCACCGTCGACCGTGGCGTTCTACCTCGACGAAGGACAGGTCGGACGCGGCCATCACGCGCCGGGTGAGGGCGTTCGGGCGCGGGGCCTCGACCAGCGTGTCGCCGAAGCGCCAGAACTCGAGGTGCGGCGCCAGGGCGGAACCGTAGCGGAACGCGCCGTCGACCGAGGTGCGGGGTCGGAACACGGCCATCGCCGAGACGGCGTCGGTCGCGAGCGTCGCGGTGTGCACGGGCGTGGGGTCTTCGCCCGACGTCTTGAAGTAGAGCGGTTCGTCCGCTGCGGCCAGGCGCAGGGCGGAGAGCGCGGCCGCAGCATCCGCCAGATCCACGACGATCTTCGGGCGGCGGTTCGTGTCGCGCACGAGGATGATGTCGATCGACGCCGACTCGAGCGCCGCGGCGATGTAGAGCAGGTCGGCGTCGCGCGCCTCGGCCGGAGCGGTGTCGTCTCCGACGAGGTGCAGGATGCCGTCGGAGAGACGGACGTCGTCCCGCGAGAGGATGCGGCGAAGCGGATCGGTCTCAGCCGGCAGCGGTGTGATTCGGGGCAACGAGGCTCCTTGAAGGGCAGGTGTGCGGCGCGCTTCGCGAGCGCGAAGGTGTACTAAAGGTAAACACACCGTGTTGCGCCCGCATTTCATAGGGGCTTCCTTTGCGGGCGGGGTCGCGCGCTAGGGTCGAAGAGTGAGTGATTCCGACCGTTTCGGCGCCGAAGTTCGAGACCTGCACCGCCCGTACGCCGCCCGGGCCGAACGGTACTCGGGAGTCGAGTACCGCCAGGTCGGAACCAGCGGCCTGTACCTGCCCCCCATCTCCCTCGGGCTGTGGTGGAACTTCGGCGACAACATCCCGTTCGACCAGCAGCGCGCGCTTCTGCGTCACGCGTTCGACCGGGGCATCACGCACTTCGACCTCGCCAACAACTACGGACCGCCATACGGCTCGGCAGAGACGAACTTCGGCCGCATGATGCGCGAAGACCTCGCGCCCTACCGTGACGAGCTGATCATCTCGTCCAAGGCGGGGTACGACATGTGGCCCGGGCCGTACGGGAACTACGGCTCGCGCAAGTACCTGATCGCCAGCGCCGACGCCTCGCTGAAGCGTATGGGGCTCGACTACGTCGACGTGTTCTACTCTCACCGGGTCGACCCGGTCACCCCGATCGAGGAGACCATCGGGGCGCTCGACACCCTCGTACGCGACGGGAAGGCCCTGTACGTCGGCATCTCGTCCTACAGCGCCGAGCGTACGGCCGTGGCCGCCGCCGTCGCACGTTCGATGGGTACGCCCCTCGTGATCCACCAGCCGTCGTACTCCATCGTGAACCGGTGGGTGGAGGACGGCCTGACCGGCGTCCTGCGTCAGGAGCAGATGGGCGCCATCGCGTTCACCCCGCTCGCGCAGGGACTGCTGACCGACAAGTACCTCGGCGACGGGCGGGCGAACCGCGCCCAGAAGCGGTCGTCGCTGCCGGAGGCGGCGCTTCCGCATCGCACGGTCTCGGCCCTTCGGAGCCTGAACCTCATCGCGAAGGAGCGCGGGCAGACGCTCGCCCAGATGGCGATCCAGTGGGTGCTGCGCGACCCGGTGGTCGCCTCGGCCCTCATCGGCGCCTCACGCGTCGAGCAGCTCGACGACAACATCGCCGCTCTCCACGGTCCGGCGTTCGACTCCGAGGAGCTCGAGCGCATCGACGCCATCTCCGACGTCGTCGGCGCCGATCCGTGGGCGGATTCGGCGAAGCAGTGACACTCGCGTCGTCGTCCGAGCGCGTGCACGTGCGCGCGCCGGGAAAGATCAACGTCTTCCTCGAGGTCGGCGACGTGCAGGACGATGGGTACCACGACGTGGCCACGGCCTACCAGGCCGTCTCGCTGTACGAAGACCTCTGGGCCAGCGATGCCGACGAGATCACGGCCCACGTCTCGGGGAGCGTCGCGATCGGCGACGTGCCGGTCGACGACCGCAATCTCGCGGTCCGGGCCGCGAGACTTCTCGCCGGGGCCACCGGGGTCGATCGTGGTGTGCACCTCGAGATCCGCAAGTCGGTCCCGGTCGCCGGCGGCATGGGAGGCGGATCGGCGGATGCTGCGGCCGCCCTCGTCGCGTGCGACGCGCTCTGGGGCACCGGGCTGTCCACCGCCGAGCTCGCCCGGCTCGCCGCGCGGCTCGGGGCGGACGTGCCGTTCGCCCTCCTCGGAGGCACCGCCGTCGGGACGGGCCGCGGGGACGAGCTGAGCCCCGCACTCGCGCGCGGACGGTTCGACTGGGTTCTGGTCGTCAGCGACGAGGGGATGTCGACCCCCGTCGTCTACGGCGAGCTGGACGCCCACCGCGCGCGGCACCTCGTCGACATCGGTCCCGCGCCCAGGCAGCCGCGCGTCGACCCCGACGTGCTGCACGCGCTGCGACAGGGAGACCCGGGGATGCTCGCCGCCGCGCTCCGCAACGATCTGCAGGCTCCGGCGCTGCTCCTCCGTCCCGATCTCGGCGCGGCCCTGGAGACGGGGGAGAAGGCCGGGGCGCTGGCCGGCATCGTGTCGGGTTCGGGCCCGACCCTGGCGTTCCTCGCGGCCGACGACGCAGCCGCGCTCGATCTGCAGATCACCCTCAGTGCCGCAGGCTTCTCCGCGCTCCACGTGCACGGCCCCGTCTCCGGCGCGCGTGTCGTCTGACGCGAACGCATAACACGTCGGCGTCATACGCGGCAATCTCGGTCCCGACCGACCCCGGCGTCGGTAGCCTCGGGTACCGTGGCGGAATCGCGCGGGCATCCACGCCCCGCGGAGCCCCGAGGAGGACTCATGAAGGCTGTGCTCGACGGTGTCGTGATCGCTGAGGCGGATCGCGAAGACCTGATCTCGATCGAAGGCAACTGGTACTTCCCGCCCTCCAGCATCCGCGAGGGCGCGCTGACGAAGACTCCCACCCCCTACACGTGCCCCTGGAAGGGCGCGGCGCAGTACTGGAGCATCGCGCTCGAGGGCGCCGAGCTCACCGACGGGGCGTGGTCGTACCCCGACCTGCTGCCCGGGGCGGTGGAGAAGGCCGGCGGAGACTTCGCGGGTTTCGTGGCTTTCGACCGGAAGGTATCGGTCCAGGACTGAGGCGGTCGACATGATCGAGTTCACGAACGTCTCGAAGGTATTCCCCGATGGCACGCGTGCCGTGGGGGAGTTCGACCTCGTGCTGCCGTCCCGTCAGACCACCGTCTTCGTCGGGTCATCGGGATGCGGCAAGACCACCCTGCTGCGCATGATCAACCGCATGGTCGAGCCGACCGGGGGCACGATCTCGATCGACGGCGACGACATCGCCCGGCGCTCGCCGGTCGAGTTGCGCCGGAGCATCGGGTACGTCATGCAGAATTCGGGTCTGCTGCCGCACTTCACCGTCGCCGACAACATCGCCACGGTGCCCGTGCTGCAGGGGAAGAGTCGTCGCGCGGCCCGTACCCGAGCGCTCGAGCTGATGGAGACGGTGGGTCTCGAGCCCGGCATGGCCGACCGCTACCCGAGTCAGCTCTCCGGCGGTCAGCAGCAGCGCGTCGGAGTGGCTCGCGGTCTCGCGGCCGATCCCAACATCCTGCTCATGGACGAGCCGTTCGGGGCCGTCGATCCGATCGTGCGGGCCGAGCTCCAGGAGGAGCTGCTCCGTCTGCAGCGCGACATCGGCAAGACGATCGTCTTCGTGACGCACGACATCGACGAGGCGTTCCTGCTGGGCGACCAGGTCGTCATCCTCGAGAAGGGTGCCAAGGTCGCCCAGCTCGGAACCCCCACCGAGATCATCCAGAACCCGGCCAACGACTTCGTCGCCAGCTTCGTCGGAACAAAGCGCGGCAAGCGGGCCCTCCACATCGAGAAGACGGCGAACGGTTCGTTCCTCGTCGACGGCGAAGGACGCACGCAGGGAGCGCTCGTGGACGGACCCACCGGGTGAGCTGGGTTCTCGACAACCTCGGTCTCATCGGCGGTCTCACGCTCGACCATCTGCGTCAGAGCGTCATCCCGCTGGTGATCGGGTTCATCATCTCCGTGCCGCTCGGGTGGGTGGCATGGCGCTACCGTCTCGTGCGCAGCGGTGTCATCACGATCACGGGTCTGCTCTACACGATCCCGTCGCTCGCGCTCCTGATCCTGCTGCCGTCCGTGCTCGGCTACAGCATCGTCAGCGAGACCAACCTCATCGTCGCGCTGGCGATCTACGCGGTCGCGATCCTGGTGCGCTCCGTCGCCGACGGCCTCGACTCCGTCGACCCCGGCGTGCGTCAGGCGTCGACCGCCATCGGCTACGGCACGTTCCGCCGGTTCTGGGCCGTCGACTTCCCGCTGGCAGGGCCGGTGATCCTTGCCGGTCTGCGCGTCGCCGCCGCGAGCACCATCTCGCTCGCGACGGTGGGCATCCTCGTCGGCGTCATCAACCTCGGCTATCTCTTCACGAACGGTCTGCAGCGCCGGATCATCCCGGAGGTGCTGGCCGGCGTCGTCGTGGTCGTGCTGCTCGCGCTGCTCGTCGACTTCGTCCTCGTCGTGGCCGGTCGACTGCTCATGCCGTGGACGCGGGCGACGGCGGTCCGCCGCGTGCGACGCGCTCCGATCGGGGCGGAGGCGACGGCGTGAACCTCTTCATCGACGCCTTCGCGTGGATCTTCTCGCCCGACCGTCTGTCGGGCGACCTCCCGCTGCAGCTCGCCCTCTTCCAGCAGCTGGCCTACACCTTCGTCTCGGTCGTCATCGCCGCGCTCATCGCGGTGCCCGTCGGCTGGGCCATCGGTCACACCGGCCGCGGTCGCGAGGTCGCGGTCGCGATCTCGGGTGCGGCACGAGCCATTCCCTCGTTCGGCCTGCTGATCCTCCTCGTGCTGCTCCTCGGCGTGCTGCGCAAGCCCGAGGCTGCGGTGATCACGTTCGTCATCCTGGCCATCCCGTCGATCCTCGCGGGCGCCTACACGGGTCTCGAGGCCATCGATCGCCGGGTGATCGACGCCGGGCGTGCGATGGGGATGACCGAGTGGCAGATCCTCTGGCGCATCGAAGTGCCGCTCGGACTGCCCCTCCTGGTCGGGGGCCTCCGCGCCGGAACGCTGCAGGTGGTCGCCACCGTGGCGATCGCCGCCTACATCGGTCTGGGCGGACTCGGGCAGTACATCATCAGCGGTCTGCAGTTGCGTCAGCTCGACGTGATCATCGGCGGCGCCATCCTCGTCGCCGTACTCGCGCTGGTGCTCGATGCGCTCTTCGCCATCGTGCAGCACCTCGTCGTCCCGCGCGGCATCCGCGCCGGCGCGGTCGCGGCCGGCTCGGAGGGCCGGAAGAAGACCTCGCGCACCGCGACCGGACGTCCGGTGAGCGTCACGACGGCCGACGCCGCCCGTTAGACGCCCCGGGAACACGAAACCCCACCAAGGAAAAGAGAAATCACATGTTCACAGCACGAACTCGAAAGGGCCTCGTCGGCACAGCCGTCGGCGCGGCGGCGCTCCTCGCCCTGGCCGGCTGCTCGTCCAGCAGCCCGCTTGATTCCGGCGCGTCCGCGGGCGACGGCGGATCCGACGGTCCCATCGTCGTCGGCTCGCAGGCCTACCCCTCGAACGAGATCATCGCCGAGATCTACGCCCAGGCACTCGAGGCCGCCGGCTTCGAGGTCACGACCCAGTTCAGCATCGGCCAGCGCGACGCGTACATCCCGCTGCTCGAAGACGGCTCGGTCAACCTGTTCCCCGAGTACTCCGGCAACCTGCTGCAGTACTTCGACGACGCCACGACCGCGCGCACGTCCGACGAGGTCTACGCAGCGCTCCCCGACGCGCTGCCCGAGGGCCTGAAGGTGCTCGACCAGTCGGCGGCGACCGACCAGGACTCCTACACGGTCACGGCTGCTTTCGCCGAGGAGTACGACCTCACCACGATCGCCGATCTGGCGAACGTGACGGTTCCTCTGACGCTCGGCGGCAACGCCGAGCTGGCCGAGCGTCCCTACGGTCCCACCGGCCTGAAGGACACCTACGGCGTCGACGTCTCGTTCACGCCGACCGGTGACACCACGGTCGAGGATCTCCTCGCCGGCACCGTCAACATCGCGAACGTCTACACGGCCGACCCGCGCATCGAGACCGACGACCTCGTCGTGCTGGAAGACCCCGAGGGTCTCTTCCTCGCGTCGAACATCGTCCCCGTCGTGAGCGCCGACTTCCCCGCCGACGCGGCCGACGTCATCAACAAGATCAGCGCGGCGCTGACCCCCGAGGGTCTCGTCACGCTGAACGTGCAGAACACCGTCGACCAGCGTTCGGCGAGCGACATCGCGGCCGACTGGCTGCAGGAGAACGGCCTGGCCTGACCAGCATCCGTCTCCCGAGGGCCGTCCGGCATCAGCCGGGCGGCCCTCGTCGCGTTCGCTGTCTGCCCCGCAGCATCCGATCCACACGTTCGCGCTGGAATCCTCACTCCCATGCCGCCGCAAGATGTTGATTCGGGCAAAGGTGGGTGGAACGGGCGGAGCGGTGTCGCGGTCCGTGACCCCGCGCAGCCCGCACCGTTACCACGCCGCCACCCGCGCACACCGTCTGCACACCCGCGACCCCGTAGCCTGGAGGCAATATGGCGCATCTTCTCGGGGCCGAGTCCCTGCATCTCGAATACCCGACCAAAGTCGTCTTCGACTCCGTGACCCTGGGGGTGTCGGAGGGCGACCGCATCGGCATCGTCGGCCGCAACGGCGACGGCAAGTCCAGCCTTCTGGGAATGCTGGCGGGCCTGCGTCAGCCCGACTCCGGACGCGTCACGGTCCGCAGCGGCGTCACGGTGGGCGTGCTGCACCAGGCCGATGAGCTCGACGATGACGACACCGTCTCGAACGCGGTCGTCGACGGACGCGCAGAGCACGAGTGGGCGGGCGACGCGCGCACGCGCGACGTGATCGCCGGCCTCCTCTCCGACGTCCCCTGGGAGGCGAGCATCGGAACGCTCTCGGGCGGTCAGCGCCGCCGAGTCGCGCTCGCGCGGCTGCTCTCGGGCGACTGGGACATCCTCTTCCTCGACGAGCCGACGAACCACCTCGACGTCGAGGCGATCACCTGGCTCGCCGCACACGTGAAGCGCCGGTGGGCGGCGAATTCGGGAGCCCTTCTGGTCGTGACGCACGACCGGTGGTTCCTCGACGAGGTGAGCACCGTGACGTGGGAGGTGCACGACCGCATCGTCGATGCCTTCGAGGGCGGATACGCGGCCTACATCCTGCAGCGCGTGGAACGCGATCGGCAGTCGGCGACGATCGAGGCGCGTCGTCAGAACCTCGCCAAGAAAGAACTCGCGTGGCTGCGCCGCGGCGCGCCCGCGCGCTCGACCAAGCCCAAGTTCCGCATCGACGCGGCGAACGAACTCATCGCGGATGTGCCCGAGATCCGTGATCGCATCGCGCTGCAGTCGCTGGCGACGTCACGACTGGGCAAAGACGTCGTCGACCTGATCGACGTGGCCGTGAGCTACCCCGCGACGGGCTCAGGGCAGGCGCGCCAGGTCTTCGACGACGTCACGTGGCTGATCGCCCCGGGGGAGCGCACCGGCATCCTGGGCGTCAACGGCGCCGGCAAGTCGACTCTCCTCGGCCTCGTGGACGGATCGATCCAGCCCACCGAAGGCCGCGTCAAGCGCGGCAAGACCGTGCATGTCGCGACGCTGACGCAGCGCCTCGACGAGCTCGAGCAGCACCTCAACGACCCCGTGCGCGTGGTGATCTCCCGGCTGCGCACGTCGTACACGTTCGGCACCGGCTCGAAAGCGCAGGAGCTCTCACCCGGACAGCTGCTCGAGCAGCTCGGTTTCTCCAGCGCGCAGCTCTCCACCCCGGTGAAGGACCTCTCGGGCGGGCAGAAGCGGCGCCTGCAGCTGCTGCTGATCCTGCTCGATCAGCCGAACGTGCTGATCCTCGACGAGCCCACGAACGACCTCGACACCGACATGCTCGCGGCGATGGAGGATCTCCTCGACTCGTGGCCGGGCACCCTGCTGGTGGTCTCGCACGATCGGTACTTCCTCGAGCGGGTCACCGACCAGCAGTACGCGATCCTCGGCGGCAAGCTCCGGCACCTCCCGGGTGGCGTCGACGAGTACCTGCGGCTGCGCGCGAAGGGAGAGGGCGCGGCTCCGACGTCAGGCGGTGGCAACACCGCGACCTCGACGTCCGCCCTGTCCGGAGGAGACCTCCGCGCGGCGCAGAAAGAGGTCTCCGCGATCGAGCGGAAGATCGTCAAGCTCGACGGCCAGGTGAGCTCGGCCCGCACCGCGCTCGTCGAGTGGGATCCGTCCGATTACGAGGGTCTCGGCGCGGAGATGAAGAGAATCACCGCGCTCGAGGCCGAACGTGACGAGCTCGAGGGGCGCTGGATGGAACTGAGCGAGGCGCTCGGCTGAGGCCCGACGTCAGGAGTCGAAGCCGAGGCTGAGCTTTCGCAGCAGTCCCGCGAGCCGGTCTCGGTCGCCACGGGAGAGCGCGCCGAGCAGCACCGCCTCGGCGTCGACGAGGCGGGTGATCGCCGCGTCCACGCGCGTACGCCCGTCGGCGGTGAGGGTGACGAGGATGCTGCGTCCGTCGCCGGGATCCGACTCCCGCCGCACGAGCCGCCGCCCCACCAGGCGGTCGATGCGGTTCGTCATGGTGCCGCTGGAGACGAGCGTCTGCTGCAGCAGCTGCTTGGGGCTCAGCTGGAACGGTTCGCCGGCCCGGCGCAGCGCCGACAGCACGTCCCACTCCCACGACTCGAGGTCGCTGCGGCGGAACGCCTCTTTGCGGGCGCGGTCGAGGTGGCGCGAGAGCCGGTCCACCCGGGAGAGGACCTCGAGTGGCGAGAAGTCGAGGTCGGGGCGCTGACGCACCCAGGCGTCGACGATGCGGTCCACCTCGTCGCTGTGCTGGGTCATCGCACCATTATGGTCGGCGTCCGCATGGCAGACTTGTCCGGCGTCGATCCCACCGGGGCGGGCGCGGTCCGCCGTGGTGTAATGGCAGCACGACAGCCTTTGGAGCTGTTAGGTCTAGGTTCGAATCCTGGCGGCGGAGCATGAACGAAACGAGCGAACTCGCCATCGTGATCCTGGCCGCGGGCCAAGGAACGCGTATGCGATCCACCCTGCCGAAGGTGCTGCACGCGGTGGGCGGTCGTCCGCTCGTCGGGCACGTGCTCGACACCGCCGGGGCGTTGAACCCCACGCGCGTCATCGTCGTAGTGCGCCACGAGCGCGATCTCGTCGCCGACACGGTGCTCGGTCTCGCTCCCGGGGTCGTCATCGTCGACCAGGACGAGATCCCCGGGACCGGGCGCGCGGTGCAGGTCGCCCTGGCCGAACTCGGCGACTTCGACGGCGATGTGCTCGTCCTCAGCGCCGACGTGCCGCTGCTGGAGTCGTCGACGCTCTCCGACCTCCTCGACACCCACCGCGCACAGCATGCGGCGGCGACCCTGCTGAGCGCACGGCTGGACGATCCCACCGGTTACGGCCGCATCATCCGCGGAGCCGGCGGCGGCGTCGAGCGCATCGTGGAGCAGAAGGATGCGACGGCCGACGAAGCATCCGTCACCGAGATCAACGTCGGGGTCTACGTCTTCCAGGCGCCGTCGCTGCGCACCCACCTCGAGCTGGTCGGCACCGCGAACGCCCAGGGGGAGCGGTACCTGACCGACGTCGTGCGGTTGCTCCGCGACTCCCGCCACACGGTGGCCGCCGCCGACGCCCCCGACGCCTCGACCGCGCTCGGGGTGAACGACCGCGTGCAGCTCTCGGAGGCGGCGCGCATCCTGAACGCGCGCACGGTGCGGCACTGGCAGCTCGAAGGCGTCACGATCCTCGACCCCGCGACGACCTGGATCGATGTCACCGCCACGCTCGCGCCCGACGTCACCGTGCTGCCGAACACCCACATCCTCCGTTCCACCGCCGTGGGTCGGGGCGCGCTGATCGGTCCCGACACGAGCCTCGTGGACTGCGAGGTGGGGGAGGATGCGACGGTCACCCGCACCGACGCCACGCTCGCCGTGATCGGCGCGAAGGCGACCGTGGGGCCGTTCGCCTACCTCCGCCCCAACACGGTGCTCGGGGCCAAGGGCAAGATCGGCACGTTCGTCGAGACGAAGAACTCCACGATCGGCGAGGGCAGCAAGGTGCCGCACCTGTCGTACATCGGCGACACCACCATCG
Organism: Microbacterium hatanonis; assembly: GCF_008017415.1. Classification (NCBI taxonomy): domain Bacteria; kingdom Bacillati; phylum Actinomycetota; class Actinomycetes; order Micrococcales; family Microbacteriaceae; genus Microbacterium; species Microbacterium hatanonis. Next base: position 1,885,084 of record NZ_VRSV01000001.1, on the reverse strand, counting down.
GCGAGCGGGTCAACCTCGGAGCCGGGGCGATCACCGCGAACTACGACGACGTCACCAAGCACCGCACCGAGATCGGCGACGAGGTGCACACCGGCTCGCACAACGTCTTCGTCGCGCCCGTTAGGATCGGAGACGGCGCGAAGACCGGCGCGGGAGCCGTCGTCCGCAAGGACGTTCCTCCCGGCGCCCTGGCACTCAGCGTGGCCCCCCAGCGCAACATCGAGGGGTGGGTCGACAAGAACCGATCGGGCACCGGAGCGGCAGCCGCCGCGGCACGCGCCCGGTCTGCACAGGAAGCCGGCGATGGCTCGTAAGAAGAAGACCGTAGACCTCGACCGCGAGAACGACATCGCCCCGGGCCTGGTCGCCAAGACCAAGAAGCGGCTCGTGGTCGCGACGGGTCGTTCGCACCCCGATCTCGCGCACCAGGTCGCCCACCATCTCGGCACCGAGCTCGCGCCGACCGAGCACCGCACGTTCGCCTCGGGTGAGATCTACACCCGTTTCGAGGTCTCGATCCGCGGGTGCGACGTGTTCGTGATCCAGTCGTTCGGCCCCCCGGTCAACGAGTGGCTGATGGAGCTGCTGATCATGCTCGACGCGCTCAAGCGCGCGTCGGCCAAGCGCATCACGGTCGTCGCCCCGTACTTCCCGTACTCGCGTCAGGACAAGAAGGGCCGCGGCCGCGAGCCGATCAGTGCCCGCCTCGTCGCCGACCTGCTGAAGACGGCCGGCGCCGACCGAGTGATGAGCGTCGACCTCCACGCCGCCCAGATCCAAGGGTTCTTCGACGGCCCGGTCGACCACCTCTTCGCCAAGCCCGTGCTCCTGGAGCACTTCCAGGCGAACCTGAGCCCCGAAGACCGCGAGACGCTGACCGTCGTGTCTCCCGACATGGGCCGCGTGCGCGTCGCCGACACCTGGTCGGACAGCCTCAACGCTCCGCTCGCGATCATCCACAAGCGCCGCGACCCGAAGGTCGCCAACCAGGTCACCGTGCGCGAGATCGTCGGCGAGGTCGACGGCCGCACCTGCCTCCTCGTCGACGACATGATCGACACCGGCGGCACGATCGCGAAGGCGGCGCAGGCGCTCAAGGATGCCGGTGCCCGCAAGGTCATCGTGGCGGCGACCCACGCGATCTTCAGCGACCCGGCTCGGGAGCGGCTGCAGCATCCGGCCATCGACCAGGTCGTCGTCACCGACACCGTGCCGATCCCCGAGGAGAAGCGGTTCCCCTCGCTCATCGTGCTGCCCATCGCCCCTCTGCTGGCGCGCGCCGTGCGCGAGGTGTTCGAAGACGGCTCGGTCACCAGCATGTTCGGCGGCGAGGCGTAGCCCTTCCATAGTGCGCACACAGGGTGAACCGCCACGCTGATGGTCTCGTGTCACCTGAGTGGCGATCCTGCTCGACAGAGCAGCAGGATCGCGAGGCACTGCAGAAGGAGGACCCCCCATGATCCGCACCACCGCCGTACCCCGCCCCGTCCGCGCCGGAGCCGCCCTCGTCGGCGTACTCGGCATGGTCGCCCTCGCCGGCTGCGCCGGCACCACGACGCCCGCCGCTGACGCCGGAGAGACGACGCCCGCGACGACGGCCCCGTCGTCCTCGGCGACGACCGACAGCGGCACCGACACCGGTTCGGTCGTAGGGAGCGCTTACACCGACGGGACCTACACGGCCGAGGGCTCGTACTCGACCCCGGAGTCCGTCGAGACCATCGAGGTGACGATCACGCTCGAGAGCGACGTCGTCACCGCCGTCGAGGTGACCGGCGACCCGCAGGCCGCCGAGTCGCAGCGGTACCAGTCCCAGTTCATCGGCGGCATCTCGGACGAGGTCGTGGGTCAGCTGGTCGACGACGTCTCGGTCAGTCGTGTCGCAGGCTCGTCGCTGACCAGCGGCGGATTCAACAAGGCCCTGCAGACGATCAAGTCGGAAGCCGCCGCCTGACCGGCGCCATGAGCACCACGACTCCCACCCGAGCGGTGTGGTCGTTCGAGGCGATCGGCACGGTCTGGTCGATCGAGACCGACGCGCCCCTCGGCCACGGTATCCGCCGTGACGTCGAGACCGTGATCGACGCGTTCGACCGCGACTGGTCGCGCTTCCGCGACGACTCGGTCGTCGCTCGGCTGGCCGGCGGGGGAGGCTCGGCTCCCGTTCCTCCCGATGCCGCCGCGATGCTCGATGTCTACGCCGAGCTCGACACGGCCACGCGAGGAGCGGTGAACCCGCTCCTGGGCGACTCGCTCGCCCGCCTGGGCTACGACGCGCGCTACTCGCTCGTCGCGCAGGGCGATCCGATCGCGGCACCCGAGAAGTGGCGCGACATCGTGCGGTGGGATGCACGCACCCTCGCCGTGACCGCACCCGCGACGATCGACGTCGGTGCGCTGGGCAAAGGGCGGCTCGTCGACCTCGTGACCGGTGTCGTCTCGCGCGGCGTCGACGGCGGTTTCGTCGTCGACGGCGGCGGCGATCTCGCCGTACGCGGGACCCCGCAGCGGATCGGGCTGGAGCATCCGTACGATCCGCGCCGTGTCATCGGCGTGGTGACGGTGGCGGATGCGGCGCTCTGCGCCTCGGCCGTCACCCGCCGCGCCTGGGGCGAGGGGCTGCACCACGTGCTCGACGCGCGGACGGGTGCCCCCGTGCGGACCTATGCGGCGACGTGGGCGATAGCCCCCGACGCCATGCACGCCGACGCGCTGGCGACGGCGTTGTTCTTCGACGGCGGGCCCGAGCTCGCCGCTTCCTGGGGAGCCCACTGGGTTCGAATGCGCACGGACGGCCGCGTGGAGTGGTCGCCGGGCAGTGAGGCAGAGTTGTTCACGTGATCGCCACCTTCGTCGCGGGTTCCTCCCGCGTGCTCGCCGTCCTCGGACGCGTCTCGATGTACCGACTCGTGATGATGTCGCTCGCCGTGCTGGCAGCGCTGTCGTTCGTGCTGTCGTTCTTCGACCTCGTCGGCCCCGGGCCGTTCGAGATCCTCGTCACGGCGGTCGTGCTCGCCCTCGCGTGCGCGGGCACCGACCTCGCCGCCCAGAGCGTGCTGCGCCTTCCGCGGCGATTCGAATCGTCGTTCATCACCGCGGCGATCCTGCTGTTCGTCCTGCGCCCGACGCTCGAACCGATCGCGATCCTGGGCATCGTGCTCGCCGCGGTCGCCGCATCCCTCTCGAAGTACGTGCTCGTCTGGCGAGGTCGTCACATCTTCAATCCCGCGGCCGTCGGCGCCACGGTGCTGACGTTCGTCAGCGTGTTCGCCCCCGACCTGGGCGCATCGTCATGGTGGGTGGGCACCCCCGTGCTCGCCGCGCCCGTCGTCGTCCTGGGGATCGCGATCCTCTGGCGGACTGAGAAGCTGCGCATGGTGGTCGGATTCTGGATCGTGGCGACGGCGGTCGCCTTCCTGCGCACGTCGTCGCAGTACCAGGCGATCGGCGAGACGATCGACCCGGGTGTGCTGCTGACGCAGGTCGCCTTCTCGTCGCCGTTCCTCTTCCTCGGCGCGTTCATGCTGTCGGAGCCGCTGACCATGCCGCCGCGCCGGTGGCAGCAGTACACCGTCGCGGTCGTGGTCGGCGTGTTCGCCGGGTGGCCCATCCCGCTCGACCTCGGTATCGGCACCGTCACGTTGGGCCAGGAGCGCGCGCTCCTCATCGGCAACCTGCTGGCGTTCTTCTTCGCACTCCGCGCGGCGGTGCGTCTGACGCTCGAGCGCCGCCGCGAGCTGACGCCCACGGTTCGCGAGCTCACGTTCCAGGCGAAGCGCCCGTTCGCTTTCCGCCCCGGCCAGTATCTCGAGCTCGACGTCCCCCACACGCATCCCGATGCGCGTGGAACGCGGCGCGAGTTCTCGATCGCCTCGGCTCCCGAGGATCTGCCGATGGTGAGGATCGCGTTCAAGGAGGGATCGAAGAGCAGCTTCAAGCGTGCCCTCGCAGAGGTGGAGCCCGGCTCGCCGCTGGCCGTCACGGGCGTGTGGGGCGACTTCCTGCTTCCCGTCAAGTCCTCCTCGCCGGTGCTGCTGGTCGCCGCGGGAATCGGCGTGACGCCCTTCGTGTCGCAGCTGCGGCACCTCGTCGCCACCGATCAGGACCGCGACATCCTGCTCGTGTACGTCGCGTCGTCGGCCGATGAACTGGCGTTCCGCGACGACATCGTCGCCGCGGGCATCCCCGTGGTGGTCTTCACGCGCGACGAGCCGACCGATCTGCCCCCGCGCTGGACGTGGGCCGGCCGCAGCACGCGCCTCGACGCCGACGGTCTCATCCGCGCCGTTCCCGACATCGAGGGCCGTCACGCGTACATCTCGGGTCCGCCCGCGCTGATCGCCGACCTCGCGCCGGCGTTGGGCCGCGCTCGGTCGCTGACCACCGACGCCTTCGCGGGCTACTGACCCCGCAGCATCCGCCCCCACGGCGCCGCGTTCGTGCGCGAGCACACGGGTTGGGTTCGTGAGCACGGGGTGGTGCCGGGCGTAGAGCGTGTGCTCGGGCGTAGATCGTGTGCTCGCGGGGCGGATGCTGCGCGTCAGGCCGGGTCGGACGGCTTCGCGGGCAGGCGCACCTCGAAGGTGGTGTCGCCGGGATCGCTGCTGACCGAGATCGTGCCCGCGTGAGCCTCGACGATGGCACGGGCGATCGACAGCCCGAGTCCGGTGCCGCCGGTCTTGCGGGCCCGCGAACGGTCGGCGCGGGAGAACCGCTCGAACAGCTCGTCGGCGACCGCAGGGTCGACGCCGGGTCCGTCGTCGTGCACGCGCAGCACCGCCTCGCCGCCGTCGCGGCGGACCGAGACGGTGACGGTCGTGCCTTCGGACGTGTGGGTGCGGGCGTTGGCGAGGAGGTTGGCGACCACCTGGTGCAGGCGCGACGTGTCGCCGGCGAGATGGACGGGCTCGTCGGGCACGTCGATCTCCCACCTGTGGCCGGGACCGGCGGGCCGGGCGTCGCCGACCGCTTCGAGGGCGAGCTGGGTGAGGTCGACGGTTCCGTAGACGAGCTCCTGCCCCTCGTCGAGGCGGGCGAGGAGCAGCAGGTCTTCGACGAGAGTGGTCATACGCAGCGACTGCGCCTGGATACGTGAGAGCGCCTCGTGCGACGTGTCGCTCAGCGTGCGGTCGCGCAGCGACAGTTCGGAGTAGCCGCGGATCGACGCGAGCGGGGTGCGCAGCTCGTGGCTGGCATCGGCGACGAAACGTCGCATGAGCTCTTCGTTCTGCTGACGGGCCGAGAGTGACGCGTCCACGTGGTCGAGCAGCGTGTTCAGCGCCGATCCCACCTGCCCGATCTCGGTGCGCTCGTCGGCCTGCTCGTCGGGCACGCGGGCGGTGATCGACACCTCGCCCTGGTCCATGCGCACCGCCGCGACGCGCTGCGCGGTCTCGGCGACCGCACGGAGCGGCTTCAGACCCGCCCGGATGACGATCGCGATGATCGACCCGAGGAGCACGAGACCGCCGGCGGTGACGAGGGCGATCGTGGTGAGGATCTGGGCGATCGTCGAGGTCACGTCGGTCAGCGGCAGTCCGAGCACGGCCGATCCCGTGCCGGCCACCCGGTACTCGCCGAGCCCGGGCAGGTCGATGACCTCCGACGCCGGCGCACCCATGAGCGCGTTGACGACATCGTTGATCTGGTCGGAGTCGAGCTCGCGAACGGCGTCGCCGTCGACGTACGCGCCGGTGACCCCCGCGAAGTTCGATACGACCAGCACCGTGCCGGGCTCGAAGAACCCGGCGGTGAGCACCGCGCTGGCCGTGTTCTGAGGGCCGAACCGCAGCTCCTGCACCTGCGACTGCACCTTCGTCTGCAGGTTCTCCTGCAGCACGTTGCTGAGGATCGCGCTCGTGCCCAGAGCGATGATCGCCAGGATGATCGCGACCATGCCGATGATCGCTGCCATGAGACGCGCCTGCAGGCTGTAGACGTGCCCGCGTTTGGTCGTCGAGATCTGTTGGGCGGTGTCGGCCGTCACTGCGGTGCTTTGATCATGTAGCCGACTCCGCGCACGGTGTGGATCAGCGGCTCGCGACCCGAGTCGATCTTCTTGCGGAGGTAGGAGATGTAGAGCTCCACGACGCTCGAACGGCCGCCGAAGTCGTAGTTCCACACGCGGTCGAGGATCTGCGCCTTCGACACGACGCGACGCTGATTGCGCATGAGGTAGCGCAGCAGCTCGAACTCGGTCGCGGTCAGTTCGATCGACGTCCCCGCACGAGAGACCTCGTGGCTGTCCTCGTTCAGCGAGAGGTCGCCCACATGGAGGATCGGCTCGCCGCCCCCGGCGAACGCCGTGCCCGCTCGTCGCATCAGTCCGCGCAGGCGCGCGACGACCTCCTCGAGGCTGAACGGCTTCGTGACGTAGTCGTCACCGCCGGCGGTCAGACCCGCCACGCGGTCGGAGACGGCGTCCTTCGCGGTGAGGAAGAGCACCGGCACGTCGTTGCCCGAGTGGCGCAGGCGCTGCAGCACGGCCATGCCGTCGAGGTCGGGCATCATCACGTCGAGCACCATGGCGTCGGGTACGAAGTCGCGTGCGGCCTGCAGCGCCTGGAGGCCGGAGGCCGCTGTCTGCACGTCCCAGCCCTCCATCCGCAGAGCCATCGACAGGAGGTCGGTGAGCATCTGCTCGTCGTCGACGACGAGCACGCGGAGAGCAGAGCCGTCAGGGCGGGTGAGGGCGGGGGAGGCGACGGTCGCGGTCATGCACTCATTGTGCTCGCCCACCTATGTGCTTCCTATGGCGAATGTTATGGCTGCGCTGTGAATTCCGTTTCATCGGCTTCTCTGAAGTCCGCCACACGCGACGCATGAGCGCGCTCCCTACGGTCGGGACGACGGCGGCATCCGGGCGCCGGAAGGAGACACATGTACTGGACGTACCTGCGCCGCGAACTCGCCGGGCGCAAGAAGCACACGATCATCGTCGCCGCGGGGCTCGCGATCGCGATCGCCCTCGTCATCGTCGTCAATTCGCTCTCTGCCGGTGTGCGCGATGCGCAGACCCAGGCGCTCGCCTCGGTCTACGGCGTCGGCACCGACCTCACCGTCACGGGGGCCTCGGTGGAGCCCGGACAGGGCGGGGGCTCGCGCTTCGACTTCGGTCAGGGCGAAGGCCAGACCGAAGACGGCACCACGAGCCTCAGCCAGTCGCGCCTGATGACCGACATGATGCGCGGCACGCTCGACGCCTCCGCCGTCGACACGGTGGCCTCGCTCGACGGCGTGGCCGCCGCATCCGGCGCCCTGTCGCTCACCAACACCACCTTCTCGGGCGAGATGCCCGACATGTCGCAGATGGGCGAGGGCGCAACGCCCGGTCAGCCGCCCGCGGGCGGCGCGGACGGCGCCGGGGGAAGCGCCTTCGACATCCAGTCGTTCACGGTGCTCGGCATCGACCCCGCCGCATCCGGGGTCGGCCCGCTGTCGTCGGTGACCGTCACCGACGGACGAGGCCTGGATGCTTCGGACGCCGGCGCGAACGTCGCCGTGGTCGACAGCAGCTACGCCGCGACGAACGAGCTCGCCGTCGGCGACACGATCGACGTCGGCGGCACCGCGATGGAGATCGTCGGGCTGGTCTCGTCGACGTCGTCCGACGCCGACACGGCGGCGAACGTCTACCTGCCGCTCGATGTGGCGCAGACGCTCGCCGGGGTGGACGACGTCGTCTCGACCGTCTACGTGCAGGCGGCATCCGCCGACGGCATCGGCACGGTCCAGACCGAGATCCAGTCCGCGCTCCCCGATGCGACGGTCAGCTCGCAGTCCGAGCTCGCCTCGACGGTGTCGGGATCTCTCTCCAGCGCCTCCTCGCTCGTGTCGAGCCTCGGCACCTGGCTGTCGGTGCTGGTCCTCCTCGTCGCCCTCGTGCTCGCCGTGCTCTTCACGATCTCGGGCGTCTCGCGTCGCACTCGCGAGTTCGGCACCCTCAAGGCGATCGGCTGGTCGAACGGACGCGTGGTCGGACAGGTCGCGGGGGAGTCGCTCGTGCAGGGACTCATCGGCGGCGTGGCGGGACTCGTCATCGGTCTGGCGGGCATCGCCGTGATCAACGTCATCTCGCCGACCATCTCGTCCGCCCCCGAGACGACGACGGGCGCCCCCGGCGGCGGCCCGGGCGGGATGGGCGCGGGCGGCGGCGGACCCTTCGGGCAGGCCACGGCGCAGGTCGCCGACGTCGTGCTCAACGCTCCGCTGACCCCGTGGATCATCGTGGCCGCGGTCGGCCTCGCGGTCGGAGGCGGGCTCGTCGCCGGGGCGTTCGGCGGCTGGCGCGCCGCGCGCCTCAGCCCCGCAGAAGCACTGCGGTCGGTCGCGTGAGACCCGACCGTCCGTTCGACACCTCAATCGGAGAAGAGAGCATGACCATCGCAGACACCTCGACCACCCCGTCCGGCATCGACGAGCGCTCGCCGATCTACCGCCTCGCGGGGGTCACCCGCACCTACCGGCAGCGCGAGCGGGTCGTCAACGCGCTCGCGGGAGTCGATCTCGAGATCGAACAGGGAGACTTCGTCACCATCCAGGGCCCGACGGGCGGCGGGAAGTCGACGCTGCTCCAGCTGCTCGGCGCGCTCGACCGTCCCACGGCCGGATCGGTGCGGCTCGGCCAGGTCGACGTCGCCGCCGCATCGAACGCCGAGATCGGGCGCCTGCGTGCCGCCGAGATCGGCTTCGTCTTCCAGGGGTTCAACCTCATCCCGACACTCACGGCCGCGGAGAACGTCGACATGGGCCTCGAGCCGCTCGGCCTCGGCCGAGACGAGCGCGCGACCCGCGTTGCGGAGGCTCTCGAACAGGTCGGTCTCGCCGATCGGGCCGACCACCGGCCGGGCGAGCTGTCGGGAGGCCAGCAGCAGCGCGTCGCGATCGCGCGCGCCGTTGCCAAGCGGCCGCGCGTGCTGCTGGCCGACGAGCCGACGGGCAACCTCGACGAGCGGATGCGCGACGAGATCCTCGCGGTGCTCGAGGGGCTCAACGCGGCCGGGCTCACGCTCATCGTCGTGACCCACGACTCCGCGGTGGCCGCGCGCGCCCGTCGACGCCTGCGCCTCGATCGCGGGAAGGTCACCGACATCACGCGCCGGTGACGCAGAGACCGCGAGACGTCATCCCCGGCACGAGACAGCGGCGTACGGCCGCAGTCTCGTATACGGGGTGACGTCTCGCGGTTCGGGCGTTCGCGCGGGGCGGCCCGACGTCAGTGCGTGTCCTCGGCCTCGATCTCGCTGCGGTCGCCCGACCACAGCGTGTGGAAGGTGCCCGGCTTGTCGATGCGCTTGTACGTGTGCGCACCGAAGAAGTCACGCTGACCCTGGATGAGAGCGGCGGGAAGACGCTCGGCGCGGAGGCCGTCGTAGTACGCCAGCGACGACGAGAACGCGGGAGCCGGAATGCCGACGCGGGCCGACGTCGCGACGACGTCGCGCCAGGCGGACTGGCTGCGCTCGAGCGCTTCGACGAAGTACGGCGCCGTCAGCAGCACCGCGAGGTCGGGCGTCTCGGCGTAGGCCTCGGTGATGCGGTTGAGGAACTGGGCGCGGATGATGCAGCCGCCCCGCCAGATGCCGGCGATGGCTCCGAGATCGATCTTCCAGCCGTACTCGGCGGCGCCCGCACGGATCTCGTCGAACCCCTGGGAGTAGGCGACGATCTTCGACGCCCACAGAGCGAGACGGATCTTCTCGATGAACTCGTCGGCGTCGTCGACCGCGAAGTCGCCCTCGGCCGACGGGCCGGGCAGACCGCCCGAGATCTCGCGCTGCTCGGCGTGCGACGACAGCGAGCGGGCGAAGGTCGCCTCGGCGATGCCCGAGACGGGCACGCCGAGCGACAGGGCGGTCTGCACCGTCCACGCTCCCGTGCCCTTCGCGCCGGCCTGGTCGACGATCACGTCCACGAGCGGGCGTCCGGTCGCCGCATCCGTCTGGCGGAGCACCTCGGCGGTGATCTCGATGAGGTACGACTCGAGCTCGCCGCGGTTCCATTCGGCGAAGATGTCGGCGATCTCGGCGGGCGACTTGCCGGTGCCGCGACGGATGAGGTCGTACGCCTCGGCGATCAGCTGCATGTCGGCGTACTCGATGCCGTTGTGCACCATCTTCACGAAGTGGCCGGCGCCGTCGTGGCCGACGTGGGTGACGCAGGGCTCGCCCTCGGCGATCGCGGCGATCGACTTCAGGATCGGGCCCAGGGTGACCCACGACTCGTCCGAGCCGCCGGGCATGATCGAGGGTCCGAGGAGAGCACCCTCCTCACCGCCGGAGACGCCCATGCCGACGAAGTTGATCCCCGTCTCGCGGACGGCCTTCTCGCGGCGGATGGTGTCGGTGAACAGCGCGTTGCCGCCGTCGACGATGATGTCGCCCGGCTCGAAGACGCGCACCAGCTCGTCGATGACGGCGTCGGTGGGACGGCCGGCCTTGACCATGATGATCGCGGCGCGGGGCTTCTGCAGGTTCGCGGCGAACTCCTCGTACGAGAAGGCGGGCGCGAAACCGGCCTCGGGGTGCGCCTGCACGAGGTGCTCGGTCTTGTCGGAGCTGCGGTTGTACACCGCGACCGTGTTGCCCTCGCGGCTGGCGAGGTTGCGCGCGAGGTTCGAGCCCATCACCGCGAGTCCGACGACACCGATGTTGGCCTGTCCGCCGGTGGCGGGGGCATCGACGCCGGCCTCGCCGACGGGACGCTCGACGTTCTCCGAACCGGGGGCCGATTCGTGGTCGGGCGCCGAATCGGGGCCGTCGGCCTGATCCGGTGAGAGGTGCTTCTGTGCGGACGTGGGGTCAGAGGACACGCGAACTCCTTGAAGTCTCGGAACCCCCTCAGGCTATCGGGATCGAACCGGGGGCCGCTGTCGGGGGCTGCTGCAGCGCGCTGACCTCGTCGGCGACGAGCGCCAGATGGTGTCGGGCCTCCCGCTCCGCCACGTCGACGTCGCCGGCCACGACGGCCGCGGCGGTCGCGACATGGGCTTCGAGCGTGCCGGGTCGCGGGTCGGAGGGCGTGAGCCCGTAGGAGGTGCGGCCCCGGAGGATCTCGGTCACCGGACCGGCCATCTGGGCCAGGAGAGCGTTGCCGCTGGCCGTGAGCAGGAGCGAGTGGTACGCGATGTCGGCCGCGAGGTACTCGTCCGAATCGCCCAGGCCCGCGGCCCCGAGGTCGCTGAGGGCGGTCGCCGAACGCAGGAGCTCGGCCCGCTGCTCGGCGGTGGCGCGCTGAGCGGCGAGCCTCGCCGCGACCGGTTCGACGGCTTCGCGCAGATCCATGAGCTCGATCAGCTGGTCCCTGCGGCGGGGGCCGTCGAGCGTCCACTGGATGACCGAGGCGTTGAGGCTGTCCCACTCGGTGCGCGGCTGCACGGTGATTCCCACGCGCCGACGGGAGCGGACCAGTCCGTGCGTCTCCAGCACGCGGATCGCCTCGCGCACCACGGTGCGCGACGTGCCGAACTCCTCCTCGAGGCCGGCGAGGGTCAGCACCGTGCCCGCGGGCAGCGTGAGACCGGCGATCCGGCGCCCGAGTTCTTGCACGACGCGGCTGTGCGAGCCTTCGCGCATCCCGCTCATCAGGCCTCCGTTTGTAAAAGTACTATCTTTGTGGCAACCTGACGGTGGCTTCGGGGAAGCGCTCCGTCGAGGCGGTCCCCACCCTAGTCAGCCCCGGTCGCGCGGCGTCAGCCATGGGCCGGTCACCCTCGAATTCAACGGAGAATCCCCATGGAAGAGTGGACTCAGACACTCGGAGCGCTCCCGCTGCTCGGCATAGCCGCAGCGGCGATCGCGGTCATCCTGTTCCTGGTCATCGTCGTCAAGCTGCACGCGTTCCTCGTGCTGGTGCTGGTGTCGCTCCTGACCGCGCTCGCCACCGGCATCCCCACCGGTGAGATCTCGGGAGTGCTGGTCAGCGGGTTCGGAGGCACGCTCGGGTCGGTGGCCCTGCTCGTGGGGCTCGGCGCAATGCTCGGCAGTCTCGTCGAATCCAGCGGCGGCGCCCGGGTGCTCGCGGAGAAGATGGTCGACGTCTTCGGAGAGAAGCGCGCAGCCTTCGCCCTCGGCATCGCTTCGCTGATCATCGGGTTCCCGATGTTCTTCGACGCCGGCCTGATCGTGATGCTCCCGGTGGTCTTCGCCGTCGCACGCCGCGTCGGCGGCAACAACCTGCTGCTGTACGGGATCTCCTCCGCGGCGGCGTTCTCGGTCATGCACGTCTTCCTGCCTCCGCACCCGGGCCCGGTCACGGCGACGGAGTACTTCGAAGCCAACCTCGGCGTCGTTCTGCTCGTCGGCATGCTCGTCGCGTTCCCGACCTGGTACATCTCCGGATACCTCTGGGCCAAGCGCGTGAACAAGCGCATCCCGATGCCCGTCCTGGCCCTGTTCGGCCGTCCGGAAGACGACGTGCAGGCGGTCAACCCGCCGAAGGCGGGCACGGTGATCGGCATCATCGCCGTCCCCATGCTGCTCATCTTCCTGAACACCGGGCTCGACGCCCTCGGCTCGATCGGCGTCGTCGATCCGACCGCGCTCTGGGTGCAGTTCCTGACGCTCATCGGAACCAGCCCCGTCGCCCTGCTGATCTCGGTGCTCGTGGCCCTCGTCGTCCTGGGCCGCGCCCGCGGCGTCGGCGGAAGCGCGCTGGAGAAGATCGTCGAGCGTTCGCTCGGCCCGATCTGCTCGGTCATCCTCATCACCGGTGCGGGCGGAATGTTCGGCGGCGTCCTGCGCGCGTCGGGCATCGGCGATGCGCTGTCGGGGACGCTCTCCGACCTCGGCCTTCCCGTCATCTTCGCCGCGTACATCATCGCGGTGGTGCTCCGCCTCGCGCAGGGTTCTGCGACCGTCGCTCTGGTCACCTCCGCCGGCCTCGTCGCCCCCGCGGTGATCAGCGGCGGCTTCAACCCCCTCGAGGTCGCGGCGATCACTCTCGCCGCCGCGGCGGGCTCGGTCTTCGCCGGACACGTCAACGACTCCGGCTTCTGGCTCGTTGGCCGCCTCATGGGCATGGACGTGAAGACCACGCTCAAGACCTGGACGGTCCAGCAGGGGCTGGAGTCGATCATCGGCTTCGTCCTCGTGCTCGTCGTCTACCTCGTCGCCCAGCTGTTCTGACCGAAAGGCACCCCGAGAGATGAACGCGATGTTCGACCTCACCGGCAGATCGGCCCTCGTCACGGGCTCGTCCCGGGGCCTCGGGCGATCCCTCGCGCTCGCGCTGGCGGATGCGGGCGCCGACCTCGTGCTCCACGGGCGCGACGCGTCGGCGCTCGCGGAGTCCGCCGACCTGCTCGCGGCGCGGAGCGGTCGACGACCGGTGACGGTGACGTTCGACGTGACGGATGCTGCGGAGGTCGAGCGGGCGATGGGCGATCTCATCGCCGCGCACGGCGTCCCCGACATCCTCGTCAACAACGCGGGCGTCCAGCGGCGCGCGCCGTTCGCGGAGTTCCCCGTCGCGGACTGGGACGCCGTGATCGCGTCGAACCTCTCGAGCGTCTTCTACGTGTCGCGCTTCGTCGCGCCGGCCATGATCGAGCGGGGGTCGGGCAAGATCGTCAACATCGCGTCGGTGCAGTCGATGCTGGCCCGTCAGACGATCGCGCCCTACTCGGCGAGCAAGGGCGGGGTCGCGCAGCTCAGCCGGGGAATGGCGGCCGACCTCGCACGGCACAACATCCAGGTCAACACGCTCTCACCGGGGTACTTCGCGACGGAGATGAACTCCGCGCTCGTCGCCGACGCGGAGTTCTCGGCGTGGGTCGAGCAGCGCACCCCGGCTCAGCGCTGGGGGCGCCCCGAAGAGCTGGCGGGCACACTCCTCTATCTCGCATCGTCGGCGAGCGACTTCGTCAGCGGGCAGAACATCTTCGTCGACGGCGGCATGACCTCCGTCGTCTGATCACCCCTCGTTCCCGTCACGAAAGGATCGACCATGAGATCGGTCGTCATCAACGGCAAGCTCGACCTCGACGTCACCGACGTTCCCGAGCCGGAGCCGGCAGTGGGCCAGGTGCGCATCCGGGTCGACTTCGTCGGGATCTGCGGCTCCGACCTGCACTACTACTTCGAGGGCGCCAACGGCGCGTTCGTCGTGGAGGAGCCGCTCGTCCCCGGCCACGAGCTGTCGGGCCGCGTCGATCTCGATCCCCGCGGCGAGCTGGCTCCGGGAACCCCCGTCACGGTGCATCCGGCGCGGTTCGGGACGCCGACGCGGGGGACCGAGGACGAGCCCCATCTCTGGCCGGGGGGCTCCTATCTCGGCAGCGCGTCGACGCGTCCGCACACGCAGGGCGCGATGAGCGAGCTGCTCGTCGTCGAGGCGGACATGGTGCGCGTGCTCCCCGCCGATCTCCCGGTGCGCCGCGCCGTGCTCGCGGAGCCGCTCGCCGTCGCCCTGCACGCGATCACGCGTGTCGGCGACATCACGGGCGCCCGGGTGCTGGTGTCGGGCGCCGGACCGATCGGACTGCTCACCGCCGCCGCTGCCCGCGCGCGCGGCGCCGAGCACGTCACGGTGTCCGACGTCCTCGTCGAGCCGCTCCTGCGGGCCACCGGCCTCGGAGCGGACGCCGTGGTGCGCATCGGCGAGCAGTCGCTCCCCGACGAGGCCTTCGATGTCGTCTTCGAGTGCTCGGGCGCCGCCCCGGCGATCTCGGCCGCGCTCGCCGCCGTCCGGCGACGCGGCACGGTGGTGCAGGTGGGGATGGTGCCGAACGAGGCCAAGCCGCTGAACATCGCACCCCTCATCTCGAAGGAGGTGTCGCTCGTCGGGGTCTTCCGGTTCCACGACGAGATCGATGACGCCGTGCGACTGCTGACGCAGCATCCGGAGATCGAGGCGGTCATCACCCACGTGCTCCCGGTCGACGAGGCCGTGCGGGCGTTCGAGATCGCCAAGGACTCCACGGCGAGCGGCAAGGTCGTCGTCGAGCTCGCCGCCGTCCGCTGACCTGGAAGGATCTGACCATGACGGATGCTGCGGACCTGGTCATCGGGCTCGACCTCGGAACGACGAGCACCAAGGCCGTGGCCTTCGCGGTCGACGGCACACAAGTGGCGACCGCGTCGCACGGGTACGCCCTCGACACCCCTCACCCCGGGTACGCGGTGCAGGACCCGGAGGCCATCCTCGAGGCCGCCTACGCCGCCGTGCGCGACGTCGTCGCGGTGACGGGCGCCCACCGGATCGCGGGCATCTCGTTCTCCTCGGCGATGCACAGCCTCCTCGCCCTCGACGCGGCGTATCGGCCGCTGACGCCCGTCGTCACCTGGGGCGACACGCGCGCCGGGGTGCACGCCGAGCGTCTGCGGGCCCAGCCGGGCGGTCTCGCCCTGCACCGGCGGACGGGTACTCCGCTGCACCCCATGTCGCCGCTGCCCAAGCTGGTCTGGTTCCGCGAGGTCGAGCCGAAGCTCCACGAGGAGGCGGCCTTCTGGGTGGGCATCAAGGACTGGCTGCTCGTGCGCATGTGCGGTGCGCTCGTCGTCGACCATTCGCTCGCCTCCGCCAGCGGCCTCATGAACATCCACACGCTCGCGTGGGACGACGAGGCCCTGTCTATCGCCGGTATCTCGGTCGAGCAGCTCCCCGAGCTCGTCCCCACCCGTCATGTGCTGCGGGGCCTCACCGAGGAGGCGAGCGAGGCGATGCGCCTCCCCGCCGACACCGCGGTGGTCGTCGGCGCCGGCGACGGACCCCTGGCCAACCTGGGCGTCGGGGCGGTCGGCCCGGGAGTCGCGGCCTGCTCGATCGGTACGAGCGGAGCCCTCCGCGTCGGGGTCGACAAGCCCGCGGTCGATCCTCAGGGCGGCGTGTTCTGCTACGCGCTCACCGAGGACCGCTGGGTGGTCGGCGGGGCGATCAACAACGGCGGCGCGACCCTCGACTGGGTGCGTACCCTCCTCGCTCCCGAGATCGCATCGGGCGAGGAGGCGGAGCTGCTGGAGCTCGCCGCCCGTGCCCAGCCCGGTTCGGGAGGGCTCATCATGCTGCCCTACCTGCTCAGCGAGCGCGCCCCGCACTGGAGTGCGCTGCCCAAGGGCGCCTACATCGGGCTGTCGCGGGCGCACACCCGCGAGCACCTCATCCGCGCGGCCCTCGAAGGGGTCTGCCTGCAGCTCGCGCTCGTCCTGCAGTCGATGCGGGCCGCCGGGCTCGAGATCACCCAGGTGCGCGCCACCGGGGGAGTGATGAAGAGCGACCTCTGGCGCGACGTGCTCGCCGCGGCGCTCGACATCCGCGTGGACTTCGCGGAGGGGCAGGAGGGCTCGAGCTTCGGAGCGGCCCTGTTGGGGATGGAGGCGCTCGGACTGATCGACTCCATCGACGTCGCCGCCGACCTCATCCCGGTCGTCGACCACGTGCGTCCCGATCCGACCGCAGCATCCGTCTACCGACAGCTGCAGCCGGTGTTCGGCGCGCTCTACGACCAGCTCGTTCCCACGTTCGCGAGCCTGCGGCGGCTCGCGCCGTCGCTGCCCGTCGAGCTGCGCGAGCGACCCTGATCGGTCAGGGCTTGCGGTAGCCCTGTCGTCCCATCGAGAACAGCGCCGCGATGAGGCCCGCTCCGCCGACCGCGGCGATGCCGCCGACGATCCACAGCATGACGTGGGAGAAGAAGTGAGCGTCCAGGTCCAAGGGGTCCTCCGGAGGGGATCGGGTGCGTCTTCATCGTACCGGCGCCGCTGGTAGACTCTGTCCTTGAACTTCGGCGAGGGATGCCCACGTCGCCCGTGAGGGTGATCGCAGCATCCGTGATCGACGCAGTGAAGCAGGCTCACGGCTTTCCTCACGCGCTCGCGTTCGAGTCGAATCCAACCCCAGACCACAAGCACTGGGCAGTACCCGTGAACTGCGGGCCGCACGCCCACGAGGAGAACAACCATGTCGGAAGACAACAAGGTCAGCGCCGAGCTGCGCGAGAACTTCGGCAAGGGCTTCGCCCGTCGCCTGCGCGCCGAGGGCAAGATCCCCGCCGTCATCTACGGTCACGGCACCGACCCCAAGCACGTCTCGCTGCCGGGCCACCAGGTCTCGCTGCTCATCCGCCGCGCCAACGCGCTGCTCGAGCTCGACATCGCCGGCACGCCCGAGCTCGCGCTGGTCAAGGACGTGCAGAAGGACCCCGTGCGTCAGATCATCGAGCACATCGACCTGCTCGTGGTCAAGAAGGGCGAGAAGGTCTCGGTCGACGTCCCGATCAGCGTCGTCGGCGAGCCGGCCCCCGGCACCATCGCGAACCTCGAGGGCAACACCGTGTCGCTCGAGGTCGAGGCCACCCACATCCCGCAGAACCTCGAGGTCAGCGTCGAGGGCCTCGAGGACGGCACGCACATCACCGCGGCCGACCTGAAGCTTCCCCGCGGCGCCGTCCTCGCCGGCGACCCCGAGGCGCTCATCATCGCCGTCTCCGTTCCGGCCGCGACTCTCGCCGCCGAAGAGGAGATCGCCGAGATCGACGCCGCCGTCTCCGCCGCACAGGCGCTCGAGTCGGCCGACGAAGAAGCATCCGAGTAAGAGCAATCCTCACCCGTCCCCGTCGCGGAGCGTGACGACGGGGCGAGGCGGATCGCAGAGACGAGGGGGCGCCCGGTGCGCCCCCTCGTTTCGTTTCCAGGCACCCGTTCGTTGGAGGATGAGGGCATGGCAGACACGTGGCTGGTGGTCGGACTCGGCAACCCCGGACCCCGGTACGAGACGACCCGGCACAACATCGGGCAGCTCGTCGTCGATGAGCTCGCGGCCCGGCGCAGCGAGACGTTCCGCGCACACAAGTCGCACGCGCGGGTCGTCGAGACCTGGCTGCGCCCCGGAGGCGCGAAGCTCGTGCTCGCCAAGCCCGACAGCTTCATGAACGTCTCCGGCGGACCCGTCTCGTCGCTGGCGAAGTTCTACGGTGTCGAGCCGGAGCACGTCATCGTCGTGCACGACGAGCTCGACATCCCGTTCGACACGATCAAGCTGAAGACCGGCGGAGGGCACGGCGGGCACAACGGCGTCCGCGACGTCGCGAAGGCGCTCGACACTCCCGAGTTCCCGCGCGTGCGCGTCGGCATCGGCAGGCCGCCGGGGCGGCAGGATGCGGCGGATTGGGTGCTGGATCCGTTCGGCTCGACCGAGCGCAAGACCCTGCCGATCCTGGTGGGCGATGCGGCCGACGCGGTCGAGCAGCTCGTCGCCGAGGGGCTCGTCGCGGCTCAGCAGCGGTTCCACGCCCCGCGCGCCTGAGCCCACGGGCTCACCCGCACCGCACGACGAAGGCCCCGCCTCCCGGAGGAGACGGGGCCTTCGTCGTGCGGTGTGCGTCAGGCGACGTAGGGAGCCGCGCCCACGCCGGCACCGACCGTGAAGGCGATGAAGACGAAGATGCCGCCGATCACGGCGAGGATGATGGCTGCGATCGCCCAGCCGCGCCCGCGGTTCTTCACCGCGGCGACGATGCCCTGCACGAAGCCCCACAGGGCGAGGACGCCGAAGACCGCGAAGGTGACGAAGGTGAGGACGCCACCGGTGGCGGCCACGGACTCGGCGGCGGCGGGCAGCGAGTCGAGCACGTAGGTGCCGTCGCTGGACACCGTGCCGTACTGGGCGAGGGCGCCGAGGGTCGACCCGGCGACGTACCCCAGGATCGAGCCCGCGATGATGGCGACGAGCGAGACGAGGAAGGCGACCACACCGAGTGTGCCCGGGCCCTTCGTCTTGGCGGTGGGCTGCTCCACCGGCGGAGCGGGGTAGGAGCCCGCCGGATACTGCGGCGCAGCGGGCGGCGGCGCGGAGTCGCCCGGCGTCGGGGGCTGGTACGCGGGCTGCGAGCCCTGGGGCTCGGGGGCGGGAGGGATGCTGCTCATGGCTACTCCTGGCGTTGGCGAGCGGGGTCCAGCCGCGGGGGCTGTGGAACCCGTCAGTCTAGGGTCATGGGCGGCGACGGGCCAGGGCGAGGCGACGTCTCGCGTCACAGACGGTCTCGCCGGTAGGATCCCGCCCCATCAGCCGACGGATGCGGCGGCGAAGCCCGGTGGGGGTGGGGGCGCGTATGCTTCTCCGGTGACAGTTCCCGGGATCGTGCGCGCCCTTGAGCAGGATGAATCGTTCCGGGAGGCGATGGCCGCTGCGGTGGTCGATGCCGACCTCTCGTTGGTGGAGGGGCTGCACGCCCCGGCCCTCGCCGGGCTCCTCGAGCGGCGACGCGCGGCCGGGAAGCCCCCGGCACTGCTGGTCGTCGCTCCCACCGGGCGCCGTGCCGACTCGCTCGGCCCCGCCCTCGAGGCGCTCATCCCGGGTGCCCAGGTGTTGCACTTCCCGGCATGGGAGACGCTGCCCCACGAGCGGTTGAGCCCGAGCCCCGAGACCGTCGGTCGTCGTCTCGATGCGCTGCGGCGCATCGCGTCGTGGGACGGCGAGACCCCCCTGATCGTCACGGCGTCCATCCGCAGCGCCCTGCAGCCCCTCGCGTCGGGACTCGCCGACGTCGCACCGATCGACCTCACCGTCGGCGGGCGCGACTACGACCTCGAGTCGGTCACGCGCCAGCTCGTCGAGCGCGCCTACCTCCGTGTCGACATGGTGTCGCGCCGTGGCGAGTTCGCCGTCCGCGGCGGCATCCTCGATGTCTTCCCGCCCATCGCCGACCACCCCTTGCGGGTCGAGTTCTTCGGCGACGAGGTCGACCAGATCCGCGCGTTCTCGGTGGCCGACCAGCGGTCGCTGCCCGGCGACGTCCCCTCCGTCTCCCTCGTTCCGAGCCGTGAGCTGCTGCTCACCGCCGAGGTGCGGGCGCGCGCCGCCGAGCTGCGCGACGAGCTGCCCGCCCTCCGGTCGATCCTCGAGAAGATGGCCGAGGGCATTCCCGTGGAGGGGATGGAATCCCTCACACCGGCGCTGCTCGACCGCGTCGTGCCCCTCGTCGAGTACCTGCCGATGGGTGCGGCCGTGGCCCTCGTCGATCCCGAGCGATCGTTTGCCCGGGCCACCACCCTCGCCGACACGAACCGCGAGTTCCTCGACGCCGCGTGGTCGGCCGCGACCGCCGGCGCGGAGACGCCGATCAGCCTGGGGGCGGGGGACTTCCTCTCCCTCGGCACCCTGCGCGACGCGGCCCGCGAGCGCGAGGGCGTGTGGTGGTCGCTCTCGTCGTTCGACTCGGGGGCCTCGGACGCGACGTCCGACTTCGAAGGCACGGAGTACGACGGTCTCGCGGCAGACGGCTCGCTGCGCGTGCGGGGGCAGGGCGTGCCCTCCTTCCAGGGCAACATCGACGGCGCGACCGAGCACGTCGGGCAGTTGTTGACGGACGGCTGGCGGGTGGTCGTCGTGGCCTCCGGCCCCGGTCTGGTCGACCGAGCCCGTGACGTGCTGGCCGAACGCGGCATCGCCGCCCGGCGCGACGAGGCACTGATCCAGGCGCCCGCCCCGGGCGTGGCTCTCCTGCTCTGCGCCGAGCTCGAGCGCGGATTCGAGATGCCCGTGTCGCGGTTCGCGGTGCTCACCGAGGCGGAGTTCTACGGGCGCGCCGTCGCCAACGACTCGCGCACGGTCAAGAAGCTCGCCTCCAAGCGGCGCAACGTCGTCGATCCGCTGCAGCTGAAGACCGGCGACTTCGTGGTGCACTCCACGCACGGCATCGGCAAGTTCGTCGAGCTCCAGCAGCGCGAGGTCTCCAGCGGCGGCCGGAATGCCGTCAAGAGCATCCGCGACTACCTCGTGCTCGAGTACGCGCCGTCCAAGCGCGGCTACCCCGGCGACAAGCTCTACGTGCCGACCGACCAGCTCGACCTGCTCTCCCGCTACGTCGGGGGAGAGGCGCCGACCCTGTCGAAGATGGGCGGTAGCGACTGGGCGCAGGCGAAGGGACGCGCGCGCAAGGCGGTGCGCGACATCGCCGTGGAGCTGGTGAAGCTCTATTCGGCGCGGATGGCAGCCAAGGGGCACGCCTTCGGGCCCGACACCCCGTGGCAGCGCGAGCTCGAAGAGGCGTTCCCGTTCGCCGAGACCCCTGATCAGCTGCAGACGATCGACGAGATCAAGGCCGACATGGAGAAGCCGATCCCGATGGATCGCCTCCTCTCGGGCGACGTCGGCTTCGGCAAGACGGAGGTCGCCGTGCGCGCGGCGTTCAAGGCCATCCAGGACGGCAAGCAGGTCGCGATGCTCGTTCCTACGACCCTCTTGGTCAAGCAGCACACCGAGACGTTCGCCGAACGGTTCGCCGGGTTCCCGGTGAAGGTGCGCGCTCTCTCACGGTTCCAGACCGACAAGGAGGCCCGCGAGGTACTCGCGGGCATCACCGACGGCACGATCGACATGGTCATCGGAACGCACCGCATCCTCACCGAGAAGGTGCAGTTCAAAGACCTCGGGCTGATGATCATCGACGAGGAGCAGCGGTTCGGCGTCGAGCACAAGGACGCGCTGAAGAAGATGAAGACGAACGTCGACATCCTCGCCATGAGCGCGACACCCATCCCTCGCACGCTCGAGATGGCGGTCACCGGCATCCGCGAGATGTCGACGCTGCAGACCCCGCCGGAAGACAGGCACCCGATCCTGTCGTACGTCGGCGCCCGCAACCCGAAGCAGATCGCCGCCGCCATCCGCCGGGAGCTCCTCCGCGAGGGGCAGGTGTTCTACGTGCACAACCGGGTGCAGTCGATCAACAAGGTCGCCGCAGAGCTCGCCGAGCTCGTTCCCGAGGCGCGCATCGCCGTCGCCCACGGCCAGATGGGCGAGCACGCCCTCGAGCAGGTCGTCGACGACTTCTGGGAGCGTCGCGCCGACGTGCTCGTATCGACGACGATCATCGAGACCGGTCTCGACATCGCCAACGCGAACACGATCATCATCGATCGCGCCGACAAGTACGGCCTCTCCCAGCTGCACCAGCTGCGCGGCCGCGTCGGCCGCGCCCGCGAGCGCGCGTACGCCTATTTCCTCTATGACGACCAGAAACCGCTGTCGGAGACCGCCGCCGACCGTCTCGAGACGATCGCGGTCAACAACGACCTCGGCAGCGGCATGCAGGTCGCGCTCAAGGACCTCGAACTCCGTGGTGCCGGAAACCTCCTCGGCGGCGAGCAGGCGGGGCACATCGCCGGTGTCGGCTTCGACCTGTACCTGCGCATGGTCGGCGAGGCCGTGGCGACCTTCCGCGGTGAAGACACCGAGGGGCCGGCCGAGCTGCGGCTGGAGCTGCCGGTCGACGCCCGCCTTCCCGAGTCGTACATCGACAGCGAGCGCCTGCGGCTCGAGGCATACCAGAAGCTCTCGGCCGCAGCATCCGCCACCGCCAAGGACGACGCGATCGACCTCGTCATCGACGAGATGCGCGACCGCTACGGCGAGCCCCCGGCCGAGGTCGACGGGCTGATCGCCGTCGCGCGTCTGCGCCGCCGTGCCGCGCGCGTCGGGCTCGAGGACGTCGTCGCGATGGGTCCGAACCTGCGCATCGCGCCCGCGCACCTCGAGGACTCGAAGAAAGTGCGTCTGCAGCGGCTCTACCCGAAGGCGAAGCTCGTCTCCGGCGGTGACGCGATGGTCGTGCCGCTCCCGACCGACACGCACGACGCGGCGCTCATCGCCTGGGTCGCCCAGCTGCTCGACGCGCTCTTCCCCGAGCCCGTCACCACGCCCGCCGAGCCGCAACCCGCACCGGCCTGAACCTGTCCCACGCCGAACGTGCCCGTTCGCACCAGGAGTGCCCGAGATCCCGGGCACGTTCGGCGGAACGGGCACCGTGGGGCAGATGCGGCGCGCGGCCCGCCGTGTAGCCTCGGCCTCATAACGGGCGGAGGACACCATGGAGTACGTGCACCTGGGGCGAACGCCCCGCATCCATCCCTCGGCCGTGGTCGCGCCGAGCGCCGTGCTCAGCGGCGATGTCGAGATCGGCCCGCTCTGCCAGGTGCTGCACGGCGCCGTGATCACCGCCGAGGGAGGCCCGATCACCCTCGGCGCCCACGTGATCGTCATGGAGAACGCGGTGATCCGCGCGACCGCGACGAATCCGGTGCACATCGGCGATCACGTGCTGATCGGGCCGATGGCGTCGTTGTCGGGCGCGACCGTCGAAGACGAGGTGTTCCTCGCCACCGGTACCCGCGTGTTCAACGGGGCGCGCATCGGCACCCGCAGCGAGGTGCGGATCAACGCGATCGTGCACCTGCGCACCGAGCTGCCGCCCGAGACGGTGGTGCCGATCTCGTGGGTGGCGGTCGGCGACCCGGTGCAGATCCTGCCGCCCGATCGGCACGAGGAGATCTGGGCGGCGCAGCGCGAGCTCGACTTCCCGGGGTACGTCTTCGGGCTCGATCGCGAGACGCCCGACCTCATGGTGCAGCTGACCGAGCGTTACGGCCGGTCGCTCGCGCGTCACGCCGACGACGCCCCCGCCTGACGCACCCCCACGCCGAAAGTGCCCGTTTCCGCCGAAAGTGCGCGAAGAATCGGGCACGGTCGGCGGAAACGGGCACCCTCGAGCGGATGCTGCGCGCTCAGCCGGTGTTCTGGAGGCCGGCCGCGACGCCGCTGACCGAGAGGAGCAGCAGGCGCTCCTGCTCCGGATCGCTGGGCGTCGCCTCGTCGCCCGAGCGCAGCGAGCGCAGCGCCCGCAGCTGCAGGAGGGAGAGGGCGTCGACGTAGGGGCTGCGCATCTTCACCGCGCGCTGGAGCACGGGCTTGTTGTCGAGCAGCTCCTTGCCGGCCGTGACCCGGATCACCCACGAACGCGTCAGCAGCATCTCGCCCATGACGAGCTCGGCGAGGTCGTCGCGATCGCCGAGGTCGAGGTAGCGGCGGGCGATGCGCGCGTCGGCCTTCGCGAGGCTCATCGCCACGTTGTCGACGAGGGTGCGGAACAGGGGCCAGTCGGCGTACGCCTGCCGCAGCCGGTGCTCGTCGCCGACGGCCTCGAGCGCCGTACCCAGCCCGAACCAGCCGGCGAGGTTGATGCGTGCCTGCGTCCACGCGAACACCCACGGGATGGCCCGCAGGTCTTCGAGTGACTCGACCGAGAGCCCTCGGCGCGCGGGGCGCGAGCCGAGAGCGAGGTTGCCGAGCTCCTCCATCGGGGTGACGGTCGCGAACCAGGGCGCGAAGCCGGGCGCCTTGACCAGCTCGAAGAAGCGGGCGCGGGACGCTTCGTCCATGGCCGCGGCGACGTCGGCGTAGCGCTCGGCCGCGTCGCGGTTGCGGTCCTCGTTGGACGGTGCCGAGGCCATGAGCACGGCGGCGGCGACCTGGTCGATGTGCCGCATGGCGATGGCGGGGTCGCCGTAGCGCGCGAAGATGACCTCGCCCTGCTCGGTGAGCTTGAAGCGGCCGTCGACCGAGTGCGGCGGCTGGGCGAGGATGGCCGAGTTCGCGGGCCCTCCGCCGCGGCCGAGCGCTCCGCCGCGGCCGTGGAACAGCGTCAGCTCGATGCGGCTCTCGTCGGCCCAGGCCGCGATCTTCGCCTGCGCCTCGTAGAGGGCGAGATTCGCCGCCACCGGGCCGACGTCCTTCGACGAGTCGGAGTAGCCGAGCATGACCTCGAGGCGGCGGTCGGTCGCATCCAGCCGCGCCTCGAACTCGGGGTGATGGACGACCTCGGCGAGGATGGCGGGGGCGGCCTGCAAGTCGGCGAAGGTCTCGAACAGCGGGATGACGTCGAGGACGGGGAGGGTCGCGCCGTCGCCCATGGCGTGACGGGCCAGCTTGTGCACGTTCGCGAGGTCTGCGGCCGATTGCGTGAACGACACGATGTAACGTCCCGCGGCGCGCGGACCGAAGCGCTCCTGCACGAACGCGATGGCGCGGAAGACCTCGAGCACCTCCTCGGTCTGCTCGCTGCGCGAACCGCCGCCCTCGAGTTCGGCGAGCACGGCGCGATGCACGGCCGAGTGCTGGCGCACCTCGAGCTCGGCGAGGTGGAAGCCGTAGGTCTCCACCTGCCAGATCATGTGCTGCAACTGCCCGTACGCCTGGCGCGGTGCACCGGCCGCCACGAGCGACTCCTGCACGGTGCGGAGGTCGGCGAGGAGGTGCTCCGGGTCGCGATAGGCCAGGTCGGCATCACGGGTGCGGGTCGCGGCGATCTTGCGGGCGACGACGAGCAGGATGCGGCGGTGCGGCTCGTTGGGCGAGCGCTTGGCGATCTCGGTGGCGGCGTCCTCGTCGGCGGCTCGGAGGCGTCGCCACAGTGCCAGCAGTGCGTCGCTCGGCGGGGTCGTCGTCGCGTCGAGCGTCAGACCGCGGCCGATGCGCTGCGCCGTGCGCTCGAGTCCGAGGAGGACGTGTTCGCTCGCGATGCCCGCCGCCTTGCGCGTGACCTTCGCGGTCACGAAGGGGTTGCCGTCGCGGTCGCCGCCGACCCACGATCCCACGCGGACGAAGGGGCGCACGATCGGCGGGCGGGATCCCGCATCCGCTCCCTGGATCGCCTCGTCGATGCGCCGGTAGACGTCGGGCACGGCCGTGTAGAGGGTCTCGTCGAAGATCGCCATGACGGCGCGGACCTCGTCGGTGGGCGACGGCTTCTCGGCGCGCAGCGGCGCAGTGCGCCACAGGGTGTCGATCTCCTCGATCATCTTCGGCTCGATGCGTGCCGAGTCGGCACCATCGCGGATCGCCGCGTCGCGCTCGTCGATGAACTCCGCGAGGCGGCGGATGCTGCTCGACACCGCGCGGCGACGCGCTTCGGTCGGGTGCGCGGTGAAGACCGGGTGGAACCGCAGCGACTGCAGACGGGTCAGCGCCGCCTCTTCGCCGACCTCGGATGACAGCTGCGCGTACGCGCCGGCGATCGAGTCGGTCGCGGAGCGCCCCGGTCGCCCGTCTCGCTCGCGGAGCGCGCGCACGCGCTGGTGCTCCTCCGCGAGGTTCACGAGATGGAAGTAGGCCGTGAACGCGCGGGCGACCTCGTCGGCGCGCTCGACGGTGAACCCGTCGGCGATGGCCGCCGCACGCGCGAAGGCCTCGGGGGTCTCATCGGTGTAGGCGTGGATCGTCGCGGTGCGGAGGCGTTCGACGTCTTCGTAGAGACCGGGGGAGCCGCTCTCGCGCAGCACGCGCCCGAGCAGTGAGCCGAGCAGTCGCACGTCGGAACGCATCTGCTCGGGCAGCTCCTCGGCGGCTTCGAAGCGGCCGACCAGGTCGATGGCCTCCGTGTGGGTCAATTCGCGCATCCCTCCACGCTAGCGCCGCCGGATGACGGCGATGTGACACGGCGGCGCTCGATAGGCTGGACGATGGAGTGCCGGGAAGTCTGGTCGGCTCACCGCGGGAGTGCCGCGGTGGAACACGTTCGTCGAACGGACCCCTCGTGAACCTTCTCCGCTCCGCCCGATTTCCCGCCGTCGTGCTGCTGTGCGCTGCCGCTCTCGGCCTCGTCATCGCCAATTCGCCCCTCGGCACGGCGACGCAGGCGCTCATGGGCACCTACCTCGGCATCCCCGGGGTGTTCGAGCTGTCGATCCAGCACTGGATCGCCGACGGGCTGCTCGCCATATTCTTCTTCGTCGTCGCGGTCGAGCTGAAGTACGAACTCACCGCGGGGCAGCTCGACACTCCCCGCAAGGCGATCCAGCCGGCGATCGCCGCCGCGGGCGGGGTCATCGTGCCGATCGTCATCTTCGCGGTGATCGCCGGTGGCTCCGATGCGGCGCGGGGCTGGCCCATCCCGACGGCCACCGACATCGCCTTCGCACTCGGCGTGCTGGCCGTGTTCGGCCGCGGACTCCCGTCGGGGGTGCGGATCTTCCTCCTGGCCCTCGCGATCCTCGACGACGTCGTGGGGATCGTCTTCATCGCCGTGCTGTTCACGACCGACGTCAACATCGGTCTGCTCATCGCCGGCGCCCTGCTCGTCGTGGTCTTCGCCGTGCTCAGCCGATTCCTGGGCACGAAAGCTCGCGTCCCCGTCTTCATCGCCCTCGTGGTCGTCGCGATCGCCGCCTGGGTCGCGGTCTACCTGTCGGGCGTGCACGCGACGATCGCCGGTGTCGCGCTCGGACTCGCGATGGTGCAGAAGCCGGCGCTCGTCGTCCGGCACGTGATCGAACCGTGGGTCAACGCGGTCGTGCTGCCCCTGTTCGCGTTCGCGGCAGCGCTCGTCGTGATCCCGTCGGTCTCGCCGACCGAGCTCTCGCCGGGGTTCTGGGGCGTCCTCGTGGCCCTCCCGGTGGGGAAGATCATCGGGATCACGCTGTTCGGGTGGATCGCGCAGCGCGTGGCGCGCGGCGAGACGCCGCCGCTCGCGATCGGTGACCTCCTCGCCGCCGGCGCGCTCGGAGGCATCGGGTTCACCGTCTCGCTGCTGCTGTCGGAGCTCGCCTTCTCGGCGGCGCCGCTGCTGCGCGACCAGGCGACCCTCGGGGTTCTCGCCGGATCGGCCGTATCGCTCGTCGCTGCGGCGATACTCGTGTCGTGGCGCGCGCGTGCGCACCGCAGCATCCGTCGTCTGCAGGAGACCTCATGAGCGCACCCGACCAGCTCCCCGTGCCGTCGACGGATCCGCTTCGCGCGGCCGCCGACACGATGCGCGCCGTCCGCGACCGGTGCGTGTGGTCGCAGCAGATCGACCACCGCGCTCTCGTGCCGTACCTCGTCGAGGAGAGCGCCGAGGTGATCGACGCGGTCGAGGCGGGCAGCCGCGACGACCTCCGCGAGGAGCTCGGAGACCTGCTCTGGCAGGTGCTGTTCCACGCCGAGATCGCCTCTCGCGACGAGGACGACCCGTTCGACATCGACGACGTCGCACGGGTGCTGACCGAGAAGATGGTGCGCCGTCACCCGCACGTGTTCGCCGGCGAGGTCGCGACGACGCCCGAGGAGGTGCTCGTGCACTGGAACGCGGCCAAGGCCGCGGAGAAGCGCACCCGCACGAGCGTGCTCGACGGCGTGTCGGAGCACATGCCGTCGCTCGCGCTCGCGCAGAAGATGCTCGGCCGCGCCGCGCAGGTCGGCGTCGAGGCGCCACCCGCCGTTGCGCCGGCGCGGACGGAGGCCGGGCTCGGCGACGCGCTCCTCGCGCTGGTCGCGGAGGCGCGCGGCCACGGGTGGGACGCCGAGCGGGCGCTCCGGGAGCGTCTGCGGATGCTGCGGGCCGACGTCCGCGCGGCCGAGCCTCCCGCGTGACGCCCCGAGAGTCCACGACACCCGGACGCGCCCGGCACTGCCTCCGGGTGTTGTGGACTCTCGGTGATCGACCGCGGCGGGATGCCGCGCGGCGACCTGGAAGAATGGCGCGGTGGCAACCGTGAACCCGCCGCGCGGCATGCGCGACTTCCTCCCCGCCGAGAAGGCCCGTCGCGAGCGCGTGCTCGCCGTCATCCGTGCCCGCTACCGCGCGCACGGCTTCGACGAGATCGAGACACCGGTCATGGAGGAGTACTCGCGCCTGCACGCGGGCATCGGCGGCGACAACGAGAAGCTCGCCTTCAACGTGCTGGCCCGCGGCCTCGACGCCGACGCCATCCGTGCCGCCGCGGACGACCCGGCCGCCCTCACCGACCTCGGGCTCCGCTACGACCTCACCGTGCCGCTCGCGCGTTTCTACGCGAGCCACCGGGGCGAACTGCCCGGCGTGTTCCGCGCGATCCAGATCGCCCCCGTCTGGCGCGCCGAACGGCCGCAGAAGGGGCGCTACCGCCAGTTCGTGCAGTGCGACATCGACATCATCGGCGACGCCACCGCGCGCGCTGAGTCGGAACTCATCGCTGCGACGCTCGACACCCTCGACGCTCTCGGCCTCGAGGGCGGCGTCGTCCGGGTGAACGACCGCCGGGTTCTCGATTGGATGCTGTCGAGCTTCGGGTTCGCCGAAGACGAACGCCCCCGCGTGCTCATCACGATCGACAAGCTCGACAAGATCGGGGCCGACGGCGTGGTGCGCGAACTGGCCGACCGCGGGGCCGCGACCGAGGCGGTCGAGGCGTTCGGCGCGTTCCTCCGCAGACCCTCGAGTGCGGACGTGCCGTTCGGCGAGCAGCAGATCCGCGGCGCGCTCCCCGACGGCGTGCCCGATGAGATCGTCGCGCACTTGACGGGGATCGGCGACGCGGTCGCCGCCGCGCGGCCGGGGGAGTCCGGCATCCCCGTCGTCTTCGATCCGTTCCTCGTGCGCGGCATGGGCTACTACACCGGCACGATCTTCGAGCTCGCCCACCCGAGCGTCGGCTACTCGCTCGGCGGCGGCGGTCGGTACGACGGGATGATCGGGCGCTTCCTCGGCCAGGATGTGCCGGCCGTCGGCTTCTCGATCGGCTTCGAGCGCATCGTCGACCTGCTCGAGGGCGAGGCGGATGCTGTGGACCGCGCGATCGTGCTCGTGCATGACCGCGACGTCACGGTCGCCGAGCTGGTCGCGGTGAAGGCCGACCTGGTCGCGGGCGGCGCCCGCGTGCGGCTCGAGCAGCGCCCGAAGAACCTCAAGCCGCTGCTCGAACGCGCTGTCGCCGACGGCTACACCGGTTTCGCGTTCGTCGCGGCGGGCTCGGCTCCGGCCGACATCGAGGTGAAGCCGCTGGCCTGATGTCAAGAAAGCGTTGACGCTGCCTGCTGTCAACGTTAGATTGACATCATGACCACCTCGACCGTTCGAAGCCGCAACGCCTTCCTGACCGCCTTCTCCGCATCGCTCGTCGTGCTCGGAGCGCTGCTCCTCCTGGCCGGCACGGTGCTGGACTGGAGCGGGTTCTGGGGCGGTGCCGGACAGGGCGCCGGCGTCGCTCTCGCGGTGGTCGGCGCGTACTTGTGGGGATATGCGAACGGGCTGCGGCGTGCGGGGTCGGCCGCCGTCTGGATCCCCAGCTCGGGCGAGGGCGAATGACCGACCTTTCGGACGTCGTGGCGCGCGCCATCGTCGCCGCCGCCGAGATCGACGCCCGCGAGGAACTGGGCGTGCACGATCACCTCGCGCTCATCGCCGCCAGCGCGCGCGCCGAGGGCGAGATCCGCGCGCTGCTCCAGCGATCCGTCGCGGCCGCGCGGGCGGGAGGGGCGAGCTGGGCTCTCATCGGCAGCGAGCTCGGCATGACCCGGCAGGCTGCCCAGCAGCGGTTCGGGGCGCTCGACAAGCCGTCCGCCGCCGACGACGACGAGCGGTGGATCAGCCCCGTGACGGCCTTCGACGAGATGGCCGAGCTCGCGCTCGCGGGACGAGCGGGGTGGCACACCGTCGAGGCCGGCATGCTCGCTCACCGCGTGGTCCGCACCGATACGCAGTGGGAGCACCGGCGCATCCTCTGGCGCGCGTCGGTCGCGTCCGAGACCGAGGACGGATGGCAGATCGGGTGCCGGGCCTTCCCGTGGATCTATCTGGTGCGAGACACCGGTATCCCGGTGGGAGACGAGCACCCCGTGATCGGGCAGGGCGCGTCCAGCGGGCGGTAGCCGCCGGATACGCGGACGTCAGACGCCGTTCACCCGCCGGGTGTCCAATCGACGCATGGGTCGATCCACTCGCCTGGCCGTCACCGTGACGTCGTCCGTCGCCGGCGTGGGGGTGACGGCGGTCGTGGTCCGCGAGGTGCTGCGACGCCAGGCGGCCGTGGCGCGCAGACGCATCGGCAAGCCGCTCGGCGAGCTGGCGCCCGACTCCGACCGGGTGTGGCGGCGCTCGCTCGAGGGCGCACCGGTCGAGCTCCTGCTGCTCGGCGACTCGATCGCGGCAGGCCTCGGGGCCGAACGGCGGAAGGACACCCTCGGAGCGCGTCTCGCGAAGGGGCTCGCGCGCCGCTCGCACCGCCCGGTGCGGTTGAGGACGGCGGCGGTCGTCGGTTCCGAGTCGTCCGCGTTGGCGGGGCAGCTCGACGCACTGCCCCCCGACTACGTCGCCGATCTCGCGGTCATCGTTGTCGGCGGCAACGACGTCACCCACCGCGTCCCCGTCTCCGTGGCGACCGGGCACCTCACCGACGCGGTCGGTCGGCTGCGGGAGCGCGGCGCGGCGGTGGTCGTCGCGACCTGTCCCGACCTGCGGTCGTTGCGGGCCGTGCCCCAGCCGCTGCGGAGTCTCGCCTCCCGGCTCTCGCGCCAACTCGCCGACGAGCAGGCGGAGGCGGCGACCGCCGCGGGCGCGGAGGTGTTCTCCCTCCGCCGGACGGTCGGACCCATGTTCCTGTCGGAGCCCGACGAGATGTTCAGCCTCGACCGCTTCCACCCGAGCGCCCTGGGATACCGGCGCACGGCTGAGGCGCTCCTCCCCGTCGCGCTCCAGGCTCTGGCGCATCGCGCCTGACCTCGCAGCATCCGCCCGCTCCATCCGTCGCGCAACCGGTGGCTTGACCGGCCCCAGGCGGCAGGAGAGGCTGTCGGCATGGTCGAGCCCACCAGCGACGCGTATCGCGCGGTCGACGCCTATCTCTCCGAGACCCTGGTCGGACACGACCCCGCCCTCGAGGCGGCGGTGGCCGACCAGGATGCCGCGGGCCTGCCCTCGATCGAGGTGGCGCCGGTCAACGGCAAGCTGCTCCACCTGCTCGCACGCATGAGCGGTGCGCGGCGGGTGCTGGAGATCGGCACCCTCGGTGCGTATTCGACGATCTGGCTCGCGCGCGGCCTTCCACCCGACGGGCGTGTCGTCACGATCGAGGCGGAGCCGGCGAACGCCGCCGTGGCCCGCGCGAATCTCGAACGGGCGGGGGAGCGCGGCAGGGTCGAGGTGATCGAGGGTCGCGCGGCCGACGTTCTCCCTACCCTCGCGGGCGGCGAGCCTTTCGATCTCGTCTTCATCGACGCCGACAAGGAGTCGAACACGATCTACCTCGATTGGGCGGCCCGACTCGGGCGCCCCGGAACGGTCGTGGTCGTCGACAACATCGGCCGGAGCGGCGACGTCGCCGATCCCGACACGATCGACCCGCGGGTCGTCGGCACCCGTGCGGGCTTGGCGATGCTGGGCGACGATCCGCGATTCGACGCCACCGCACTGCAGACCCTCGACCGCAAGGGCTGGGACGGCGTCGCCATCGCTCTCGTGACGGACGCCGCATCCTGACCCGCCCCGTGGAGAGCCGCTCGCATCACTAGACTCGACGAGGACCGACGACGCTCCGCACCACCTCACACCCCGAGATCACACAGGGAGTCCTCCGTGGCACTTATCGAGGCTGTCAACGCGCGCGAGATTCTGGATTCGCGCGGAAACCCGACCGTCGAGGTGGAGGTGTTGCTCGACGACGGCATCGTCCAGCGCGCGGCCGTTCCGTCCGGCGCATCCACCGGCGCCTTCGAGGCGTACGAACTCCGCGACGGAGACAAGAGCCGCTACGGCGGCAAGGGCGTTCTCAAGGCCGTCGCCGCGGTCGTCGACGAGCTCGGCCCCGCGCTCGAGGGCGTCGAAGCCAGCGAGCAGCGCATCGTCGACGAGATCCTCATCGAGACCGATGGAACCGAGAACAAGTCGCGCTGCGGCGCCAACGCCATCCTCGGCGTCAGCCTCGCCGTCGCGAAGGCCGCCGCCGACAGCGCCGATCTGCCGCTGTTCCGCTACCTCGGCGGACCCAACGCGCACGTCCTCCCCGTGCCGCTGTTCAACGTCATCAACGGCGGCTCGCACGCCGACAACGGCATCGACTTCCAGGAGTACTTCCTCGCTCCGATCGGCGCGGAGTCCTTCTCCGAGTCGCTGCGCTGGGGCACCGAGGTCTACCACGTGCTCAAGGGCCAGCTGAAGGCCGCCGGGTTCGCCACGGGCCTCGGCGACGAGGGCGGCTTCGCCCCCGACCTGCCCAGCAACCGCGAGGGCCTCGACTTCCTCATGGGCGCGATCGAGAAGGCCGGGTTCACCCCCGGCACCGACATCGCCGTGGGCCTCGACGTCGCCGCGACCGAGTTCTTCGCCGACGGTGTCTACACCGTCGAGGGCAAGTCGTGGTCGGCCGAGAAGCTGACCGACTACTTCGCCGACCTCGCCGCGAACTACCCGATCGTCACGATCGAAGACGCGCTGGCCGAGGACGACTGGGACGCGTGGAAGCTCCTCACCGACAAGCTGGGCACCCAGGTGCAGCTCGTCGGCGACGACCTCTTCGTCACGAACCCGGAGCGCCTCCAGCGCGGCATCGACCTGGGCGTCGCGAACGCCCTCCTGGTGAAGGTCAACCAGATCGGCACGCTCTCCGAGACGCTCGACGCGATCTCGCTGGCGACGCAGAACGGCTACCGTTCGATGCTCTCGCACCGCTCGGGCGAGACCGAGGACACCACCATCGCCGACCTCGCCGTCGCGGTGAACGCGGGTCAGATCAAGACCGGCGCGCCCGCCCGCAGCGAGCGCGTCGCGAAATACAATCAGCTTCTGCGCATCGAGGAGGAGCTGGGCGACGCCGGTGTGTTCGCCGGCCGCGGCGCCTTCCCGCGCTTCAAGGGCTGACACGCAGCAACACGCACGACGAGAGGGAGGAACCATGAGCGATCGGGTTCCTCCCTCTCGCACGTCCGGCCAGGGCGACCCCCGCGTCGACGTGCGCGCGTGGCTCGGCGGCATCCGCTTCTCCGGCTTCATGGTCATCATGCTCGGGCTGGTGGTACTCGCGGTGTTCACCCTCGTCCCGACGGTCGGAACCTATGTCGATCAGCGCCAGCAGATCGCGGGGCTCCAGGATGCTGTCTCGCTCAGCCAGTCCGAAGTGGACGACCTCGAAGCGCAGCGCGAGCGGTGGACCGATCCCGCCTACATCACGACGCAGGCCCGTGAGCGGCTGTACTACGTCAAGCCGGGCGAGGTCGTCTATCTCGTCGATGACGACCTTCCCTCGTCCGCCCTCCCGCAGGACGAGGCGCCGGTGAGCGAGGACGTCGAGCAGACGCGCACCGACTGGATGGCGCAGCTCGTGCGCTCGGTCACGACGGCGGGTCTCGCGCAGACGGCCGTTCCCGCTCCCTGACATCGCCGGTCGGCGTCACCGATCCGCGTGAGGGGCGCGCCGCACGGTACCCTGGGGGCGATGAGTACGCCGCCCTACCCGCCGGTCACCGACGCTGAGCTCGACGTGCTCCGCGAGCAGCTCGGGCGCCCCGCGCGCGGCGTGGTCGGCATCGCCGCCCGTTGCGTCTGCGGCAACCCGACCGTCGTCGCGACCCTCCCGCGTCTCGACGACGGATCCCCGTTCCCGACGTTCTACTACCTCACGCACCCGGCCGCGACGGCGGCCATGTCGACGCTCGAGGCGGATCACGTGATGCGCGAGTTCACCGACGAGCTCGCCGAGGACGACCTCGAGCGCGATGCCTACGTCCGTGCGCACGAGGCGTACCTCCACGACCGTGCGCAGTACGGCGAGCCCGAGGAGATCGCCGGTGTGTCCGCCGGCGGGATGCCGACGCGGGTCAAATGCCTCCACGCCCTGGCGGGCCACGCGCTCGCCGCCGGCCCGGGGGTGAATCCCATCGGCGACCGCGCCCTCGAACGCTCCACCTGGTCGCCCGAGCAGTGCGTCTGCGTGAGCCCGGGAGCGGCGGCATGAAGCGCTTCGCCGCGGCTGCCCTCGCGGTGGTCGTGGCGGGCACGCTGGTCGGGGCGGCGACGCCTGCTCCGCCCGTCGCCGACGATCCCGCCGACGGCGTGAGGGCGGCGGAGTACTGGCTCGACCAGTACGGCATCCGCGAGGCGTGGAACACCACCCGCGGCGCCGGTACGCGTATCGCGATCATCGACACGGGCATCGCGTCGGGCCCGGTGGAGTTCGCCGGCGCCGTCGCCGGAGGCACCGACGTCTCCGGTGTGGGCACGCCCGACGGGCGCACCCCCGTGGGCGGCACCGACCGGGCGCACGGCAGCTGGGTGGCCTCCCTCGCGGGCGCGCGCGGCACCGGTGACGGGCGGGGGATGATCGGCGTCGCACCCGAGGCCGAACTCCTGTCGGTCTCCGTCGGGTTCGGCGGCACCTCCTCGGTGTCGTTCATCCAGCAGATCGCGGACGCCATCCACTGGTCGGTCGACAACGGCGCCGACGTGATCAACCTCTCTTTCACCACGAACACCCTCGACTGGGATGAGACCTGGGACGAGGCGTTCCAGTACGCGTTCGAGAACGACGTGGTCGTCATCGTGGCGGCGGGCAACAGGGGGAGCGGAACCAACCGCGTCGGCGCACCCGCCACGATCCCCGGTGTGCTGACCGTCGGGGGCGTCGATCCGTCGGGTGTTGCGAGTCAGGAAGCATCCACTCAGGGCATCACCATCGGGGTCTCGGCTCCCAGCGAGCGTCTCCTCGGTGTCTCGCCGAGCGGCCAGCTCGTGTGGTGGGACGGCACCAGCGGGGCCGCGCCCCTCGTCGCGGGCATCGCCGCCCTCATCCGCTCGGCGCACCCCGAGCTCGACGCCGACAACGTCATCAACCGACTCATCAAGACCGCCAGCCCCGTGCCCGGGATCGCCGAGCTGCCCGATCCCCTCTACGGGTACGGCCTCGTGAACGCGTCCGCGGCGGTCAACGCGCAGGTCGCGACCGTCGACGAGAGCCCGCTCGGTCTGACGCTGGAGGAGTGGATCCGTCTCTACCGCCGGGCCGACGCCGCGCCCGCGCCCGAGATCACGCCGGCCCCGGTGGAGGTGCCCCCGCTCCCCGATGCCGAGGAGCGGACCGCGGAGGCTTCGCCGTTCGTCCCGACCGGCGACACCCTGCTGTACGGGACGGTACCGCTCGTGGCCGGCACGCTCGCGGCTATAATGATCTCGCTCGGCTTCACCGCTGCTGTCCGGCGCATCAGATCGGCGCGCGCATCTCGCGGGCCAAGCCGCACCATCATCTAGGAGTTCTTCCACCGTGACCAACACCGTTCCCAGGATCCTCATCGTCGGTGGCGGATACGCAGGGTTCTACACCGCGTGGCACTTCGAGAAGCGGTCCCGCCGCGGCGAAGCCGATGTCACGATCGTCGACCCGCTGCCGTACATGACGTACCAGCCGTTCCTCCCCGAGGTCGCGGCCGGCGCCATCGAACCGCGCCACGCCGTCGTCGCCCTGCGTCGTCACCTGAAGCGCACGACGGTCGTCACCGCCAAGGTCACCAAGATCGACCACGCGAACAAGGTGGCCACGATCACGCCCGCCGAGGGCGAGCCGTGGCTGCAGGAGTACGACCAGATCGTCGTGACGGCCGGAGCCGTCTCGCGCACTTTCCCGATCCCGGGCATCGCCGACAACGCGATCGGGCTCAAGACCATCGAAGAAGCCGTCGCCGTCCGCGACCGCCTCATGTCGAACTTCGACCGTGCCTCGGTGCTCCCCGCCGGGCCCGAGCGCGAGCGGCTGCTGACCGTCGTCGTGGTCGGCGGAGGTTTCGCCGGCATCGAGGTGTTCGCCGAGCTGCGCTCGCTGGCCTCCGCGCTGCTCAAGGACTACCCGCAGCTGTCGTTCGACGAGACCCATTTCCACCTCATCGAGGCGATGGGGCGCATCATGCCCGAGGTGTCTCTCAAGACGAGCGAGTGGGTGCTGAAAGACCTCGCCAAGCGCGGCGCGTTCGTGCACCTCGACACGCAGCTGCAGAGCGCTGTCGACGGCATCGTGCAGCTCTCGACGGGTGAGACGATCCCCACCGACCTCATCGTGTGGACCGCCGGCGTCATGGCCAACCCGACCGTCGTCCGCGGCGGCGACCTGCCCGTCGAGGAGCGCGGCCGCATCCGCACCCGCCCCGACCTGCGCGTCGGCACCGATGACGAGATCGTCGAGGGTGCCTGGGCAGCCGGCGACGTCTCGGCCGTCCCCGACCTCTCCGGCGGCGGTGTCGGCGGCTTCTGCGTGCCGAACGCCCAGCACGCCGTCCGCCAGGGCAAGCTCCTCGCGAAGAACGTGCTCGCGGTCATCCGCGGCGAAGAGCCGAAGAACTACTTCCACAAGAACATGGGAGCCGTCGCCGGCCTCGGTCTCTACAACGGCGTCTTCCAGTCGGGCAACATCGCGCTCAAGGGTCTTCTCGCGTGGTTCGCCCACCGCGGCTACCACGGCCTGGCGATGCCCTCGTGGGAGCGCAAGATCCGCGTGGTCTGGGGATGGGTCAACAACTTCTTCCTCGGTCGCGACATCGTCAGCCTCGAGGCCGTCCAGACTCCGCGCGCCGTGTTCGAGGAGTTCGCCGCTCGTCCGAAGCCCCCGCAGCCCGCGGCGGTGGAGGAGTCGAAGCCGGCCGCCGAGAAGGCCGAGCCCGAGAAGGTCGCCGCCGCCGGCTGACCCACCCGCGTCGTCGAGCGAGCCGGTGCACCCGCAGGGTGCCCGGCTCGTTCTGTGCCGGCACTACGGTGGTGGTGTCGGCGACGTCGCGGTGTCGACACCGGCCCCCGTAGCCCAATGGCAGAGGCAGGCGACTTAAAATCGCTTCAGTCTGGGTTCGAGTCCCAGCGGGGGCACGTCCGAGCGGTGAGCTGCGCGGTCACCCGGCCGCGCCGGGGAACGCGATCTCGAACGTCCCGATGCGCAGCGTGACGCCCTCCGGGCGACGCAGCAGCGTCAGCATCGTGTGAGTGCACGAACGGCACCGCACGATCGCGCCCGCCTCGTCGAGTTCGACGAGCGCTTCGGCGAGCACGCTCTGATCCCCGCACGTTCCGCACGTGAGTCGCAGCAGCGTCGCATCGGACTGGAGGGCGTCCGACAGCAGGCCCGCGACCGCATTGCCGTCGACGATCACGCTCTCGACCGTGTCGCCCGGTTTCACCTTGACCATCGCTATCCTCCGAATCGCTCGGTGCGCACGCGCGCAGGGTCGTGGCCGAGGGCGACCAGCGCCGTCGCGACCGTCTCGACGAAGCCGGTCGGGCCGCACACGAACACCGCCGGCGACTGCGCGGGCGACCACGCCGCATCCCGCAACAGGTCTTGGCTCACGCGACCCGCGGGCCGCGCCCACCCGGCCGGTGCCTCGCGCGTGTACGCCCACGTGACGTCGACATCGTCGCCGAGCGCGTCGATCTCGTCGCGATACATGGCATCGTCGGGGCGGCGCACCGAGTACATCAGGCGGAACGGCGCTGCGGAGTCGGACAGGGCGCGTGCGCGCGCCATCGCGATCAGCGGAACGATCCCCGATCCGCCGGCGATGAGCTGCACGGGGGAGGGATCGTCATCGCGCCAGACGAAGTACGCGCCGAGGGGCCCCTTCACCTCGACGGCGTCGCCGGGGCGCGCATCGAGCACGAGGTAGGGCGACACCTCGCCGTCGGGGACCTCGTCGACGCCCAGCTCGACCTGCTCACCGGGGCCGAAGGAGGCGATCGAGTACGACCGGACGGCCTGGTAGCCGTCCTCCGCCGTCAATCGCAGATCCAGGTGCTGCCCGGGCAGGTTCCCCGCCCATCCCGGAACGTCGAGTCGCAGCACGCGCGCGCTCGGGGTCGAGGGCTCGATCGCGGCAAGAGTGGCCGGCAACCAGCCGCCGACGGTCACCAATAGCGTTCCTCGGTCCAGGGGTCGCCGTGCAGGTTGTACCCGTTCTGCTCCCAGAAGCCCGGATCGTCGTGCTTCTGCATGGTCAGACCACGTACCCACTTCGCGCTCTTCCAGAAGTAGAGGTGCGGCACGAGCAGCCGCGCCGGCCCACCGTGCTCGGGGTCGAGCGGTTCCCCGCCGAACTCGAAAGCCACCCACGCCTTGCCGCCGAGCAGGTCGGCCATGGCGATGTTCGTGGTGTACCCGCCGTAGGAGTGCGCCATCGCGTAGGCGAAGTCGGTGTCGACTCCCGCGAAGAGCGTGTCGAGCGAGACGCCTCGCCAGGAGGTGCCGAGCTTGGACCAGCGGGTCACGCAGTGGATGTCGGTGGCGACCTCTTCGATCGGCAGATCGTGCAGCTGGTCCCATGACCAGGTGGTCGTCGTGTTCTTCTCGGTCTGGATGCTGAAGCTCCAGTCCGCGGTGTCGATCCGCGGCGTCGGCCCGGCGGAGAGCACGGGGAAGTCCTCGGTCAGATACTGGCCGGGAGGGAGCTTCGGGTCGGACTCGCGCCTGCGAGCCCCGAAGCCTCGGGAGAAAACGGCCATGAGGGTCCTTTCGGTCCGTCGGCGCGATGCATGCGCGCCCCGCACCAGGGTACGGCGCGGACGGCTCCGGCGGGGAGAGACGTGCGGGCGACCGTCTGGCGACGGGCCCCGTCCGCTAGTCTGTGCATTCAGGCGCATCAGAGTTGCTTTGGGGGCAACCATGACCGTGACAGAACCGACGACCAGTGCGAGAACGCTCGTTCTCACCGAGACGGTCGACCGATTGTCGACCGCGACGAGTCCCGCGCAGGTGACCGAGATCGTCGCCGCGGCCGTGCGCGCCCTCACCGGTGCCGACGGAGCGACGTTCGTCCTCCGCGAGGACGACCAGTGCTTCTACGCCGACGAGAACGCGATCACGCCGCTGTGGAAGGGCAGCAGGTTCCCGCTGACCGCCTGCGTCAGCGGTTGGTCGATGCTGCACCGGCAGACGGTCGTCATCGCCGACATCTACGACGACGACCGTGTTCCCCACGATGCCTACCGCCCGACCTTCGTCTCCAGCCTGTGCATGGCGCCCATCCGCTCGTCCGATCCGATCGGGGCCCTCGGCGCGTACTGGGCCGAATCCCACGTTCCCGAGCCCGAGGTGGTGCGCCACCTGGAGGTGCTCGCGAACAGCACTGCGGTGGCTCTCGAGAACCTCGAGCTGCGCGGGGCCATCGCCCGACGCAGCGCCGAACGCGATCAGGAGGCCGCGCGGGCCGACGAGCTCGATGCCGCCATGCACTCGCTGGTGCATGACCTGCGCGGACCCCTCGGCGCGATGATGGGCTTCTCCGAGCTCGTCGCCGACGGCACGGCGACCGACGTCACCAGCGCCGCGGCCTACGCCCACTCCGCGCTCGGCGCCGGCCAGCGCATGTCGGATCAGATCGACCGGATGCTGTCGATCTACCGTCTCTCGACCGAACCGCTGCACATCGAGCCGCTCGATCTGAGCGCGGTCGCGGAAGGGATCGCGGCGGACCTCCGAGTGCAGGGCCGTGCCCGGAACGCCACCATCGAGATCGAACCGGCCATCCGGGTCGCCGCGGATCCCGCTCTGGTGCACCTGCTGCTGAGCAACCTCTTCGACAACGCGGTGAAGTACACCTCCACGAGCGACGAGGCAGCGATCCGACTGCGCTCCCTCGGATCGGACGGAGCGTTCCACACGCTGGAGGTGAGCGACAACGGCGTCGGATTCGACGCCCCCGAGCCCGACAGCGTCTTCCGGCCCCTCACACGCCTCCACAGCGCCGAGGAGTTCCCCGGCACCGGGCTCGGGCTCGCATCGGTTGCGAGGATCGTCGCGCTCCACGGCGGAGCGGTCTCCGCCCGCGGGGAGAAGGGGATCGGCGCTGCGTTCACCTTCTCGCTCCCGGCGGCGTCGTGACCGCCGCGGCTCGCGGTCGATGGTTCTCGGTTGAGCTCTCACGCGGAAGGAGCCGTATACGGTGTCGATCGATCTGATCTCCCGCCCGGCGGCGCGTCCGCCGGACTCGGACCTCTGGCCGGAACTCGGCAGGGCCGTCTCCGCGGTGAGCGGCCCGCTGGCGACCATCCACCTGCCCGGGCTCCGGTACAACGCGGCGGACCTGCTCGTGCGCGCGAGCGGCGTGCCGGTGCGCGTCGCGAGCAAGTCGGTCAGGGTGCGTTCGGTGCTCGACGCGGTGCTCTCGCTACCGGGGTACCGCGGCATCCTCGCCTACACGCTGCCGGAGGCGCTGTGGCTCGCGGCCGATCACGACGACATCGTCCTCGGCTACCCGACGGTCGACAGGGAGGCCCTGTCCCGGCTGGCAGCCGATGACGAGGCTGCGGCGCGCATCACGCTGATGATCGACGATCCGGCTCAGCTGGATCTCGTCGACGCCGTCGCCGCACCGGGCGCGCGGGCACGCATCAGAATCGCGATCGACGCGGACGCTTCCTGGCGGTCGGCCGTTCTCGGACACATCGGCGTCCACCGATCGCCCGTGCACGAGCCGGCGGAGGTCGTCGCCCTCGCCCGCCGCATCGTCGACCGGCCCGGCTTCGATCTCGTCGGACTGATGATGTACGAGGCGCAGATCGCCGGGCAGGGAGACGACACGGGGATCGGCGACCCTGTGATCCGCTGGATGCAGCGTCGCTCGTCTGCCGAGCTGCTCGAACGCCGCGGAGCGATCGTCGCGGGTGTCCGCGACGTCGTGCCGCTCGAGTTCGTCAACGGCGGGGGAACGGGATCGCTGGAGGGGACGGCCGCCGACTCGTCGGTCACCGAGCTCACCGCCGGAAGCGGTCTGCTCGGAGGCCACCTCTTCGACGGATACCGCGCATTCCAGCCGGCGGCGGCTGCGGCGTTCGCGCTCGAGGTCGTGCGCAAGCCCCGCCCCGACATCGTGACGGTCCTGGGAGGCGGGTGGATCGCATCGGGGCCGCCGTTGGCGTCGCGACAGCCCCTGCCGGTGTGGCCCGCTGGGCTGGCCATGTTCTCGCGCGAAGGGGCGGGGGAGGTGCAGACCCCTCTGCGCGGTGTCGCCGCACGCGGCCTGCGGATCGGAGATCGCGTCTGGTTCCGCCACGCGAAGAGCGGCGAGCTCGCCGAGCGGGTCGACCGCTACCTGCTCGTGGAGGACGACCGCATCGAGGGCGAGGCGCTCACCTACCGCGGCGAGGGGAAGACATTCCTATGACCCGTCCGGGTGGTGTCTGGCGCAACTGGGGGCGCTCGCAGAAGGTTCGGCCCCATCGCATCGAGTTCCCCGTCGACGAGGGTGCGGTCCGCCGTGCCGTAGCCGCTGCATCCGCCCGTTCCCTCACGGTGAAGGCCGTCGGCGCGGGGCACAGCTTCTCGGGCATCGCCGTCGCGGCGGGCATTATGCTCGACCTGCGCGACCTGCGAGGCCTCATCGACGTCGACCGCGATCGCGGACGCGTCCGCCTCCGTGCGGGGACGCGCCTGTGGGAGATCCCCGCCATTCTGGCGCCGTACGGACTGGCGATGCCGAACCTCGGCGACATCGATCGGCAGACGGTCGCCGGCGCGATCTCGACCGGCACCCACGGCACGGGTCTGCGCTTCGGCGGCATCTCGACACAGGTGGTCGGTGCGACCCTCGTCACCGCCGACGGCGAGCTGCTCCGTGTCGATGAGGAGAGCAACTCCGAGCTGCTCCCGGCTGTGGCGGTGGGGTTGGGTGCACTCGGCATCCTCGTCGACGTGACTCTCCAGTGCGTGCCCGCCTTCGTGCTCGACGCCACCGAACGCCTCGAGTCGCTCACCGCCGTCACGGGCGCTCTCGACGACCGCGTCGGCGCGGCCGATCACTTCGAGTTCTACTGGTTCCCCCATACCGACGACGCCGTGACGAAAGAGAACCTGCGGCTGCCGGAGGGGAGTCCCACCCGTCCGATCCCGCCGGTGCGGCGATGGGTGGACGAGTCGCTCCTCGCGAACGGGGTGTACCGGGCGACGTGCGCGGTGGGCACGGTGGTGCCCGCGACGGTGCCCCCGGTCGCGCGCGTCGCCAGCGCGCTGATGGGCAATCGCACCTACGCGGATCGTTCGCACCGCGTCTTCACGCAGTCGCGGACCGTGCGGTTCCGCGAGATGGAGTACGCGGTCGCCCTGGCCGACCTGCCGGCGGCGTTCGCTGCGGTGCGCGATCTCGTGACCGAGCGCGGGTGGCGCATCTCCTTCCCCGTGGAGGTGCGCGTCGCGGCCGCCGACGACCTGTGGCTGTCGACGGCGTCGGGCAGGGAGAGCGGCTACATCGCCGTGCACCGGTACTGGCGAGAGGACCCGACCGAGTACTTCGAGGCGGTCGAAGGGATCATGCGCGGTTTCGCGGGACGACCGCACTGGGGCAAGGAGCACTCGCTGCGCGCCGACGAACTCCGAGCGCTCTACCCGCGATTCGACGACTTCCTCTCGGTGCGGGATCGGTTCGATCCGGATCGGCTCTTCGTCAATCCCTATCTGGCACGCGTGCTCGGTGAGTAACCCCTGAGAGGCTCGGCCGCGAGTCTTCTGCGCCGACCGCCGCGGCTAGTATGAGGAAAATCGTCGAACGGAGAACCCGGCAATGTGGGAATGGCTCATCCCCGTCTTAGCCGTCGTCGCCCTCGTGGCCATCGGCGGAATCTACCTCTGGGCGACCTACAACTCGCTGGTCCAGCTCAACGTCCGCGTCGATGAGGCGTGGAGCGACATCACCGTGCAGCTCAAGCGTCGAGCCGATCTGCTGCCGAACCTCATCGAGGCGGTGAAGGGTTACGCGGCCCATGAGAAGGCCGTGTTCGAGAACGTGACGCGGGCGCGCGCCGAGACCCTGTCCGCGACCGGACCGGCCGAGGCCGGTGTCGC
Source organism: Microbacterium hatanonis (assembly GCF_008017415.1). Classification (NCBI taxonomy): domain Bacteria; kingdom Bacillati; phylum Actinomycetota; class Actinomycetes; order Micrococcales; family Microbacteriaceae; genus Microbacterium; species Microbacterium hatanonis. The sequence goes on along the minus strand of NZ_VRSV01000001.1, from coordinate 1,841,786 downwards.
GGAGGGGCACATGCAGCAGGCCCTCAAGTCGATCTTCGCCGTCGCCGAGGCGTATCCCCAGTTGCAGGCGAGCCAGAACTTCCTGCACCTCCAGCAGTCGATCGTCGACACGGAGGACAAGATCCAGGCCTCGCGCCGGTTCTACAACGGCGGCGTTCGCGAACTGAACACCAAGGTCAAGGTCTTCCCGAACAACCTCTTCGCCCGCCGCCTCGGGTTCTCCGAGCGCGAGTTCTTCGAGGTCGTCGACGGCGCTGCGATCTCCGAGCCGCCGCGCGTCCAGTTCTGACGCGTCAGAGCACCGGTTCTTCCGGGGCGAGCGCGACGGCCTCGGGGGTCGTCGGGCGGTCGTGTCGTGCCGCACCGGGAAGGGCGCCAGCGAGGTCGTCGACGGCGTCGCCCCACCGCGAGACCGACACCCGTTCGAGCCCCTGCCAGGCGGCGGCCAGACGGATCTCGGCGGCGATACGGTCGGCGGCATCGGCCGGTCGCCGGTGCTCCCACCAGGCTGACTGCACGAGAAGAGTGCCCGAGGCGCGATCGGCCTTGAGGTCGACGCGGCCGACGATGTCGTCGCCGACGAGCACGGGCAGGGAGTAGTAGCCGAACCGGCGCTGGGGGGACGGCGTGTAGATCTCGATGCGGTACTCGAAGTCGAAGAGGCGCTCAGCGCGATCGCGGAACCACACGAGCGGGTCGAACGGGGTGAGGATCGCCGCTCCGGTCAGGCGGCGGGGCAGCACCGCGTCGCGGTGCAGCCAGGCCTTCGCGGGGCGCCCGCCGACCTCCCACCCCTCGACCGAGACACGGCGCAGCTCGCCCTGCTCGGTGAGTTCGTCGAGCGCGGTGAGAACGGCTCTGCGGTCTCGGATACGCCAGTAGTCCGCGAGGTCGGATGCTGTCGCCACGCCGTACGCGCGCGCCGCGCGTCGCACCAACTCCCGGATGGCGTCGGGGCGCGCCACGGGCGACGCGAGAACGGGGGCGGGGATCACCTGGTCGGCGAGGGCGTAGCGGCGCTCGAATCCACGTCGCCCCGCAATGGCGACGTCGCCGATCAGCCAGAGGTACTCGAGAGCGAGCTTGACGTCGTTCCAGCCCCACCACGGACCGCGCTGGCCGCCCGCCGCATCGTGTTCGATCTGGGCCGGGCGCAGGGGACCGCGGGAGGCGAGCTCGGTCCGCACCCACTCGACGATCTCGGAATGCGTCGCCATCCACGCGTCGGCCTTCTCGGCGTACTTGGCGCGGTGGTCGTCCATCCGGAAGCGGAACAGGGCCCAGTCCTCGGCGGGGATGAATGCCGCGACGTGCGCCCAGAACTCCACGTAGGGAGGTCTGCGCGAGAACAGCAGACGATCGAGCAGAGCGGTGTCGTATGCGCCCAGCCGGGAGAACAGCGGCATGTAGTGCGAACGGGCGAAGACGTTGACCGAATCGATCTGCAGGGTCGCCATGCGTGCGAGGGCGCCGTTGAGCTGTCGCGTACCGACCGTCGCGGGACGGGGCCTCGCGAAGCCCTGGGCGGCGAGGGCGATGCGACGTGCTTCGGCTCGGCCGAGGGTCTCTCTCACCGCGCCAGCCTAACGACGGCCACCGACACCGCTGCGGCCATGCCCGCCGCGGAATGCCCCGAGCCTAGACTGAGTGGATGAGCGATCCCGCCCCCGAATCCCGCGGTTCGTTCCTCGACGCGCTGCGTCGGCGCACGGTCACGATCGACGCACCGAGCGCCGTGCCGAACGCGCTGCGCATCGCGACCTCCTACGCATGGCGACTGCTGGTGCTCGCCGCCGCGATCGGCGTCGTCATCTGGCTGGTCATCCAGCTGAAGCTCCTCGTCATCCCGCTGCTGATCGCGATCCTCATCACGGCCCTGACCTGGCCCGCTTTCACGTTCATGTTGAGGCACCGGTGGCCCCGGTGGCTCGCCATCGTCGTGACGGTCATCGGCACGATCGCGATCGTGGGCGGACTGTTCTGGGTCGCCGTGTGGCAGATCACCCGCGACTTCCGCTCCGTCCAGGAGCGCACCGTCGCGTCGGCCGAGCAGTTCCGGCAGTTCCTCATCGACGGACCGCTGCACTTGACGGCGGCCCAGATCGACGACGGGCTCGCGCAGGCGATCGATTTCGCCCAGCAGCAGGCTCAGGTGCTCTGGACCGGGGCGCTCGCCGTGGGCAGCACCGTCGGGCACGTGGTCACCGGACTCCTCCTGACGATCTTCATCCTCCTGTGCATCCTCGCCGACGGCGGCCGCATCTGGCAGTGGACGACGCGCCTGTTCCCGAAGGACGCCCGACCCGCCGTCGACGGCGCCGGACGCGCGGGCTGGCGCACCGTCGTCACCTACGCCCGCACCCAGCTGCTCGTCGCCACGATCGACGCGGTCGGCATCGGCATCAGCGCCTTCTTCCTCGGCGTGCCGCTGGCCATCCCCATCGGTGTGCTCGTATTCCTTGGCGCCTTCATCCCGTTCGTCGGCGCCGTCCTCACGGGTGCCGTGGCCGTGTTCATCGCCCTCGTCTACAACGGGCCGTGGATCGCGCTGTGGATGCTCATCTTCGTGCTGCTCGTCCAGCAGATCGAGAGCCACATCCTGCAGCCGATCCTGATGGGCTCGGCGGTGAAGGTGCACCCGCTCGCCGTCGTGCTGGTCGTCGCGGGCGGAGCGATGGTCGGCGGCATCCCGGGGGCGCTGTTCGCGGTTCCCCTCGCGGCGTTCGTCAACGTCGTCGCGGTCTACCTGTCGTCGCGGGCGTGGACCACCGTCGGTGAGCAGCCCCTCACGGGAGATCTGATCTGGAGCACCGTGCCCCGCAAAGAGAGAAAAAAGGCATGACCGATCCCACCCTGGCCGAGTTCGAAGACGCGGCCGCCTCCCTTCGCGGCATCATCACACGCACTCCGCTCGACCAGTCGCAGCACCTCAGCGACCTCCTGGAGGTGCCGGTGCACCTCAAGCTCGAGAACCTGCAGCGCACCGGTTCGTTCAAGATCCGCGGGGCCACCTACCGGCTCTCGCGTCTCACGGCGGAAGAGCGTGCGCGCGGCGTCGTCGCCGCCTCGGCGGGCAACCACGCTCAGGGCGTCGCCCTCGCCGCACAGCAGCTGGGCATCCCGGCCACGATCTTCATGCCGCTCGGCGTGCCGTTGCCCAAGCTGCTCGCCACGCGCGGGTACGGCGCCGAGGTGATCCTCGAGGGAGACACGGTCGAGACGCCGCTGCGCCTCGCGGCCGAGTTCGCCGAGGCGACCGGTGCGGTGCTCATCCACCCCTTCGACCACCGCGACATCGTCGTCGGCCAGGGAACGCTCGGGCTCGAACTGATGGAAGACCTCCCCGATCTCGAGACCGTCATCGTCGGCATCGGCGGGGGAGGACTCGCAGCCGGAGTCGCTGCCGCTGTCAAGGCGCGCGCCGCCGCCGAAGGCCGCACCGTGCGGGTCATCGGTGTGCAGGCAGAGAACTCCGCGGCCTACCCGTCGTCGCTCGCCGCCGGGCGCCCGCTCCAGGTGGAGACCCGCCCGACGATCGCCGACGGCATCGCGGTCGCCCGCCCCGGCGACCTGCCGTTCGCTCTCATCAGCAGGCATCTCGACGACGTGGTCACGGTGACCGAGGACGACATCGCCCGTGCGCTGCTCGTGCTGTTAGAGCGCGCGAAGCAGGTGGTCGAGCCGGCCGGCGCGGTCGGGGTCGCCGCGATCCTGGCGGGCAAGGTCGCCGCCTCCGGTCCGACCGTGTCGATCCTGTCGGGCGGCAACATCGATCCGCTGCTGCTTCAGCGGGTCGTCGCGCACGGGCTCGCAGCATCCGGTCGCTACATGACCCTGCGCATTCCGTTGCCCGACCGCCCGGGTCAGCTCGCGAGGGTGTCGGAGCTGCTCGCCCAGGTCGGAGCGAACGTGGTCGAGGTGATGCACACCCGTCACGGTCAGGGCATGCAGATCAGCGAGGTGGTGCTGCAGCTGAGCGTCGAGACCCGGGGCGAAGACCACCGCGGTCTCGTGATCAGCACGCTCGAAGAGGCGGGATTCACCGCCACGGTCTCGCGCGACTGACCCCGAAGGCTACTCGCCGGAGTAGGTCTCGACCTTGACGACCTCGACCGGGATCTCCCGGCCGTTGGGCGCGGTGTACGACACCTTGGCGCCCTCGCTCTGGCCGAGGATCGCCGCTCCGAGCGGAGAGGCCTCGCTGTACACGTCGAGTTCGGAATCGACGGCGATCTCGCGGTTGCCCAGGAGGAATCGCTCTTCGCCTCCCGCGACGATGGCGGTGACGATCGTTCCCGACTCGACCACGCCGTGGCTCTGGGGAGCTTCGCCGACGGTGGCGTCCTTCAGCAGCGCCTTCAGAGTGCGGATGCGTGCTTCCTGCTTGCCCTGCTCGTCCTTCGCGGCGTGGTAACCGCCGTTCTCCTTGAGGTCGCCCTCTTCGCGAGCCGACTCGATGCGCTTCGCGATCTCCTCGCGGCCGGTCGTCGACAGGTATTCGAGCTCGTTGGCGAGGCGGTCGTAGGCATCCTGGGTGAGGAACGTCACCGGGGCGTCGCTGGACACGGTCGGTCTCCTTGGTCGTCGTGGAGCGCCGACATCGACGCCCTCAATTCGAAACGCCCCGGCATCGGCCAGGGCGTCGATCGAATGTGGGTCCTGAGTTTACGTGACCCAGCAGCTGTTGACCAAACCATTGGTCGCCAGGGCGACCGTCGGGATCTCCTCCGAAAAGGCCCGTGCGTGCGTATCGACCGCGGGGTATTCGACGACCCGCCAGCCCACGATCCCGTGCTCCTCGTCCTGCGCCTCCAGCACGCAGGTGACCCCGCGACCCGGGGGAGAGGTGATCTGGAACGTCACAGAGACGGTGTGGGCGTCGACGACCTCGAAGGCGGTGAGGTCATCGTCGATCTCGTCGATCGACCGCGCCACGGTGCCCCACCCGACCCAGCCGATGAGCCCGACCGCGACGGCTCCGATGATGGTCCAGCCGATCACGCGACGTCCGGTGGAGCGTCGCCGGCCGTATCGTTCGTCGAGCATCTGCTGGGTCATCGCTACCTCGGGTCGGAACTAGGCTGGAACTCCAGGTTAAGCGCTACCGCGCAGAACGAGGATGTGTGATGTACGCCGCGATTCTTCTCGCCGCAGTGACCCCCGAGCCCAGCGCGCCCCCGGCCGAGCTCGTCACCCCCGGCCCCTGGGGGTTCGCTGCCATCGCATTCATCGCCGTCGCGGTGTTCCTGCTCGTCTGGGACATGCTGCGCCGCATCCGTCGCGGACGGTATCGCGCCGAGGTCAACGAAGACCTGGATGCTGCGGAGGCGCAGGCGAGGGCGGCGGAGGAAGCATCCGACGTCGACGACCAGGACATCGATCCGCGCGACGATCGTTTCCGGCGCTGAAGATCATCCCGCGTGGAACGCGGGGTGCAGCACGATCAGCAGGGACGCGGTCCAGTGGCAGAGGAACGCCAGGACCGTGCAGACGTGGAAGATCTCGTGGAAGCCGAAGTGGCCGGGCCACGGGTTCGGACGCTTGAGCGCGTAGATCACCGCACCGCCCGAGTAGAGCACGCCGCCCACGACGACCAGCACCATCATGGCGACGTTCGCGGCGAACAGATCGCCCATGTACATCACTGCCGCCCAGCCGAGGGCGAGGTACAGGGCGACGTAGAGCCACCTCGGGGCGTTCAGCCAGAACACGCGGAAGAAGATGCCCAGGATCGCGCCGCCCCAGACGATCGACAGCAGGATGATCGCCTTGTCGGTGGGGAGGGCGAGCACCGACAACGGCGTGTAGGTGCCCGCGATCAGCAGCAGGATGTTCGCGTGGTCGATCCGCTTGAGGATCGCGCGGGTCCTGGGCTTCCAGTGGAAGCGGTGGTAGAGCGCCGAGTTGCCGAACAGCAGCAGCGAGGTGGCCATGAAGACGACCGACGCCCACTTCGCGGGAGCCCCCTGCGCCACGGCGATGAGCACGATGCCGGCGGCGATCGCGACGGGGAACGTTCCGGCGTGGATCCATCCGCGCCACGTGGGCTTCATCTCGTCCTGCGCACCGACCGCCGCCGCCTCGATGAGGGGCAGCTGCGGCATGTCGGGGCCGTCGTCTTCGGCCGCACGGGAGGAGGCGGGGCGGGTCACGCAACGAGCCTACGTCCGGGTGTATGCCGCCGGGCGCACGCTGTGCGGTTCCGCATGCACTGCACAGGTCGGGGGTAGCGTAGGGGCGTGACGGAGAACGGGATCAACGGGGGCAGGGGCCCTCTGTACCGCCTCTACATCAACCGACTCCGCCGTCGATTGACGCCGGATGTGGTGCCCCACCACGTCGCGATGATGATCGACGGCAACCGCCGATGGGCTCGGCAGCTCGGGTTCGATTCGGCCGCCCACGGCCACCGTGCGGGCGCCGCGAAGATGCGCGAGTTCCTGCGCTGGTGCGACGACCTCGGGGTCGGTGTCGTCTCGCTGTACCTGCTCTCGAACGACAACCTCGTCAAGCGCGACTCGCGTGAGCTCGCCGATCTCCTGGAGATCATCGCCGAGCTCGCCGACGAGGTCTCCCGCGAACCGAATTGGCGTGTGCAGCACGTGGGCCGCGCCGCTAACCTGCCGCCGGAGCTCGCGCGGGTGCTCGCCGAGTCGGAGAACCGCACCCGTGCCCACACCGGTCTCCATGTGAATCTGGCGGTCGGCTACGGCGGACGCAGCGAGATCGTCGACGCCGTGCGCAGCATCATCGCCCAGCACGACAGCGAGGGCGGGTCGCTCGAGCAACTGGCGGCGAGCCTCACGCCCGAGCAGATCGGCGAGCACCTGTACACCGGCGGGCTCCCCGACCCCGACCTCGTCATCCGCACGTCGGGGGAGCAGCGGCTCAGCGACTTCCTGCTCTGGCAGAGCGCCCACAGCGAGTTCTACTTCGTCGAGGCGCTCGGCCCCGACCTGCGCGAGGTCGACTTCCTGCGGGCCGTCCGAGACTTCGCCAAGCGCGACCGCCGCTACGGCGGCTGATCACCCGCGAGACCGCAGCGGCACGTCCAGACCCGCGCACGATGTCACGGTGTCGGCGTGCGGAGCGGGTCTCGCGGTCGCTGGCGAGCGGAACGGCGAGCGGAGTGGGAGAATAGCCGGTTGTGACCGACCTCGATACCTACGCGCACTCCTTCGGCGACGAGACGGGGTATCTCGACTGGGCGTCCTTCGGCCCGCTGGCCCCGTCCGTGGTGGCGGAGACGAACGCCGACGCCGAGCTGCTCGCGTCGGGTCGGCGGTCGAGCATCGACCTCGTGGTCGATCACGTCGCCGAGGCCGCCGCCGCCGTCGCCGAGCTGCTGGGCGCACCGGCCGACCAGGTCGTGCTCCAGCCGTCGACCGCCCACGGCCTCATGCAGGCGGTCTACGCCCTCCGCGGCACACTGCTGCTCTCGTCGGCCGAGTTCCCGAGTCTCACGGTCGCCGCGGCGCGTTCGGCGGCCCTCGGGGGTGCGCAGGTGTCGTGGATGCTGCCGCCCGCCGGATTCGTGACTCCGGAGGTCGTGCGCGACGCGCTCACCGACGACGTGACGGCGGTGGCGGTGAGTCTCGTGGACT